>DATGXO010000213.1:0-61233 GCA_035298965.1 Opitutaceae bacterium | reverse complement strand
CACGTCGGACGGACGGGGCTCGAAGGCATGCGGGTCGGCGCCGGGTTGAACGAGGCAATGCGTGCGTACCTGATCGCCGCCGATCTCGCGGACGAGGTCGTCGAGGATGGTGTTTGCGGTGGCGACGAGCGGGCCGCGTGTGGGCGCTGCGGCGGCGAGGCTGAGGCCGGTGGCGAAAAGGAAGAGGACCGAGGCGAGGAGCGGACGCATGGCGAGTGGCATGGGAACGAGGTGAGACCGTAGCAAAGACGTCAAGTGGCGCGATCTGCGGGCGTGTGGAGGTGCGCACCGCGTCGCGCCGAGCGGGGAGGTGCGTAGGGGGCCGAGGGGGCGGCTCGCGCGTGCGGTATCGGTTGCCGTGGCGGTCGGCAGCATTGACGTTTCCGTGACGGAGTGCTTTTCTGCCGCAGCGCCTGCCCTCGGGGCGCGCTCCTCCGCTCGTGCTTCGGGCGGAGGTCCCCAACCCCAAACACAGGAACTCTCATGCGTCTCGTGGTCTTGTCTGCTTTCGCCGCGTTGTGCGGCGCAGTCGCCACCGGCCAGACGGTCATCGATTCGATGCGTCTCGGCTATTCCGGCACGGTCACCCGCTACAACACCTTGGCCGACGCCCAGAGCGGTACGAACGCGCTGGCGTCGGCGTCGCTCGGGGCCGAGTCGAGGGATCTCTATCTGTCGTTCAGCCAAGGCGCCGGCGCGAACGCGATGCAGATCGGCACGGGGTGGTTTTTGACGACGACCGGCGTCGGCTACGGCGACGGTAATCCGAACAACACGAACACCGGCTTCGTGCAACTCGTCGACGAGACATTGGGCTCGGTGAGCTCGGCCTCGGCGGCGTGGGACGACAGCCTGACGGCGTTCACGTTTCAGCTGAGCGGTGTGAACGCGCTGAGCACGAACGGCAGCGGCGGCTACAACACGCGCCTCTGGAACACGACCGCGGCCAATGGCCAGGGCGGTATCTTCCTGAATTTCGATCTGAGCCTGGCGGCGATGGTCGGCACGGCGGCGGTCTGGAACCCGGGGGCGGGGATGTTTCTCTCCTACACGGACCCGACGGCGGTGAAGGGGTACTTCCGCGGCCTTTTCCAGAACACCAGCACGGTGTCCGCATACAACGGTTACTACACCTTCGATTTCACGCTGAACCTGGACAGCTGGGCGGAGCAGCATGCCGGGGAGTTCGACTCGACGACGCTGACCGCCAACGCGTACACGCCGACGACGTTTGGCGCGGCGATTCCGGAGCCGGCGGCCGGCGCGGCGTGTCTCGGGCTCGGGGGCTTGCTGGTCGTTGCATGGTGGCGGCGGCGGAAATAGGGCGTTCGCGCATCACCTGGAGATCTTCCGAGGGCCGGCATCGCGCCGGCCCTTGTTGCAGGCAGGCGCAGGGAAAAGATACGCAGCGCGGTGGGGCGGGCTTTATGCCCGACTTGTGGAGACGCTTTCGGAGAGTCGGGCGTAAAGCCCGATTATTGGTGGCGGTGAGAGTCGGACACTAAGCCGGATCCGCGGAGGGGACGGCGCCGCGCGATGCGTTGCGCCCATCACAACATGGCAAACGAAAAGGCCGGCGGTGAGGCCGGCCTTGGGCGGAGGGGAGATGTTTCGGTGACGTTCGTCAGAACTGGTGCATGAAGAGGCCGTCGCGGAGCTTCGGTTCGAACCAGGTGCTTTTCGGCGGCATGATCTGGCCGGCGTCGGAGATGTCCATGAGCTGGTCGATGGTGACGGCGTGCATGGAGAACGCGATGGCGGCGCGGCCGGCGTTGACGGCGTCTTCAAGGTACTTGGTGCCGCGGATGCCGCCGACGAAGTCGATGCGCTTGCTGGTGCGGGGGTCGTCGATGCCGAGGAGCGGATCGAGGACCTTGTCCTGAAGAAGGCTCACATCGAGGCGCGAGACGGGGTCGGCGCCCGGCGGCGGGTTGAGCGCGAGGGCGTGCCACTGGCCTTCGAGGTAGAGGTGCACGCTGCCCGGGGCGGCGGGGGCGGGCTTGGTCGTGGAGGTGACGGGGCCGACGCGGCCGAGCTCGGCGAGGAGCTGGCGGGCGGAGCGGCCCTGGAGCTCGAGGACGAGGCGGTTGTAGGGAAGGATGCGAAGTTGTTTCGCCGGGAAGAGGACCGTGAGGAACCAGTTGTAGTCCTCGTCGCCGGTGTGGCCGGGATTGGCGGTGCGGCGCTCGCGGGCGACGCGGGCGGCCGAGGCGGCGCGGTGGTGGCCGTCGGCGATGTAGACGCAGGGGACTTGGCGGAACGCGGCGACGAGTTGCTCGGGGGCGGTGATGCGCCAGACGGTGTGACGGATGCCGTCGTGTGCGGTGAAGCTCATCAGCGGCGCGCTCGCGATGGCGGCGGCGACGATATCGTCGATCGCGGGCTGGTCGCGGTAGGTGAGGAAGACGGGGCCGGGGTTGGCGGAGAGGGTGGAGGTGTGGCGAACGCGGTCGTCTTCCTTGTCCTTACGGGTCTTCTCGTGCTTCTTGATGAGATTGTTGTCGTAATCCTCCACATGGCAGAGCGCGG
The DNA here is from genome assembly GCA_035298965.1 of Opitutaceae bacterium. Lineage (GTDB taxonomy): Bacteria > Verrucomicrobiota > Verrucomicrobiia > Opitutales > Opitutaceae > CAJCBL01. The sequence goes on along the minus strand of DATGXO010000213.1, from coordinate 58,704 downwards.
CGACGCCGGTCTGGATGTGGGCACCCATCTGCTGCTGGTAGATATAGAGGGAGGGCGCGGTTTCGCGGACGAGGTGGCCGGCGGAGATGAGGCGTTCGAAATTCTCCTTCGCACGGGCGTAGACGGGATCGGAGTAGGGATCAGTGCCGTCGGCAAACTCGAGGTCGGAGCGGGCGACGCGGAGCATGCTCAAAGGGTTGCCTTCGACGAGGGCGCGACACTCGGCGGTGTTGACGACATCGTACGGGACGGAGGCGATCTGGCTGGCGAGCTCGGGCTGCGGGCGGAGGGCGCGGTAGGAACGGATTCGCATAAGACGGGCGCAACGGAGCAGAGAGGACAGGGGAAGGCAAGCGGGGGCGCGCCTGTGAATAACTGTGCGTGCAAGTTTTTCCCGAGAGTCGTTGCGCGGCGGAGCGAACTCTGTCGCCATGCGCGGCTTTCCGATGCCCCCCGAGTTCGCAAATTCATCCCGCAGGTTCGGCAGCGAGGAGTCGCCGCGTGGTTTCAACGGCAACGGCGCGGGCGCGCATCCGACCGGCGGGCGCACGCCGCCGCACAGCGTGGAGGCGGAGGAGTCGTTGTTGGCCTGCTGCTTGATCGACGGCGGCGACAGCGTGTCGTCGTGTGTCGAGGCGAAGCTCACGCCGGAGGCGTTCTACGAGCCGGGCAATCGCGTGATCTTCGAGGTGCTCTGCGAGATCTACCGCGCCGGTCATCCGGTGGACGAAGCGGTGTTGGCGGAGGAACTGCGCAAGAAGAACCTGCTCGACGCGGTCGGCGGGCTCGTGCGGCTCAACCAGATCACGAACCGCATCCCGACGACGGCGCACCGTACCTATTTCCTGGAGCAGGTGCGCGAGAACGCGTTGCTGCGCCAGCTCATCGCGGTGTCCACCGGCGCGATCGAAAAATGTTACCAGTACCAGGGCGGCATCGAGGAGTTCATCGATAAGATCGAGCGGGACATGTTCCAGATCACGCAGGACCGCACGAACGACTCCGCGCGTGAGATGAAGGAGCCGATCAAGGAGGCGACGGCCGTCATCGCGAAGATGCTGGAGCGGCGCGGCGAACTGACGGGCGTGAGCTCGGGGTTCGTGGATCTGGACAAGATGCTCTTCGGTTTCCAGAAGCAGGAAATGACCATCTTGGCAGCGCGTCCCTCGATGGGTAAGACTAGCTTGGCGCTGAACATCGCGGAGGCGGCGGCGCTGCCGGTGAACCCGAAGAAGACGCCGCCGGTGGGTGTGCTGCTTTTCAGTTTGGAAATGGGTTCGTCGCAGATCGCGCTGCGTATGCTTTGCTCGCACGCGCGGGTGAACATGCAGCGGTTGCGCGACGGCTTCGTCGGCCGCGACAGCGAGGAGACGGCGCGGCTGGGCCGCTCGGCCGAGGCGCTCAAAAACGCCCCCATCATGATCGACGACTCGAGCAGCATCTCGATCATGGAGATGCGGGCGAAGGCGCGGCGCGTGGCGCAGAAGATGCGCGACCGCGGCGGTCTCGGCATGATCATGGTCGACTACCTTCAGCTCGTTTCGGGCACGGATCCGAAAGCCAACCGCGAGCAGCAGGTCGCGGAGATTTCGCGCGGTCTGAAGGGCATGGCGAAGGAACTCCACGTTCCGGTGATTGTCCTGAGCCAGCTCAACCGTGCCTCCGAAAAAGAAAACCGCGTGCCCCGCCTTTCCGACCTGCGCGAATCCGGCTCGATCGAGCAGGACGCGGACGTCGTCCTGATGCTGGCGCGACCGAAGGATGCCGATGAGAAATTCCAGACGGCAGCCGACTCGGCGGATTTGATCGTTGCCAAGCAACGAAACGGACCGGTAGGAGAAATCAAATTAACCTTCCTCAAGGACATTACCCGCTTTGAAAACCATATCGCGTAACACCCCGGCGTGGGGTTGGCTGGGTCTTCTGATTGCAGTGCTTGTGTTTGCCGGGTTGCCGGCGGCGCGGGCCCAAGTCGCGGGAGAGCCCCAAATCACGATTGGCAAGGTGGATGTGAAGTTTCTCGGCGTGCGCAACGTCAGCGAGCAAGTGGTGCGCGCCAACATCCAGATCCGCGAGGGCGCCACGTTCGACGAAGGCATCGTCGATCGTGACGTGCGCAACCTCTACCGCACCGGACTCTTCGAACTCATCGAGGTCAAAAAGGAGGAGGAGAGCTATGATCGGGTGAACTTGGTCGTCGAGGTTACGCCGAAGTTTCGCGTGCTCTCAGTGGAGTTGGATGGCAACCACGCGCTGCGCCGCGGCCGGTTGATGAAGGAGATCACGACGAAGCCGAACTCCGCGCTGGACGAGCGCCAGATCAAGTCCGACACCCAGAAAATCTTCGAGCTCTACCAGAAGAAAGGATTCTCGCAGGCGGAGGTGAATTATTCGATCGAGCGCGACCGCACGACGGGCTTCGGCCGCGTGATCTTCCGCATCCGCGAAGGCCTGAAGACGAAGATCCAGGACATCCGCTTCGTCGGCAACGACAGCATCTCCGCCCGCAAGCTGCGCGGCGCGATGGAGGAGACCCGCCGGCACTGGATGTTCTCCTGGCTCACCGGCAAAGGCCGCCTGCAGGACGACAAGTTCGAGGAGGACCTCGACAAGCTGCGCGATTTCTATCGCGAGCGTGGTTATCTCGACGTCGATATCGTCCGCTCGAAGGTGCAGTTCGAATATCCGAAACCCGGCCGGCTGGTAATCATGATCCCGGTGGAGGAAGGCCGCCGCTACAAGATCGGCCGCATCGGTTTCGTGGGGAACAAGCTGTTCCCGGCGCGCTTCCTCTCAATGGCGCTCAACGAGCGGCCGGGCAACTGGTTCGTGCCCTCGAAACTCGACAAGGATGTCGAGGCGCTCGAGGAATTCTACGGCAAGGGCGGTTACCTCGACACCCGCATCCGCCTGGTCCGCAAGCCCAACCTCGCGACCGGGGCGATCGACATCGATTACGACATCACCGAGGGAGAGAAGGTCACGCTCGAATCGATCGACATCGAGGGCAACGACAAGACCAAGAGCATCGTGATCCTGCGCGAACTCGTGCTGGCTCCCGGCCAAGTCTTCGACTCCGTCCGCATGAACGTCAGCAAGCTCCGCTTGCAGAACACGCGCTTCTTCGACGACGTAAACCTCACGCCGGAGCAGACGAACGTCCCCGGCCGCCGTAACCTGAAGGTCAAGGTCACCGAAGCGCGCACCGGCAATCTCACCTTCGGCGCCGGCTACAGCTCGCTGGAGAAGGCCGTGTTTTACGCCGAACTCAGCCAAGGCAACTTCGACCTCTTCAACCGCCGCTCGTTCTTCCAAGGCGACGGTCAGAAGTTCCGCATCCGTTTCCAGATCGGCTCCCAGTCCAACGAAATCGCGCTCAACTTCGAGGAACCTTGGTTCCTCGAAAAACAGATCGCGGTCGGCTTCGAGTTGCACCGCACCGCCTCGGACTACACCTCGTCGTATTACGAGGTCATCGCCACCGGCGGCTCGGTCTACACCCGCAAGCGCCTCTTCGAGCTCTTCGAAGGCCAGCTCTCGTACTCCTACGAGAACATCAAGTATCAGGACATTTCGACCAGCAACGAGTACCTCGCGTCGCTCCTCGACTCGCACGATGTGTCGCGCGTCAGCTTCACCCTCCTGCGCGACACCCGCGACAAGATGATCAACACCACCCGCGGCAACCGCATCGAACTCACGACGCAACTTGCGGGCGGACCTTTCGGCGGCGAGCGCGACTTCTACAGCGTGGAATTCAAGGGCGCGCAGTTCGTCCCGCTCTTCAAAGCTCAGGAACAGGTCCTCGCGATCCTTCTTCGCGCTGGCGTGATCGAGAAGTACGGCGACACCACCGACGACCAGCTCTACTATTACAACTACACCCTCGGTGGTCCGAACACCCTCCGCGGCTTCGAGTACCGCGAAGTCGGTCCGAAGACGAGTTCCGGCATCATCCTCGGCGGCAAATCCTACGGGATGTTCAGCCTCGAGTACTCGCTCGATATCGTGAGCCCGGTCCGTTTCGCGGTGTTCTACGACGCCGGCTTCGTGAACCGTGGCGCGTATGACTTCAACCCGGGCCAGTACAACGACAACTTCGGCTTCGGCATCCGCATGATGGTGATGGGCTCGCCGATGAGCCTCGACTACGGCATCCCGCTCACGGGCGACAAATTCAACAAGCAGGGCGGCCAATTCAACTTCTCCTACGGCACCCGCTTCTGATCCGTTTCAAAACCCCAGACCCAACCAATCCGATGAAGAACCCATTCCGTTTTGCGATCGCTTCCCTCGCTCTCCTTGGCGCGACGATCGGCCTGCAGGCGCAGGTCGCCGTCAAGGTCGTCACCATCGACATGGAGCAGCTGTTCGAGAAGTACTACAAGACCGAGGCGCAGCAGACGAAGCTGCGTGAAGACGAGAAGAAGGCGAAGGAGTCGATCGACGCCATGAAGAAGGACGGCGAGGCTCTCGTCGCTCAAGCGAAGGAGCTGCAGGAGCAGACCAAGAGCGCGATTCTGAGCGAAGAAGCGCGCAAGAAAGCCCAGGCGGATTTTGAGGCCAAGGTGGGCGAGATCCGCCAGAAGGAAGGCGAGATCCAGCAGTTCATGCAGCAGGTCCAGCAAAGCTTCCAGAAGCGGCTCGGCCAATTCCAGCAGCAGGCCGCCGAGGAAATTTCGAAGGTCGCCACCGAGATCGCCAAGAAGAAGGGTGCCACACTGGTGCTCAACCAGGGCGCCAACGCCGTGGTCGTCTATGCCGATCCGAGCTTCAGCATCACCGAGGAAGTGCTCGAGGCCATCAACAAGGATCGCCCGCCGGCCATCACCGTCGCGCCTGCGGCTCCGGCGAAATAAGCGCCCGCTCCGCATTTCCAACCCCGTCCGATTTCGGGCGGGGTTTTTTTGTTTCAGTACCCGTCCGCCCTGAACACGCTCCCACCATGGCGCCAGCCTTCTCCGCCGCTCAACTCATCGAAGTCGTCCAGCCTCTCCGCACGGTCGGAAACACCGACGCCACAATCGGCGGCATCGCCGCCCTCGATACCGCCCGCCCAGGCGACCTCGCTTTCCTCGCCAACCCGAAGTACCGCCCCGCGGTCGCGGCGTGCCGCGCATCGGTGATTCTGTTACCCGCGGATTTTCCCGGCGAACCGCCGCCCGGCCAGCTCTGGTTGCTGCTGCCGAATCCGTCCGTCGGCCTCACGCGCATCTGCCGCCGATTGGAACAGCTCCTCTGGCCGAAGCCGGCCGCGGGAACCCATACTTCGGCGGTGATCGCCTCTGGCGCCCAGGTAGCGGCCAGCGCCCATGTCGGTCCGCTGTGTGTGATCGAAGACGGCGCGCAGGTCGCCGAGGGCGCGGTGTTGCAGGCCGGAGTGTTTGTCGGCGCGCGGGCTCGGATCGGCGGCGATAGCTGGCTGGGCGCGCACAGCGTGGTGGCGTCGGATTGCATCCTCGGGGCCCGTGTGCGGCTTCAGCCCGGCGCCGTGATCGGGTCCGATGGTTTCGGTTACGATACCGTGAAAGGCCGACACGAACGCATCCCGCAGATCGGCAACGTCGTGCTCGGCGACGATGTCGAGATCGGCGCCAACACCACGATCGACCGCGCGCGGTTCAGCCGCACTTCGATCGGGGAGGGCACGAAAATCGACAACCTCGTCCAGATCGCGCACAACTGCACCATCGGCCGCCATTGCCTGATCGTCGCGCAGGTCGGCGTCGCCGGAAGCACCACGCTGGGCGATTACGTTGTGCTTGGCGGACAGGTCGGCGTGGCGGGCCATCTGCACATCGGCGACTTCACGCAGGCCGGCGCGCAATCCGGTCTGAACCGCGACCTGCCGCCGAAGAGCAAGGTGAGCGGCTGCTACGCGTTGCCGCATCTGCTCGAGCAGAAATTCCAGCTGCTCCGCGGGCAGCTCCCCGAGCTCTTCAAACGTGTCGGCCGGCTGGAGGCCCAGCTCGGGCTCGAGGCGACAAAATAACCTTCCGCCCGCCCGCACCTTCGACTCATTCTCCTCCTCCCCCCGACGACGATGGAAGCAAACATCAAGGTATTCTCCGGCAACGCCAACCGCCCGCTCGCGGAAGAGATCTGCCGCGCGATCGAATTCCCGCTCGGTGACGCCACCGTCACCACGTTTCCCGACGGCGAGTCCTTCGTGAAGATCAACGAGAACGTGCGCGGCAAGGATGTGTTCATCATCCAGCCGACCTGCCCGCCCACGAACCATCACCTGATGGAGCTGCTGATCATGATCGACGCCGCCCGGCGCGCATCGGCCCAGCGCATCACCGCCGTGATGCCGTTCTACGGGTACGCCCGCCAGGACCGCAAGGATCAGCCCCGCGTCCCGATCACCGCGAAACTCGTTGCCAACCTCCTCGTCGGCGCCGGCGCGAATCGCGTGCTCACGATGGACCTGCACAGCCAGCAGATCCAGGGCTTCTTCGACATCCCCGTCGACCACCTCTACGCCTCGCCGGTATTCTTCGAATACATGGCGAAGCACCTCAAGACCGACCGCCTCGTCGTCGTTTCGCCCGATGTGGGCGGCATGAAGATGGCCGCCGCGTACGCCGAGGTCCTCGGCGCCGGTCTCGGCCTCGTCGCGAAGAAGCGCACCACGGCGACCACCGTCGAGGCGATCAGCGTCGTGGGCGACGTGAAGGGCGCCGACGTCCTCCTGGTCGATGACATCACCGAGACGGCTGGCACGTTGACCGCCGCCGCCAAGATGCTCCGCGACCATGGCGCCGTGAGCGTGCGTGCCGCGGTGAGCCACTGCATCCTCAACGAGATGGCCTACACCCGCCTGCAGAACGGCACGATCGACGAGCTCATCACGACGAACTCCGTACCGCTCGAGACCCGCGGACTTCCGATCACGCGGCTGAGCATCGCCGGTCTGCTCGGCGAGGCGATCTTGCGAGTCCACTCGAACCGCTCGGTCACCGGCCTGTTCAAGGTCAAAGGCTTCTGATCCGCCCTCGCCCGCGACGCCATGACACCTCGTTCCCTCGCGTACGGTGCGGCCGCGGGCGGCGTCGTCGGGCTGGCCGTGGGGCTGTTGATCGCGCGTAGCCGGACCGAGGCGCCGACGCTTGTCGTCGACTCGTCGCCGGCCGACGTGGCCGCGCCCGCGCTCGGCAGCTACGCCGAGGCGCTGGCGGCGGCGCGGCCCGCGGTGGTTTCAGTCTATTCAACGAAATACGCCCGTGCGCGCACCGGCCTCGGTCCCGCACTCCGCGGCAGCCCGGTCGTCGTGCAACCAGAACGTGGGCTCGGCTCGGGCGTGATCGTGTCCGCTGAGGGGTACATCCTCACCAACAACCACGTCGTCGAGGGTGCCGACTCGCTCCTCGTGAAGCTGCCGGACGACCGCGAATTGCCCGCGCGACTCGTCGGCGCCGACCCGAAGACGGACGTGGCGGTGATCAAGGTCGAGGGTGCAAACCTGCCGTTCGTCGTGATCGGCGACAGCGACAAGCTGCGCGTCGGCGACATCGTCTTCGCACTCGGTAATCCGCTCGATGTCGGCCAGACCGCGACGATGGGCATCGTATCGGCCACCGGGAGGCGCGGGCTCGATCTGCTCGCCCGCGGCGACAGCGATCCCGGCTACGAGGATTTCATCCAGACCGATGCCGCGATCAACGTCGGCAACTCCGGCGGCGCGCTCGTCGACTCCAAGGGGCGGCTCGTCGGCATCAACACCGCGATCATGACGACCACCCGGGGCAACATCGGCATCGGTTTCTCGATTCCGGTGAACCTCGCGGCGTTCGTGATGAAGAGCCTCGTCGAATCCGGCAAGGTCGTGCGCGGCTACCTCGGCGTGGCGACGCAGGAGCTCGATGCCGGGCTCGTCGCGAGTTTCGACCTGAAGGAAAACCGCGGCGCGCTCATCTCGGAGGTCACGCCCGAGAGTCCCGCGGCTCGCGCCGGGCTCGTGGCGGGCGATGTTGTCACGGCCCTGAACGAAAAGCCGGTCGTCAATCGCGACGAACTTCGTCTGCTGGTTTCACAGATCCCGCCCGGAACCAAGGCCACGTTGCGCATCATTCGCGAGGGCAAGGCACTCGCGGTCGAAGTGACCCTGGGCGAACTCGACGACGAGCGTCCAATCGCCGCGCGCGCGGCCGTGGAGTTGCTCGATGGCGTGCAGGTCGAGCCGATGTCCGACGCGCTCAAACGCGATTTCGGTTTCGAGAGCGATGCGGCTGGCGTTGTCGTGACGGTCGTGGAGCGCCGCTCGCCTTACGGGCTGACGCTTCCCGTCGGCACCATCATCGAGAAGATCAACAAGACGACGGTGAGCGACCCGCGCAGCGCGAAGGAAGCGCTGCGCAAAGGCCGGAACACGCTCGTCGTGCGCTACGGCGGCACGCGCAAGTTCGTCTCGCTCGAGCTCGCGAAATAACCGCCGCTGCGTCAGCTGCCCGGCTTCTCCGCCGGGAGCGCGGCGAGTTCGGCCGGCAGCTGATCGGCGGGGTAGGTCGGGAAGCTGAGCTGAAGCAATGGGTACGACGGCACGGAGAACTTCGTTTTGCCCTCGCTGCGGTCGACGAGCATCGCCACGCCCGCGACCACGCCGCCGCGCGACTGCACGATGTCGAGGCACTCCTGCACACGGCCGCCGCGGGTGACGACGTCTTCGACGACGAGCACGCGCTCACCGGCGGCGATCTTGAAACCGCGGCGCATCACGAGGCGGTCGTTTTCCTTCTCGGCGAAGATGAAGCGGACCTTTGAGCGGCGCGCGACCTCCTGGCCGATCACCAGTCCGCCCATCGCGGGCGCGAGCACCGTCGTGTATTCCACGCCGGCGGCCTGCAGTTTCGCGACGAGCAGTTCGGCCAAGCGCTCGACCTCCGGCATGTACTGGCACACCTGCGCACACTGGAAGAAATGGCCGCTGTGCAGCCCGGAGCGCAGGACGAAATGCCCGCGCAGCAGCGCGCGCGTGCGAGTGAAGATGTCGAGGACCTCGGTTTGGGTGTCAGCCATGGCGACCGACGCTGGCGGCTCGGGCCTGAATTGAAAATCCATTTTGCGGGCGCTACTGTGCGCGCCATGTCGTTCGCCCCTCCGTTGGAAGACGAGCTCGGTGACATCCTCGACAAGGCCATGCGCAACGCCGGCCTGACCGAGGCGCAGCTCGCCGCGGCCACGGGGATCGACGCCGGGCGTATCAAAGACGCGGAGGACTACCGCTACGATTTCAGCTGCATCGAACTGCAGAAACTCGCGATCGCACTCGGACTGAACGAGGTCGGCGTGTGTGCGCTCAGCCAGGGAAAATATCCTTTGCCGGAATTGCCCGAACTGCCGTTTCGGCTGCACACGATCGCGCTGCCGTACGGGATCGGGCGGGTGAACGCGTTCGTCGTGGAGCATCCGGCCACGCGCGCCACTCTCGTCGTCGACACGGCGGATTGTCCGGAGCGATTGCTCTCAGCGTGGCCGCAGGGAATCGCGAACCCCGCCGCAGTGTTGTTGACCCACTGGGACCGCGACCACTCCGGCGGATTGCCGGCGCTCGTCCACCGCAGCCCGACCGCGCGGGTGCTCGCGCCGGCGAAACGTACGGGCTTCGCGGTCGAGTCGGTGGGCGAGGGCATCGAGCGAGAGCTGGCCGGCTTCCACGTCCACGTCTTCCGTACACCGGGCCACACCGCCGAGCACAACGCCTATCATCTCTCACTGGGCGACGCGGCGCCGGGCGTGCTGTTCTCCGGCGACCTGATTTTCGCGGGCTCGCTCGGCGGCGCGTTCCACTGCTGCCAGACGTTGCGCCGCGAGGCACGAAGGGTTGTCGATTTGCTTCCGGCCGACACGTTGATCGCCGCCGGGCACGGGCCGTTCACCACGATCGCCAACGAGCGCCGCTTTAATCCATTCCTCGGCTGACCGCGCGCGCCCGTCAGCCGGCGGGGGTGACGACGCTGCGGAGGAAACGTACGAGCGACGGTACCGCCTCGACCATGCTGTCGCGGCACGCTTCATATTCGCGGAAATCGCCGCCATAGGGATCCGGGATCTCCGGGTCGTGCTCGGTGCCGAGGAACTCGCGGAAGAGGTGCAGGCGCTTGGGCGGGCGTGCGAACGATGTTTCGATCGAAATGCGATGCCCATCGGTCATGCAAAAAACCGCCACGGCCTGATCGATCATCTCCTGCGTGAGCGGTTGGCTGCCGTGGGCGCCGAGATTGATCCCGACCTTCCGCAGGGCGGCGACGGAGTTGTCGGTCGCGGCGTGCCCGCGCGCGGCGGCGATGCCGGCCGAGACAACTCGGAGCGAGCGCAGCGGCTCCGGTTCGGCGGCGAGCGCGTGCTGCAGCAGCTTCGCGCCCATGGGGCTGCGGCAGATGTTGGCCGTGCAGACGACGATGACGAGGCCAGGCGCAGGCATGGCGTCAGGTGTGTTCGGGAATACGACCGAGCGCAAGCAACGCGCGGTGGATCGCGACGGCGCGTTGGAGTAGCACATCCTGCAACGGCGCCGGGGCCGGCTCCGCGGGCTTGCCATCGGGTTTCGTGGCGGGCGTGGCAACGCGTTCACGCACGCCGTTGGCATGGTCGTGAGCGAGGCGGGCTTCGTCGAAACGCTGTTTTTCGATCTTCGTCTCGATCAACTCGCGTGCCGGGCGCCCGGAGGCGAGTGCGTCGAGGGCGGCGCGCTCCTGCGAGGCGTCGACATCGACGATTACGTCGGCGGGAATGCCGGATGATTTCGTCGCCAACGTGAGCACACCGGCGGCGTCGCGCGGCATGAGCGCGCGGCGCTCATCCGGTGTGGCGGCACCGAGGAGAATCAGGAGCGGTCGGTTGGTGTCGCGGCGGGCGAGCCACTCGCGCAGGCGGGGGGCGCTGCGGTCGCTCGCCGCTCCTTCGCGCAGGTCGAGCACGAGCGCCGGCGCGGCGTTGGCGGCGGCGAAGCTCGCGTCGTCGTTGCCCGAGCCGAGCCGGAAATACCGCAGGCCGCGACCGAGATCGGAGGGATCGGTTGGCGCGGCGGCGGGCGTTTGTGCCGGCGGTGCGCTCGGTGTGTCGGCCGCACGGGCCGGCACCGCGAGCGCCGCGGCGAGCAGCGGCGGCAGGAGGCGGAGCGCGACGAGGCGTGCGGCGCGGGGCGGCATCACTTGCGGTTGAGCTGTTTCGCGCCGATGTCGCGGCGGCAGTATTTGGAGACGTAGCCGATCTGGTCGCAGAGCGAGTAGGCGCGGCTGGCGGCTTGGCGCAGCGTGGGCGCGAGCGCGGTGACACCGAGCACGCGGCCGCCGTTGGTCACGATCTGGCGGTTGCTCGTCACCGAGGTGCCGGCGTGGAAGATGTACTCGCCGGTCCCGGTGACGCGCGGGAGGGTGATCGCGTCGCCCTTCGGGTACTTTTCGGGGTAGCCCTGAGCGGCGAGCACGACGCAGAGCGCGTAGTCGCTCTTGATCTCGAGCTTGATCTTGTGGAGCCGGTTGTTGGCGGCGGCCCAGAGCAGCGCGACCGGATCGGTGGCGAGGCGCGGGAGGAGCACCTGCGTCTCCGGGTCGCCGAAACGGGTGTTGAACTCGAGCACCTGCGGGCCCGACTTAGTGAGCATGATGCCGATGTAGAGCGTGCCGCGGAAATCGATACCCTCCGCGGCGATAGCGTCGACGCTCGGGCGGCAGATCGTGCGGTCGATCTCGGCGAGCATCTTGTCGGTCACGACCTCGGCCGGGGAGTAGGCGCCCATCCCGCCGGTGTTTGGGCCGGTGTCGCCCTCGCCGACGCGCTTGTGGTCCTGACTCGTGGGGAGCACGACGTACTCGCGGCCGGAGACGACGAGGTGGATCGAGGTCTCTTCGCCGATGAGGCAGTCCTCGACGAGGATGCGCTTGCCGCTCGCGCCGAACGCACCGTCTTCGAGCATCATCCGCACGGCGGCTTGCGCCTCGGCGAGATCGGGCGTGACGACCACGCCTTTGCCGGCGGCGAGGCCATCGGCCTTGATCACATAGGGGGCCTTGCGCGTCTTGAGGTACGCGAGCGCGGGCGCGACTTCGGTGAAGAACTGCGCGGGCGCGGTCGGGATCTTGTATTTGAGAAGCAGTTCCTTCGTGAAAACCTTGCTCGCCTCGAGGCGCGCGCCATCGGCTTTCGGGCCGTAGGCGGGGATGCCGGCGGCGATCAGCATGTCGACCAGGCCGAGGCTGAGCGGCACTTCGGGGCCGACGACGACGAAGTCCACGCGTTCCTTCTTCGCCAAGGCGACCAGGCCGGGGACATCGTCCACCGGCACCGGGTAACACTTCACGTCGCGGGCGATGCCGCCGTTACCGGGCGCGGCCAGCACGCGCGGGCGCGACGGGCTCTTGAGACAGGCGGTGACGATGGCGTGTTCACGCCCGCCGGAGCCGACGACGAGGATGGAGCGGGGAAGCGGAAGGGACATGGGAGAAGCGGATCAGATCAGAGGACGGGCCGGTAGCTCAAGCGCGGCGATGGCGGCCATGATGCGTTCGGAGGCGACCTGGTAACGTTGTTTGCCGGCGGCGGGATCGTCGTACTCGGCGGGCGCGAGCGGGCGGCCGATGACGTAGGAAACCGGGTGCGGCTTCGGGATCTTCGCGTCGCGGCCGAACGCCTCGAACGACCCGAAGATGCGCGCCGGGACCACCGGCACGCGGGCCTTGCAGGCGATCATGCCCACGCCGGCCTTGGCGGGCTTTAGTCGGCCGTCGAGCGAGCGCGTGCCCTCGGGAAACACGATCACGACACCGCCGTTTTCCAATGCCGCGATCGTCCGCTTCATGGCGCCGACATCGGCGCCGTCGCGGTCGACCGGGATCGTCTCCACGGCGTCGAGCCACCACGCGGGGAAACCCGGTTTCCAGAGTGTTTTCCGGGCGAAGAAATGGACCTGACGGTGAAACTGCGATCCGAGCAACGGCGGGTCGAGGTGGCTGCAATGATTCGACGCCATCAGGAACGGCCCCTCGCGCGGCACGTTGTCCACGCCGATCACCTCGCCGCGGAACGCCGTGTCGGCGACCGCGCGGATCAGACCGTGGCAGAACCAATAGAGGACGTTCATGGCTGTGCGGGCGCGAGTCGCGGCGCGATGCGCGCGGCGAGTTCGTCGACCACCTGGGGCAACGTGAGGTGCGTCGAGTCGATCGGCGTGGCGCCGGCCGGGCAGGCGAAGGGCGCGGTCTTGCGTGCGGCGTCGAGCCGGTCGCGTTCGAGGATCGAGTCGGTCTGCCCCTCGGCGGCGCGGCGGCGGGCTCGCTCGACAGGATCGGCGTGCAGGAAGAAACGAAAATCTGCCGCGGGAAAAATCACCGAGCCGATGTCGCGGCCTTCCATCACGAGCCCGCGGAAACCGTTCGCCTGCGCGACGTCCGCCTGGCTGCGCTGGTACTCGAGCAGGAAACGGCGCACCGCCGGGATCGCGGCGACGCGCGAGACATGGGCGTTCACCCGCGCGCCGCGGATTTCCTCGCCGGGCACGTGTCCGCCGATCTCGATCTGCGCACTGCGGCCGACGACACGGGTGGCGAGAGGAAACGTGGCGAGGGCGGCGACCACGGCGGCTTCGTCGTCCGGCGACACGCTGCGCTCGAGCAGTTGGTGCGTGACGAAACGATAGTGTGAGCCGGTGTCGACGTGGAGCAGATGGAAGCGCTCGCTGAGCGCCCGCGAGGTGGACGATTTGCCGGAGGCGGCGCCGCCGTCGATGGCGACGATGATGAACGGGGCGGCGGTGCTCATGGGGCGGGATGCGACTGCGCGCGCAAGCCGGCGAGCACGGCGAAGAAGTGCGGGAACGTTTTCGCGCAGCACGCCGGATCGTGGATGGTGATCCACGGCTGGGTGTCGCCGCGCACGTCGCGGCAGCCGAGCACGCCAAAGCTCATTGCGAAGCGGTGGTCGCGGTAGGTCTCGATCACCGCGGCCCGCAGCGGGCGTGGCGTGATGACGAGCGTGTCCTCGGTCTCGACGACCTCCTGGCCGAGGCGTTTCAGCTCGGCGGCCATCCCGGCGACGCGATCCGTCTCTTGTTTCCGGGTATGCGCGAGGCCGCGGATCGTCGTCGGGCCGTCTAGCAGCGGCGCGAGCGCGGCGAGCGTGAGGAAGGTGTCGGAGAACGTGTTGAAGTCGGCATCGACGCCGCGCGGCTTCGCGCCGGGGGGCAGGCTGCTGACGAGCGCATCGCCCTCGCGGCGCAGTTGCAGGCCGACGCGCGCAAGCACATCGGCGAACGCCAGATCGCCCTGCAGGCTCGCGCCTTTTTCGGGCAGGCCGGCGAGCCGCACGCGGCCGCCGGTGGCGAGCGGGAGCGCGAGGAAATACGAGGCGGCGCTGGCGTCGGGCTCGATCGGGTAGACCGAGGGAGCGGCGAACTTGTGGCCCCACGGCACGTCGAACTCCGCGGCGGGACGCGTGGCGAGCTCGGCGGTGGGTTGGCCGAACTGCGCCATCTGCCGCAGCGTCATCGCGACGAACGGCCAGCGCACGTCGCCCACGAGTTTGATGCGCAACGGCTCCGCGCAGAGCGGGGCGACCATGAGCAGCGCGGAGAGCATCTGGCTGCTCTCGCGGGCATCGATCTCGACGGTGCCGCCGCGCAGCCCGGAGGCGTGCAGCTCGAAGGGGAAACAGCCGGGCGCGCCGAGAAAATCGAAGCGCGCGCCGAGTTTGGTGAGCGCGTCGGTCAGGCCGCCCATCGGGCGGCGGCGCATCGCCTCGACCCCGTCGAAATGATACGTGCCGCGGCCGGCGGCGGCGCAGAGCGCGGTGAGGAAACGCGCCGCGGTGCCGGCGTTGCCGACGTGGATCGTGGCCTCGGAATCCGGGAGCTTCCCGCCGGCGCCGTACACGCGGAAACGGTGCGCGGCGGCATCGGCTTCGACGGCGATGCCGAGCTCGCGCAGCGCGCGCGTCATGATCTCGGTATCCTCGCTGAAGAGGGCGCCGCGCAGCTCGACTGCCTGGTCGGAGAGGGCGGCGAGCAGCAGCGCGCGATTGGTGAGGCTCTTCGAGCCGGGCAGGGTGACGGCGCCGTCGGCCGGCCGGGTGAACGGCGCGATCGGCAGGAGATCGGGGAGCGGTTCGCTCATGACGTTACACGGAGCCGGTCGCGCCAAGTCTTGCCGCGCTCGAGGAGGACGAGGAGCTCGAGGTCGTTGCGGTTGGCGAGCGCGGCATGGAGCGCCTGCAACTCGTCCTGATACGTGCGCAGTGCGCGCAGGACCTCGTCGCGATTTTCGGTGAGGATGCCGCGCCAGAGTTTTGGATCGCCGGAGGCGACGCGCGTGGTGTCGCGCAGGCCGGGACCGGCGAGGTTGCGCCAGTCGGCGGACTTGCCGGCGAGCAAGCTGCAGAGGCAGGCGGCGGCGAGGTGCGGCAGGTGGGAAACGTGGGCGACGATCTCGTCGTGTCGGTCGGGGTGCATCGTCACCACCTCGCAACCGAGCGCCTGCCAGAAACGCACGAGCGTCTCGACCGCCGTGGCGGGCGTGTGGTCGAACGGCGTTACGAAACACGCGCGGCCCTGAAACAGCTCGGCGGAGCCCGCTTCGTGTCCGCACTTCTCGGAGCCGGCCATCGGGTGCGAGCCGACGAAGAGCGGTCCGGCGCCATCCGTCGCGTAACCGGCGCCGGCGCGGCGGCAGAGTTCGCCCTTCACGCTGCCGACATCGGTCACAAGCGCATCGGCGCGCAGGTGCGGACGGATGGCCGCGGCGAGCGCAGGAATGGTTTCGACCGGGGCGCAGATCACCACCAACGCGGCCTCGCGCGCCGCTTCCTCGGGCGTCGCGCACACTTGGTCGCACCACGGCGCGGTCCCGAGCTGCACGCGCACTTCGGGGCGTCGCGCCCAAGCGACGATGCGCCGCGCGACGCCGAACCGGCGGGCGGCCATCGCGACCGAGGCGCCCAGCAGGCCGGGCGCGAGGATGGTGAGCTGATCTAGCACAGGCGCCGAGAAAAGAGGGCGGCGAGGCAATGTCCAGCCATTCACCCGGTGCGGCGTGGCGCTCGCGCGGAGGTGTCGCCGCGGAGCGGTGAGCGGGTGTCGCGGGGCGGCGCCCACGGGAGTCCCGGCGGCCCTTGCCATTTCCCGGCGCGGGCACTTTTCTCGCCGGCGAATGCGCGCCCACACACGTCCCGTCCGCAAGTCCTCGCGTCCCAGTCTGCTGCCATGGTTCGGCGTGGGCGGAGCGGTTCTTGCCGTGGTCGGCGGCGTGTTCGTGTGGGGTTTTCTGCGGCACGAGGACGCCGGCGCCTTGGCCAGCGAAAACGACCCGGCGATGCGGCGCCTGCGGGAGGAAAGCCTCGAGATCGAGCGCGAGTTTTCCCGCATCCGCGATCTGGGGATCCCGACCGAGACGGACCTGCAACGGCTGCTGCGCGCGATCGAAGCGCAGCGCGAGTGGATGCACGCGACTGGCAACATGGACGAGGCGCAAAACCAGCGCGTGCGGGATCTCGAGGCGATGCACGAGGCTGCGTGGACGCGTGCCGCCGTCGCCCGCAGCGGGGCCGACGAAGCGGATGGCCGGGCGTTGCTCAAGGAAGGCAAACTCGCGGACGGCGTGGCGAAACTGCGCGAAGCACTCGAGCGCCAGCGTCTGCTCAACCAGCGGCAGGGGCCCGGCTCCGGCCGCAACCTCGCGCGTGAGACGGAGCTCACCCAGGAAATCGCCCGGCTGGATGCCGCGCCGATCTCCGAGGAACTGGCGAACTCGACCGCCGAAGCGCGGAAGTTCCGCGACGCCGAGAAGACGGCGGAAGCGCTCGCCGCGTACCACCGCGCGCACGAGCTGCAGCTGCGCCTCAACCGAGAGTTCGGCCGCACGAAATTCGCGAGCCTCGCGAACTTGGAAGAGCTTGAGGTCGAGATCGCGACGCTCGACTCGCTGGCACCGCTCGCCGAGTCGCGGGATTGCGCCGTGAAGGCCGCCGAGGCGCGGGGACGCGGGGCCGCGCAGGAAGCGGCGGCGTTGTTCGAGCGAGCACGCGACGCGCAGCAAAAGCTCAACACCGATTTTCCCCGCAGTCGCCATGCATCGGCCGAGCGCGTCGATGAACTCGAGGTCGAGCGTCAGACGGAGCTCACGGTCGAGGCGGCCGAACGCATCGTGCAGCTCGACCGCTCGATCGCGGCGAAGCTGCGCGCGCGCGATGTCGCCAACGTGCCGGAGATGATCCTCGAGGGCGCGCGGCTCAACGACGCGATGTTCACCCAGCTGCCGCGCAGCCGGAAACTCGATCCGGAGCTGCGTCAAAAGTTCAACTACCTTACGCTGCAGCGCGGCGTGATCGAACCGCTCCTGCGCGTGATGACCGACAAGTTCCGGAATGTGCCCGGCCGGCGTGGCGTGCAGATGCTGGTCACCGAGGTGCCGCAGCGCGTCTATGAGGTGGTCGTGCGCAACAATCCGAGCCGGCTGGCCGGCGCCGATCTGCCGGTGGAATCGGTGAACTTGGACGATGCGCAGGAATTCTGCCGCCGACTCGGGTGGTTGCTCGGGCGCAAGGTGCGGTTGCCGACCGAGGAGGAGTATCAGGCCGCGGTCGGCGTGGTGCCCACGGGACTCGAATTCTACGCGCACGTCTGGTCGCAGGAGCGGAGCGACCAGACGACGCACCAGATCGCCTCGGCTTCGGCCAACACCGCGGGCCTCTACGACCTGCTGGGCAACGTGGCCGAATGGCTCGCGCCCGACCGGCCGGATGCCGAGACGTCGCTCGTCGCGGGCGGCTCGTACGCCGACACTGCCGCGCAGATCGCGAAGATCCCGCTCGAATCGCGCAACCGACTCGAGCGGGCGCGCACGATCGGTTTCCGCATCGTGGTCGAATAACGGTTGGACGATACGAGCGAGCGGCTGGCGCAGACCGGCGGCGCATTGACGAGCGCGGCGGTGCTTGCCACCGATAGCGCCCCATGGCCGCCGTCGAAGAGCCCAAGATCATCTTTTCCATGCTCGGAGTCTCCAAGCGCCACGAGCGCAAGGAGGTCCTGCGCGACATCAGCCTGTCGTTCTACTACGGCGCGAAGATCGGCGTGCTCGGCCTCAACGGCTCCGGCAAGTCCTCGCTCATGCGCATCCTCGCGGGGCGCGACAAGGAGTTCGACGGCCACGTGGCGTTCGAGCCGGGCTACTCGGTCGGACTGCTCGAGCAGGAGCCGCAGCTCACCGCCGGCGCGACGGTGCGGCAGTGCGTCGAGGAGGGCGTGAAACAGCTCACCGACCTCGTCGCCGCCTACGACGCGACGTGGGATGAACTCGATGCCGCGGCCGACGACGCCGCGAAGGACGCCATCCTGCAGAAGCAGGGCGACCTGCAGGAGAAGATCGACGCCGCCGGCGCATGGGACGTGGCCTCGCACGTCGACATGGCGATGGACGCGCTGCGTTGCCCGCCCGGCGACCAAGTCGTGGACAAACTCTCCGGCGGTGAACGCCGCCGCGTGGCGCTCACGCGGCTGTTGCTCCAGAAACCGGATATCCTGCTGCTCGACGAACCGACGAACCATCTCGACGCCGAGAGCGTGGGCTGGCTCGAGCAGCACCTGCAGCGTTACGAGGGCACGGTCATCGCGGTGACCCACGACCGCTACTTCCTCGACAACGTCGCTGGCTGGATCCTCGAGCTCGACCACGGCCACGGCATCCCGTGGAAGGGCAACTATTCCTCGTGGCTCGAACAGAAGCAGCGCCGGCTCGCCGTCGAGCAGCGCACGGAAGATCGCCGCCAGAAGGCGATGCAGCGCGAGCTCGAGTGGATCCGCATGAGCGCCCGCGCGCGGCAGGCGAAACCGCAGTCGCGCATCAACGCCTACGAGGCGATGCTCAAGCAGAACGCCGCCGAGCAGGAGCGGCAGTTCGAGATTGTGATCCCGCCCGGCCCGCGGCTGGGCACGCTCGTCGTCGACGCGAAGAAAGTTGCGAAGGCGTTCGGCGAAAACGTGCTTTTCGACGACCTCAATTTCTCGCTGCCGCCCGGCGGCATCGTGGGCGTGATCGGGCCCAATGGCGCCGGCAAGACCACGCTCTGCCGGATGATGATGGGCATCGAAAAACCGGATGCCGGCGAGCTGCGCATCGGCGACACGGTGAAGGTCGCGTACGTCGACCAGTCGCGCGATTCGCTGCCTGACGGGAAGACGATCTACGAGGCGATCAGCGGCGGGGAGGAAATCCTGCAGCTCGGCGGCCGGGCGGTGAATGCCCGCGGCTATTGCACGCAGTTCGGCTTCACCGGCGCGGACCAGCAGAAGAAGGTCGGCGTGCTCTCCGGCGGCGAACGCAACCGCGTGCACCTCGCCCGCCTGCTCAAGAGCGGAGCGAATCTCATCCTGCTCGACGAGCCGACGAACGACCTCGACGTGAACTCGATCCGCGCGCTCGAGGAGGGTCTGGAGAATTTCGCCGGTTGCGCGGTGATCGTGTCGCACGACCGCTGGTTCCTCGATCGCGTGGCGACGCACATCATGGCGTTCGAGGGCGAGAGCACCGTGCACTGGTGGCCGGGCAACTACTCGGGTTACCTCGAGGATTACCGCCGCCGCAAGGGCGCCGATGCCGACCGCCCGCATCGGATCAAGTACCGCAAGTTGATGCGGTGAGCGCGCCTTCGCGAGCGGCAGGGGACGAAGTCGCGGCGTGCGGCATGCGCACGCCGCAGCCTTTTGCCCCGCTCGGCCCCGCCGCCGTTCGGGTGGAGGCGCTGCGCGCCGGTTGAGGCAACCCAGGGAAACTGCGCACCCGGTCGATCGGCTGCGTTCCGCAGAGGGGAGCTCGGGGGCGGCGCGCTTCCGTGTCGTTCCGGTTACGGCGACGCCTGGATTTTACCCTAAAGGTGGTGCAGTCGGCCGGGTCGTCTCGCATGCGTGGATGCGCACAGCGGACGCGCGTCCGCCGTGCCCGTTTGTATTCGATAATTCGGATCAACGGCCCCGCAACCCGCACACCGCTCACTTCCTCATGAAACACGCATTGGTCTCCATCTCGGCTTTCCTGGCCGTCGCTCAATTCGCCGGCGCCCAGGTGCTCGCGACCTGGACCTTCGAGTCCAACACCCCGGCCGATCTGTCAAACTCGCCGACGCTCAGCGGCATCGCCGCCGATCTCGGCGCCGGCACGGCCTCCGGTTTCCACTCGAGCGCGGCCACCGATTGGACGACTCCCGCGGGCAATGGCTCGGCGAATGCGCTCAGCAGCAACACCTGGAGCGCCGGCGACTACTACCAGTTCTCGGTTTCGACTCTCGGGTACTCCGGGATCTCGGTTTCTTGGGACCAGACGGGCAGCAACACTGGACCGGCAAACTTCGCGCTTTCCTACAGCATCAACGGGACGGATTTCACCAACGCCTACAGCTACAGCGTGATCAATGGCGGTTGGTCGTCGTCCTCCGCGGTCCCGACGACGAGCTTCGCGTTCGACTTCAGCGGCGTCGCGGCGCTGAACAACCAGGCGGCGGTACAAATCCGCCTCGTCGATGTCGGCGCGCTGGCGATCAACGGCGGCACGGTCGCCGCTGGTGGCACCGGGCGGGTGGACAACTTCTCGGTCGCCGCCTCCGCGATCCCCGAGCCGTCGACGTACGCGATGATCTGCGGCGGGCTCACGTTGGGTTTCGTCGCTCTGCGCCGCCGGTTGCGCCGCTGAGGTTCCCCCGGATCCCCCCTTGAACGGCGGCTCCGTCTTTTCGGGGTCGCTCGCCGTTTCCATCCCCGCGCGGCCGCCGCGCCGGCGGGCATCCTCCCAACGTCCTCCATCATGTCTGTCTCCGCTTTTCACTGGCGGGCCGCCGCGGCGCGCCACCTCCGCCGCAGCCGTTCGATCGCCGCCCTGGTTTTCGGACTCTTTCTCGTCCTCGAGAGCGCGGCCAAGCTCGGCATCGAGTACCAGGCGGTGCTCGGCAACCCCACCGGTGCGATCGCCGACGCGGCCAACCACGACCATTTTCTGATCCAGCGCGCCCAGTACGCGATGGACTACAACGACAACCGTCGCGTGCCCAACTGGGTGAGCTGGAACCTCAGCAGTTCCGACTACGGCAATGTTTCCCGAAGCGACAAATGGGCGCCCGATCCTGACCTACCGCCTTCCTTCACCGTCGTCAGCACTTCGACCTACAACGGTGGGGCTGTCTACGACCGCGGGCACATGTGCCCCTCGGCCGACCGCACCGCGAGCAACGCGGACAACTACGCGGTCTTCTACATGTCGAACATCCTCCCGCAGGCCTCCCGCAACAACCAGGGCCTCTGGAACACCTTCGAAGCCTATTGCCGCACACTGGCGAGCGCGGGCAACGAGGTGTTGATCATCTGCGGCGCCCACACCTATGTGGGCGGCACGGTCGGCCCGAGCGGCACCGCGATTCCCGACCATGTCTGGAAGATCGCGCTCGTCGTGCCCGAGGGCGAGGGCAGTGCGCTCGCCCGCATCGACGCCTCCACCAGAGTCATTGCATTGGATACGCCGAACACCAACACCGTCGGCTCCGCCTGGTCCGACTACGTGACCTCGGTCTCGAACCTTGAGATCGCGACCGGTTACACCTTTTTCAGCGCCCTGCCGGCCGGACTCGCCGCCACACTCAAGGCCAAGGTCGACGGCCAGGTCCTCACCGGCGCGCCCGTGATCACCACCCAGCCGACCGACGGGACGACGACACTCGGCGGCAGTGTCACCTTCTCCGTGGTTGCCACCGGCAACGCCCCGCTTGCCTACCAGTGGCGGAAGGACTCGATCGCCATCGACGGGGCGGTTGCCGCTAGCCTGACAATCGCTCCGGTCTCGTTGGCCGATGTCGGTGAATACACCGCTGTTGTGAACAACACCGTCGGCGCGACGACCAGCGGGGCGGCCACGCTCTCCGTGGGCGGTCCTCCGGTCGTCGTGAGTGGTCCTGTCAGTCGCACTGCCGCGGCGGGCGACGATGTCACGTTCTCCGTCGTCGCGGCGGGCACGCTGCCGATGACCTACGAGTGGTTCCACGGCGACGAATCGCTCGGCTCGTCCCTCTCTCCCTCGCTCCACCTGCCTGGTGTCCAGTCGGTGACGGCGGGCGACTACGCTGTCCATATCACCAACGCCGAGGGCGAGTACCTCAGCACCACGGCCACGTTGACGGTCGTCCCGGCCGCGCCGACCATCGTCTCCGATCCGTCGGGCCAATCGGTGTTCGCCGGCGCCGCGGTCGCGCTGTCCGTCACGGCCAAGGGAACCGGACCTCTGGCATACCAGTGGCGCAAGAACGGCGTCGCCCTCATTGACGGCGGCCTCCTCTCCGGCGTCACCACCCCCACGCTCAATTTCGCGGCGGTCGGCCTCGCAGACCGGGGCGACTACGATGTCGTTGTCACCAACCTCCTGCCGGACGGCTCAATCGGCCGCGCCACCAGCGAGCCGGCGACGGTCTCCGTGAGCGTGGTCCCGCCGACGAGCACCCTGCGGTGGACCTTCGGCACGTCGACCACCGACGAGCAGGACCTGCCTGCCGGGATGCCGTCCGATCTAGGAGGCGGTGCGCTGGCGCAGGGCAACAACAACGGCACAACCGACCTGATCAACACGACCTCCCACTCGCTGGGCACCCCGGCCGGCAACGGCACGTATCCCGGCGCCTCCGGATCCAACAACGCCGGAGCCGCCGCGAAGACCGGTGCGCTGAACACGGCGGCGGGCGGCTCGACGTTCTTCACCTTCACGCTCACCCCGGCCGCCCGCACGAAACTGTCGGTGCAGGGGATCTCCTTCGGCAACCGCAGCACCAGCACCGGCCCGCAGGCCTATGCCGTCTACACCAGCGCCGACGGCTTCATCTCGCCGATCGCTTCCGGCACCTTCGCCAACAACAGCAAATGGCTCTGGCATACGCCGACCGTGACCAGCGTTTCCGCGCCCACCGGCGCGCCGATCGAGGTGCGGATCTACGGCTTCAACGGCACGGGCACCGCCCAGGCCGGGGTAGCGAACTGGCGCATCGACGACCTCACCGTTGTCCTTGGTAGCGTGACGGCGCCGGTGATCACCTCGGCTCCCGCCGATCGAAGCGCCGAGCTCGGCAGAGCGGTGGTGCTGAGTGTGGTCGCCTCCGGCTCGGAGCCGCTCGAGTATCAATGGGCCAAGGATGGAGTGGCCCTCGCGAGCGGCGGCGACGCGGCCACCCTCGAGATTGCGGAGGTGCAGCCCGGCGATGCCGGCCGCTACGCGGTCGTGGTCTCGAATGAGGCCGGGAGCGCCGCCTCCGCCCCCGCAGTTCTGCAGGTCGTGCGCACCTACGGGAGTTGGTGCGATGCATTTGCGCTCACCGGCGACGCCGCGGCCGACACCGCCGATCCCGACGGCGACGGTCTGCCGAATCTGGTCGAGTTCTTCCTCGGTCTCGCGCCGACGGCGGGCGACGCAGTTGGCCGGCCGACGTTGAGTCTCGAAGGCGGCCACCCCGTCTTTCGCTTCACGCACGCGAAGATCGCCTCCGGTGTGGCGGGGCAGGTCGAGGAGTCGACCGACCTTGTGAACTGGGCCCCGACCTCGGTCCCGGCCGCGGTCGAGTCGGAGACAGCCGCGACGGAGTCGCTCGCGTACGTCTTTCCGTCTGGTTCCGAGCGTCTCTTCGTGCGACTGCACGTCACGAGGCCCTGACGCGTTTCCGCTCCATGTCCTCCCTCTCTCGTCGCAGTTTCCTGCGCACAAGCTTGGTCGGCGGCGCCTTGCTGCTCGATTCCTCCGCGCGAGCGCAATCGCCGGTGGCGACCGGAACGCGCGAACCGGGCCGCGCGCGCAACGTCATCTTTCTCGTCAGCGACGGCATGAGCCTGGGCACGTTGACGATGGCCGAGCGCCACCTGAGACGGCAGGAGGGTCGCGGCACCCGCTGGCTGGGCCTCTACGGACGCCGCGACCTGCGGCGGGCGCTCATGGACACGTGTTCGGCCAGTTCGCCGGTGACGGATTCCGCGGCGGCCTCCTCGGCTTGGGGCTGCGGCCACAAGGTGAACAACGGGGCGATCAACTTCACTCCCGACGGCCGGGCGCGGACGCCGATCCTCCGGCTCGCGAAGGAGGCACGAAAGGGGACCGGCCTGGTCACGACCGCCACGATCACCCATGCCACGCCCGCCGGCTTCGCCGCGCAGGTCGAGGCGCGGGCGGACGAGGAGATCGTCGCGGCGCAGTATTTGGAAGTCGGTGTCGATGTGCTGCTCGGCGGCGGGGCGAAGTTCTTCTCTGCGGCGAGGCGAGCTGACGGCCGCGACCTCTTTGCCGCCTACGCCCGCGGGGGGTACTCCGTGGTGCGCGATACGGCGGCGCTCCGGGCTGTCGCTCCCGGTGGGAGACTGCTGGGCACGTTTGCCGACGAGCATCTGCCCTTCAGCCTCGACCACAGGGCCGACCCGGTGCTGGTGGCGAAAGTGCCGACATTGGCCGAAATGGCGCGGGTGGCGTTGTCACGGCTCGGGCGGCACGAGCGCGGCTTCGTGCTGCAGATCGAGGGAGCACGAGTCGACCATGCGGCGCACGTCAACGACATCGGCGGTTTGCTCAACGACCAGCTGGCGTTCGACGAGGCGGTCGGCGTGGCGCTCGAGTTTGCCGCGGGCCGCGACGACACGCTCGTCCTCCTTACCAGCGACCACGGCAACGCGAACCCCGGGCTCAACGGGGCGGGCGGCAGCTTCACCAGCCGCACCGGCAGCTACGGGGAGACGCAGGACTGCTTCGACCGCGTGGCGCGTTTCCGCCAAACCAACGTGTGGACGCTGGCCAACCTCGGCCCCGAAAGTACGGCGGCCCAAGTGCGCGACCGGGTGCATGCGGCCACCTCGCTGGATCTCGAGCCCGAAGAAATCGAGATGCTGCGCCAGGCCCTCCGCAAGGAACACCGCGAAGGCTACCGCGTGCGCAATGTGCCGCTCGTCGCCTACGCCCAGATCCTCGCCAACTACACCTCGGTCGGCTGGACGGGCACGCAGCACACGACCGACTTCACTGAGTTGGCGGCCTTCGGTCCCGGCAGCGAAGCCATCGGTGGGATCATCCAGAACAACACGCTCTTCGGTACGATGACCCGGGCGCTCGGTCTCGCGGTGCCAGTCTGAACGGATAGCCACGAGCACTGCGTCGCGCTCAAGCAGCCGCAGTTGCGGCCGATTGGTGGGCACGCGGATACCATCCCGGTTCCGCCGTCCGGCGTTAAGCGCCGGACCGGATCTCCTCATCCGCAGCTAAAACCATGAACGTACGATCCTTGCTTTTTGCCGCGGCGGCCCTCTGCGCCGTCGCGTTGGTCAAAGCCCAAAGCGCCGCTTCCACCGAGGAGCAGGAACGCTCGATAACCGAGGAGCAGGTGACTGCGCTGGTGGCGACGACCTGTGCCGCTGTCGCGAAGGACGCGCCGGGCACGATCGCCCGCATCAACGAGGGCGCCGCGCCCTACAAGGATGCCGCGAATCCGACGCTCTACGTTTTCATCTACGATCCCGATGTGGTCATGGTGGCGCACCCGCGCGCCGACCTCGTCGGCAAGAGCGTGAAAGGGAAGCCGGATGTGAAGGGAAAAAAGTTCCGCGACGAGATCGTGGAGCGCGCCCTCCAGGGCGAGACCGGCTGGGTCGACTACCTCTACCAGAAACCGGGCGAGACCGGCATCCATCCGAAGACGACCTACTTCGCCAAAGCGGAGGGCAGCGATGGCAAGATCTACGTGGTTTGCGCGGGCAAGTACCAGCGCAAGGACGCGGCGAAGTGACGTTCTCCGATGTCCGTGCGCGGCAAGCTGACGTTTGTGGTGGCGGTAAACGCCATCATCATCGTGCTCCTGTTGGTGGTCGCGCGGTATGTGGCCACCGCCCAGGAGACGAACTTCGCGCTCGCGCGGCGGCACGTGGCCGATCTCCAGTCGCGGGCGGTGCTCGCGGCGCGGTTGGCGGAAGTCGAGACGCTCTACAACCGGAGCATCGTGCTCCAAATGATGGGCGAGGAGACGCTGGCCGTGCTCGGCGAACTCGAGCGCGGGCTGGGCGTTTTGGGCGAGCGCGGCGCTGAAGGGGCGGAGCCCGAAGCCACGCGTGCGTTGGCGACCGCGCTCGAATCCGTGCGCGCGCAACTTAGGCCCGGCCTCGAGCAGTTGAAGGGGGCGGACGCCTACGGCGCGAGCGAGACGTACATCAAGAAGGTGAAGCCGGCGCTCAACGAGTTCGCCGCCGCGATGCGCGCCTCGAGCGAGGCCGAGGAGCGGGAGGCCGCGGCGCGCGGCGCCTCGATCGCCCGTCAGGTGGCCTTCGTGCAGTACGGCAGCTGGGCCCTCGCGGTGGTAGCCGTAGCGAGCATCGGTTTGGCGGTCTTCATGACGAGCGGCCTCACCCGCACGTTGCGGGAAGCCGTGGCGCGGATCCACGGCGGCGTGGAGCAGACGTACGCTTCCGCGCACACCGTCGCACAAGCGGGCGACGCGCTCGCCGGCGGCAACACCCAGCAGGGTGGAGCGTTGGCTGAGACGACCGAAGCGCTCGGATCCCTTTCCAAGATGACCCGCGAAAATTCCGCCGGCGCGGCCGAGGCGAAGAACGCCGCCGCAGCCACGCGTGCTGCCGCCGAGCAGGGCGCCGGCGAGATCGAACGGTTGCGCGGAGCGATGACCGCGATCGACGAGTCGTCGCGCGACGTGGGCTCGATCATCAAGACGATCGAGGAGATCGCGTTTCAGACGAACATCCTGGCGTTGAACGCCGCGGTCGAGGCGGCGCGCGCAGGAGAAGCCGGGGCGGGCTTCGCGGTGGTGGCCGAAGAGGTGCGCAACCTCGCGCAACGCAGCGCGGTGGCCGCCCGCGAGACCGCGGGCCGCCTCGAGCGCGCGGGCGAAAACACGCGGTTGGGCACGGCGGCCGGCCAGGCCGTGGCGGCGAGTTTGCAGGGCATCGTCGAGCGGGCGCGCCAAGTCGATCAACTCGTCGCGCGCATCGCGGCGGCCTCCGAGCAGCAGATCCAGGGGATCGGCCAGCTCGGCGAAGCCTCGGCTGCAATGGAACGGGTGATCGGCGCCAACACCGGCCAGGTCGAGCAGACGGTGCGCATCTCACACGATCTCGAGGAGCAGGCCCGCGCGATGGCTGAGGCAGTCGACCAGCTCGAGCGCCTGCTGGGCGGACGCACGGCAGCAAGCCCGGGTGCGCGCGATTCCGTGCCGCAGCCGGAGCGGAGACCGCCTGCTTTGGCCACGGTGTAGTGCTCTTCCACACCGGCTGGCCGGAGCCTGCGGCTGAGGCAAATTGCCGATTCGATGCATTCCGCGACCGTGGCGCGGATTCGTTCTGGCAGTGGTAGAAACGACGCGCCTACGTTCCGCATTTTCCACTCCGTCCCCCGCGTCATCACAGAACCACATGAGCAACACGATCCTTGGCAGCGCGCTGCCGAACATCCCTTGGGAAGAGAAGCCGAAGGGTTACGTCCACGCCCTCTGGCGCTCCAGCAAGAACCCGTTGATCGGCTGGAATCCCACGCCGAACACCGCGCGCATCTACAACAGCGCGCCGGTGCCCTTCGAGGGCGGTTTCGCCGGCGTGTTCCGCGCCGATGAACGCCACGGCCGCGCCGCGCTGCACGCCGGGCGTTCGAAGGACGGCATCACGTTCGAAATCGACGACAAGAAGATCGAGTGGGTCGACGAGAACGGCAAACCCGCCACCCCGAGCTACGCCTACGACCCGCGCGTGGTGCTCATCGATGGCTGGTACTACATCACTTGGTGCGACGATTTCCCCGGCGCTTCCATCGGTCTCGGCCGCACGAAGGACTTCAAGACCTTCATCCGGATGGAGAACCCGCTCATGCCGTTCAACCGCAACGGCGTGCTCTTCCCGCGCACGATCAACGGCGAGTACGTCCTCCTTAGCCGCCCCTCCGACAGCGCGCACACGCCCTTCGGCGACATCATCCTCAGCCACTCGAAGGACCTCACCTACTGGGGCAAGCACCGCATGGTGATGCGCCGCGGCGGCTCCGGCTGGTGGCAGGGGACGAAGATCGGCGCCGGCCCGATTCCGATCGAGACCAAGGAAGGCTGGCTGCTTTTCTATCACGGCGTTTCCGGCACCTGCAACGGCTTCGTCTATTCGATCGGCGCCGCGCTGCTCGACCTCAACAACCCCGAGAAGGTGCTCTATCGCGGTCGCGATTATTTGCTCACGCCCGAGGTGCCGTACGAGACCACGGGCTTCGTGCCGAACGTCTGTTTCCCGGTCTCTGTGCTCACCGACGCACCGACCGGCCGCATTGCCCTATACTACGGCGCGGCGGACACCTACACGGCGCTCTGCTTCGGCCAAGTCGACGAGATCATCGCTTGGATGAAGGCGAACTCGGAAGTCTGAGCGTCCGCCGCCAAGATCCGTTTTTCGAAGCCGCCCGGCACCGGGCGGCTTTTTTTATGTGAGCCGGCGGCGACAAAACCGCAACGGCGCGACAGCCCGAGCAACCGTTCGCGAGACCCGAGGCCGGTTTGGCGGCATAGTCGCGACCACAGAACTCAAACCACCATGATCAAAGACAAAGTCGTGATTATCACCGGCGCTTCGTCCGGCATCGGCGAAGCCACCGCCAAGCTCCTCGCCGCCAAGGGAGCCAAACTCGTCCTCGGCGCGCGGCGCACCGACGAACTCAACCAGATCGTCGCCGAGATCGCGCGGGAGGGCGGTCAGGCGGTTTTCCAAGAGTTGGACGTCACCAAGCAATCCGGGAACGACGCCATTGTCGCGCTCGCGAAGAAGACCTACGGTCGCGTGGACGTGATTTTCCTGAACGCAGGCATCATGCCGAACTCCCCGCTCTCGGCCATGAAGACGGACGATTGGCACCAGATGGTCGACGTGAACATCAAGGGCGTGCTCAACGGCGTCGCTGCGGTGTTGCCGACGTTTGTCGCGCAGAAGTCCGGCCATGTCGTCGCGACTTCCTCGGTGGCCGGTCTGAAGGCCTATCCCGGTTGCGCCGTGTACGGTGGGACGAAGTGGTTCGTGCGCGATTTCATGGAGATCCTCCGGATGGAATCCGCCGCCGAGGAAACGGGTATCCGCACGGCAACGATCTACCCGGCCGCGATCACCACCGAGTTGTTGGGCACGATCAGCCACAAGGGCATGGCCGAAGGCATGGGGCAGCTGTATGCGCGCCACGGCATCTCACCGGACCGCATCGCCAATGTTGTTGCCTTCGCGATCGACCAGCCCGACGACACCACTGTCAACGAGTTCACCGTCGGCCCGACAAGCCAGCCGTGGTGACGGCGCGCGCGCAGCGGAGCGCATTGCTCCGCCGCGCTGCTTGCGTTTCCAGACCGAACCCAGTCTTTGCTCCCGAAAGCCCGATGCCGATTCCGGACAAGACTTCCGCGGAATCCTACCTGCCGTACACCAAGTCGAAATGCCTGCGGCCCGGTCGCGGCAGGGCTTGGCGCGATCTGAAGGCGTGGATTACCGAGCCGTTGCGCGAAACCGACGCGCTGAAGATGCCGGGCGTGAGCGAGGCCTACCTCGCGTGGACTTTTTCGGGCGAAGCGGAGTTTCAGGAACGCGAAGGCAACGGCCCGTGGATCACGCATCGGATCAGGAAGGGCTCGTTCTTTCTCACGACCGGCGGCGGTCCCTATGAATGCCGCTGGAAGGCGCTCACGCCCGAGCCGTTCCTCTCGATGATGACGTTCGTCGAGTTGCCGCTGCTTAGTCGCGCGATGGAGGAAGTGTTCGGCGCCAAGGCATCGCAGGTGAGGCTGCGGGACCTCTCGGCGTTCACCGATCCCGACCTGAGCTGGTTGATGGAGGGCGTGCGGCAGGAATTGCTGGCGCGCCGCGCAAGCGCGTTGCGCGTGCAGGGGCTGGCGCAGTTGATCGCGATGCACCTTGCCCGTCACTACGCGGAAATCCCGAGACGACCCTTGAACGAGAACGCGGCGCTGCCCGGCTTCAAACTCAAGCAGGTGACCGACTGGATCGAGACGCACCTCGACGAGGAGTTCGACTTGGAACGGCTCGCGCTCAAGGCCGGGCTCAGCAAGTTTCATTTCCATCGCCTGTTCAAACAGGCCACGGGTGTTTCGCCCGCCAAGTTTCAGCTGACCGCCCGCATGAACGAAGCGCGGCGCCGTCTGCGCGAGACCAACGAGAGCGTGATCGCGATCGCGCTCGATGTTTGTTTCTCGAGCGCCAGCCATTTCGCGCAGGTCTTTCGGCGCGAGACACGGTTGACGCCGAGCGAGTATCGCCGGCAGCCGTGATGCTGCGGTGCGAGCGGCAGCCGTCGTTTCGCCCATCGCTCGTGTGGACCGATTTCGAGCAACGAGGCTAAAGCCGCAGCAACGGGCCGGGCGCAGGGGCCGATGGTTTCGCCTATCGTCGCGGCGCAACTATGCACCTCCCGAAACTCATCGCTTCACTGGCCGCGGGCTTTGCCTTCGCCGCCAGCCTGGCGCTCGCCCAAAACGCCAGCTCCACCGCCTCCGCCGCCATGAACGCCTCCAGCGCGTCCGATCACTATACGTTCGCGCTGAGCGACCAGGTCACGCGGCAGAAGGTTTCCTTCGTTAACCGCTACGGCGTCCGCTTGACGGGCGACCTCTACGTACCGAAAAACCGAAGCGCCGAAAAGCTGCCGGCATTGGCCGTCGGCGGACCGTTCGGCGCGGTCAAAGAGCAAGCCTCCGGCCTCTACGCGAACACGTTGGCCGCGCACGGTTTCGTGACGCTCGCCTTCGATCCGTCCTACACGGGCGAGAGCGGCGGCGAGCCGCGCAACATCGCCTCGCCCGACCTCAACACCGAGGACTTCAGCGCGGCCGTGGATTTCCTGGGCACGCGGCCGAACGTGGACAGGAATCGCATCGGCATCGTCGGCATCTGCGGGTGGGGCGGCATAGCCCTGAACGCGACGGCGGTGGACAAGCGCATCAGGGCAGTCGTCAGCAGCACCATGTATGACATGAGCCGCGTGATGTCCAAGGACTACAACGACTGCGTGACCCCCGAACAGCGCACCGAAACGCTCGAGAAGCTGAGCCAGCAGCGTTGGGCGGATGCGGAAAAGGGCAGCCCGGCCTACGGTCCCGGCATGAATGAACTGAAGGGGGGCGAGCCGCAGTTCCTCGTCGACTATCACGACTACTACAAGACGCCGCGTGGATTTCATCCGCGCGCGATAAATTCGAACGGCGCCTGGTCGGTCACCACTCCGCTGTCGTTCATGAACCTGCCGCTCCTGACCTACATCGCGGAGATTGCCCCGCGCCCGATTCTTGTCATCCACGGCGAAAAAGCTCATTCGCGCTATTTCAGCGAGACCGCCTACGCCGCCGCCGCGCAACCGAAGGAACTGTTGATCATTCCCGGCGCGAATCACGTCGATCTCTATGACCGCGTGGACGTGATTCCCTTCGACCGAATCACGGCCTTTTTTGAGGAAAACCTGAAGTAGCGGGTTCCCCACCCGATACTCGCCGCCCGCTCCCCAGCCGGGATGTGGTTTGGGGGAGCGGGGGCGCGCTCGGCCGTGACCCACTGCCGCGGACGCAGCTCGCGTCCCGGCCCGAGCGCCGCGCCCGGGAAAACACCCGGCGCTGTGGCGACGGTGTTGCCATTGCCGGGCCGATCTCCTTAGTCGCGCCCATGGAAACGCCGCCGGACGAACGAGCCGACGCCCGACGCACGGTGCGCATCCTCTATCTCTGCATGGCGGTGGGGATCCTCCTGCCGTTCGTGCTCTTCTGGATCCTCCGCTGATTTCCGCCGCCGTCCATGGGACAAAACCGCGCCATTCTCATCATCCGCATCTTCTTCGTGCTGCTCTGCGCGGCCGGCAGCTTGGTCGCCGCTGCGGCGGTGAAGGAATGGAATCACTGGTGGTGGCTCGCGCTGCTGATCGGAGTGCTCGGTGGCTCGCTGGTGGTGCTCGTCGATGTGCAGTTGCGCGGGTTCTCGTTGCGCGGGCTTTCGGCGATGACGTTCGGCTTGGCCATCGGCGCACTGGTCTCGTGGCTGATTGGCTCGTCGCCGCTGTTCGTCTGGGGCGAACCGGCGACGCTCTACACCGCGCGGCTGATCCTCTTCATCGTCTGCATGTACCTCGGCGCGGTGATCGCGTTGCGCGGCAAAGACGAGTTCAACTTTGTCATTCCCTACGTGCGCTTTGTGCCGCACGAGGTCGATGTGCCGCTGGTGATCGTCGATTCCAGCGCGCTAATCGACGGCCGCATCGCGAAGATCTGCGACACGCATTTCATCAGTGCCGCGCTGATCATCCCGCGGTTCGTGCTCAACGACCTCCAACGCATCGCCGACTCGCCGGACCCGGCGCGCAAGGCCCGTGGCCGCCGCGGCCTCGATACCCTCAACGCCCTCCGCCAGATCAAGAATCTCGACCTGCGCATTCACGAGAGCGAGGTCGCCAACCGCCAGGAACTCGAGTCGAAGCTCGTCTTCCTCGCGCAATCGATGAAGGCGAAACTGCTCACGACCGACTACAACCTCGCCCGCATGGCGGAGTTTCACGGCGTGCAGTGGCTGAATCTCCATGCGCTCGCCAAGGCCGTGCGTCCCGAGCTCACGCTCGGCGAGGTGATCGAAGTCGATCTCGTGAAAGTCGGACGCGAGGAGGGGCAGGCGGTCGGTTATCTCGAGGACGGCTCGATGGTCGTCGTGGCCGACGCCCGCGCTTCGATCGGCAAGAAGGCGACAGTGGAGGTCGTCAGCGTGTTGCCCTCGGCCGGTGGCAAGATGGTTTTCGCGCGTCTCCAGAGCGGAGCCGATGCCTGAGCTCCCGCGGAAATTTGCGCAAAAAATGCTTGCGGAGGCGGGGGCGGGTTCATGTCCTCGGCCCCTCAGTTTTGGCCGGACAATTAGCTCAGTTGGTTAGAGCACTTCCTTGACATGGAAGGGGTCACAGGTTCGAGTCCTGTATTGTCCACCATCTAGATACGCCCTCCCTTTGCCGGAGGGTTTTTTTGTGCCCGGACCGGGCACTTCGGTCGCGCCGCACCGGGGGAAACGGGCCGGTGGCGTCGAGTCCGGCGGGCGGTCAGAGCGGCGCGATGCGCACAGCGCAGGCTTTGTAGCCCGGTTGGCGTGAGTGCGGGTCGAAGTTGGGCAAAGTGAGCCGGTTCACCGCGGCGCCGTGCATCGCCATGAAGATCTGCCCGGGCGCGACGGTGGGCGTGACGAACGCTACGGCTTCGGCGTCGCCGCGCCGGGACGAGACGCGCACCCGCTGGCCCGACACGATGCCGTGGCGGGCGGCGTCGGCGGGGTTGAGCTCGAGCGCTTGGGCACGCGCGGCGAGCTTGCGGAGGACGGCGCTCTTGTCGGTGCGCGACCCGGTGTGCCATTGCGCGGAGGAGCCGCGGCCGGTGTTCAGGAGGAGCGGGTACTCGGGTTCCGGCGGCTCGGGCAGCGGCCGCGGTTCGTCGAAGAGGAAGACGGCGCGTTCGTCGGGCGCGAAGAACCGGCCGTCGGCGAAGAGGCGCCGCTCGGAGAATGCGGATTGCGGATTGCGGAATTCGGATTGGGCGGCGGAGGCGGGCGGCGAATCCGAAGTGCACGCTGCCGGATCGTGCGGAAAGGTTGGGCGGGTGTTTGGCTCCGTAACTATCCGCATTCCGCATTCTGCATTCCGCAATTCCTCCGCCGCATCCGCGGCGGTGTAGGGCCACTGGATGCCGCCGGCGGCCTCGATGTGATCGTAGTCGCGGATGCCGGTGAAGTCGCACGGCTGGCCGCGTGAGAGTTCGCGGAGCAACGCGAAGGCGGCGGCGGGCGAGGTCCATTTCGAGAAGAGTTCGCCGCAGCCCCAGGCTTGGGCGATGAGCTGGAAGACCGCGAAGTCGCTCAGCGCCAGCCCCGGCGCTCGCGAGACGCGGCGGATCACGCCGAGGCGGCGCTCGCTGTTGATGAACACGCCCTCCTTCTCGCCCCAGCCGGCGGCGGGCAGCACGAGGTCGGCGAGTTGGGCGGTCTCGGTCGTGGCGTACATGTCCTGCACGACGAGAAACTCCAGCTTGTGGCGGAGCTCGGCGAAATGGCGGTGGTTCACCCAGGAGTGGGCTGTATTCGTGGCGATGATCCAGAGGCCGCGGATCTCGCCGTGATCGACCGCCTCGAGGATCTGGTCGTAGGCGAGGCTCTTCTCGGTCGGAATGAGGGACGGATCGATGCCGAGCACCTCGGCGACTTGGGCGCGGTGGTCGGGATCGGCGAAATCGCGGCCGGCGAGCAGCGCAGTGGCGTTGCCGAAGAGGCGCGAACCCATCGCGTTGCATTGGCCGGTGATGGAGTTGGCGCCGGTGCCGGGACGGCCGATCTGGCCGGTCATCAACGCGAGGTTGATCAACGCCTGTGCCGTGCGCGTCGACTGATGGCTCTGGTTCACTCCCATCGTCCACCAGTACGAGACGCGCTCGCCGGCGGCCACGATGTCGGCGAGTGCGCGGAGGTCGGCTGTGGCGATGCCCGACTCGCGGGCGACGCGCTCGGGTGTGAACGCCTCGACGAACGCGGCGAATTCGGCGAAACCGCGCGTGTGGGCTTCGACGAAGACGCGGTCGACCTTGCCGCGGTGGATCAGCTCGCGGGCGAGGCCGTAGAGCAGTGTGAGATCGCTTTTCGGGTACGGGGCGAGGTGGAGCGCCGCCTGCGTCGCAGTTTCGGTGCAACGCGGATCGAGGACAACGATGCGCGGGTTGCGGCGGTTGCGTTTCACCCGCTGCCAGAGAATCGGGTGCGCGATGCAGGGATTCGCGCCGACGAAAACCAGCACGTCACTCTCTTCGAAGTCGGCGTAGGTGAACGGCGGCGCGTCGAACCCGAACGACTGTCGGTACGCCACGTGTGCCGTGGCCATGCACTGTCGGGTGTTCGAGTCGAGGTGGGCCACGCCCATGCCGAACTTCGCGAGCGAGCCGAGGAACGCCATCTCTTCCATCGGGATTTGGCCGGTGCTCAGGACTGAGAGCGCCGCGCGGCCGTGGCGCTGCTGCACACCCTGAAAGTTGTCGACGAAGGCGCGCAGCGCGGTCGGCCAGTCGACCGGTTCGAGTCTGCCGGTGGCGCGATTGCGCAGCAGCGGTGTGGTGGCGCGGTCGGGCGCGGCGAGTGGCGTGAGCGCCTCCCAACCTTTCGGGCAGGCCATGCCAAGATTCACGGGATACGCCTTGTCAGGTGTGAGGTTGCGCGCCTGTCCATGGGCATCGAGGTGGATCTCGAGCGAGCAGCCGGTGCTGCAGTAGCCGCAGATCGATCGCGCGGTGGTGGTCGGCGCAAGACGCACGGGGAGATTTCCAAACTCGCTCGGGGTGTGTGCGAGTTCGCGGGTCATCTTGCCGGTGCGGGCGTGAAGCAAATTTTCGAAGAGTGCGTTCATGCGGAAGCCGGGTTGCCGGGCATCTTCGGAGCGTCGACCGAGCGGAAGAACAGGATGCGCTCGGCGAGTTCGCCGGCGGCGAACAACGCGAAGGCGCCCCAACCGGGCGCGGCGAGAAACGTTGCGACGGCCGCGACACCGAGCACGAAACGGACGAGCAGCGTGGTGCGGAGCGGACCGCGTTGCAGGCGGGCGGTGAGGCCGGAGCCGCGGGTTTGCGCCGCTTCGGCGAGCAGCTTGATCCCGAGCGCGAGTGCGGCGGCGGCGGGGAGCGCCAGCGCCAGCGCCGCGACGATTGCGTTGCCGAAGAGGCGCAGCGCGGTCGATGGCGCGCGCCAGAAGCGCCTGCGCGTGTCGATGTAGATCATCGCGGAGCTGAACACCGCGCCGGCGGAGGCGGACGCGACCGCCAGGCGCAGCGGGAGCGACGCCGGCCAGAGCAGTGTCGCGCAGGCGAGCGGAACGAGCAGATTGAAGGCGAGGATTTCGCGGCTCAGCCACGAGGTGCGCAGACCGAGGAAGAAACGCCACGCCCGGAGCGGCCGCCCGAGATGGAGGACGCTCGCGCCAAGCCCCGCGAAGAGCAGCGCCAGCGCGCAGAGTTGCTCCGCGTGGTCCCGAGGCACTGTAACATAATACGTTAGAAGTTCCGGGAGCGACAGCGTGCCGGTTGATGTCAACCAATGGTTGACGGCATCGAGGGCGGCGCGGATGAGATGCGGTGCGGCTGCTGGGGCGCCAGGGATGTCGGCGAGGGGCGCGGCCGAAGGTGCGGGCAGCGGGAGAAGCGGGGCGGTGGAGGCGAGGCCGACGGCGAGTTGCGTGAGCACCAGCATCACGACGAGCGGCCAATGCGCGGGTTGTACGTGGAGCGCGCCGGCATCGGCGGCTCGCACGTGAGGCGGAAGGCCGCGGGCGGATACGTAGTGTGTGGTGGGTTTCGTGTAGGAGGGATCCGGCGCGGCGGGAAGGAAGTGGGTGAGATCGGAGTGGCGAATACGATCGGGGCGGGGCGGACGGACCGGGGACGCCGCGGAGGAGGGACGGATGGCGGGCGTAAAGCCCGTCCCAGCGCGCGGAGGAGGGCGGGAGGGCGATTTCTCCTGCCGATGACTCTTCGGTTCGCCGGCTCCACCGGCTGAGGCGCGGAGGCTGGGTGATTGCTTGCAACCGCAGCCGCCATGGTCGCAGCCGCAGTCATGGGCGGACGAAGAACCCGAGGCGGCGGCGGAGTTGGCAGGTGGGGAAGGGGGAATTTGCGCGATCGGAGGTGCGAAGGGCGGGCGTGAAGTTGACCTGCCGAAGCCGACCGGGACCCGCCGCACGACGTCGGAACTTCCCACCTTCTTGGAGTCTTCCACCGTGTCGGGCGCCTCGGCGGCGTCGGAAGGAACGGCCGATTCGGCGTGTCTAAAAGAAGCGGTGACGATCCGAATCGCTTGGGTCGGGCACGCTTGGGCGCACGCCGGCGCTTCGCCGACGGCGAGACGTTGGTGGCACATGTCGCATTTGCGGACGATGCCGAGTCGGGCGTTGAACTTCGGGACATCGTACGGGCACTTCAGGATGCAGTAGCTGCAGCCGATGCACTGGTCGTCGAGGTGGCGCACGATGCCGGTGAGCGGATCTTTCTCGTAGGCGGCGACGGGGCAGCCTTCGAGGCAGCCCGGCTCCGCACAATGGTGACACGCGGTGGTCACGGTCTGCTGCCAGGGCGCGCCCGAGGTGGAGATGAGCAGTCCGACATCGCGCCACGATTCGGTGTCGTCGAGTCCGTTGAGCGAGTGGCAGGCGGCAACGCAGGCCTTGCAGCCAGAGCACGCATCGAGGTCGACCTCGAACGCGTATTGTTCGCCGGGACCTGGCGCGGTGAACGGGAGGAGGTCGCGGTGGAAGGAGTCTTGTAGATTATCGGGGACTGATCGGCGGACACGGGCGTCGTAGGCGGCGCTGGCACGAGTGACGGGAGTGGCGAGGTGCTGCTGCACGCCGAGCAGCTCGGCGAGAAGCCGATTGAGCTCGGTGTCGGTGGGCGCGCGGACTGTGCCGTCAGTAGACATCGCGTTGATAACGTTTCGCGGCGACGAGCGCGGCGACGTACTGATCTGCGGCTTCGGGGGTCATACCGCCCGCAGTCTCGACGACCTGGAGCAACGCGGCGTGGACGTCTTTCGCCATCCGGCTCGCATCCCCGCAAACGTAGAAATGGGCACCGGCCTCGAGCCAGCTCCAGAGTGAGGCCGCATTCTCGAGCATGCGGTTCTGCACGTAGATCTTCGCGGTCTGGTCGCGCGACCACGCGAGGTCGAGACGGGTCAGGAAGCCATCGTCGCGCAGGGCGAGCAGTTCGTCGCGATAGAGAAAATCGGTCGCCTCCCGCTGGTCGCCGAAAAGGAGCCAGTTGCGGCCTTGCGCTCCGGTGGCGCGGCGCTCGTGGAGAAACGCGCGGAAGGGCGCGATGCCGGTGCCGGGGCCGACCATGATCGCCGGAACGGCTCCATCCGCCGGAGGACGGAATCCCTTGTTCGAATGGACGTAGATGCGAACCGTGTCGGCGGCGAGGGCGCGCTCGGCGAGAAACGTGGAGGCGACGCCTTTCCGGGTCCGGCCGCCGGTTTCGTAGCGCACGGCGCCGACCGTGAGGTGCACCTGGCCAGCATGAGCTTTCGGAGACGATGAGATCGAGTAGAGGCGGTGTTGGAGCGGGCGCAGGGTGGCGGCGAAGGCGGCCGGAGCGGGTTTGCCGTTGCGCGCGGCGGCGAGGGCGTCGAGCACCTGGTGCGGTGCGGCGGCGGCATCGAGCTTGAGTGCGGCGAGCAGTTCGGCCGCCGGCTTGCCGAGATCGAGGTGTTCGGTGAGTGCGACGCGCAGCGGACGCTCGCCGGCCGGCGTCGAGACAGGCTCGTCACCGGTGGCGCCGAGGTGTGCCAGAACATCGGCGACGAGTTCCGGATCGTTGAGCGGTGCGACACCGAGCGCATCGCCCGCCTCGTAGGCGAGGCCGGAGCCTTCGAGGGAGAACTCGATGTGGTTGACCTCCTTGGCGGAGCCGACGGCGCTGAGGCGGCGGACGGCGAGCACGGGAGCCGGGAAGGGGTTCTCCCGGGAATAGAGCGGCTCGGGTTCCTCTGCGGGCATCGCGGATGGCGGATCGAGCACAGCGGATCGGGCGGATCCTTCGGTGGTGGGCAGCGCGGCCAGCGCGGCATCGAGCCACTTCGCGAATACGGCGGCGTGGCCGAGTTCGCATTCCACGAGCGGTGCGACGGGTTTCGCACCGAGCGCGGTGAGCCGAGCGTCGAAGTCTTTGCCGCACTGGCAGAATTTCGCGTAGCTGCGGTCGCCGACGGCGAGCACGCTGAACGAGAGACTCTCGAGGCGCGGCGCGCCGGCGGAGGCGAGGGCGGCGTGGAGCGTCTTGGCGTTGTCCGGTGGTTCGCCGTCTCCGTAGGTCGAGGTGATGAGGAGCGCGGCGGGCGTCTGCGCGAGCGTGGAGAGTGTGACCTCCGCCATGTCGCGGACGTTCGGGGCGAAGCCGCGTTTCTTCGCTTCTTTCGCGGCCCTTTTGGCGAGGCCCTCGCAGGTGCCGGTCTGGGAGCCGTAGGCGATGAGCAACGGCGTCGGCGCGGGAGGTTGCGCTCGAGGCGCGCCGGCGGAGTCGGCGCGGCTGAAGATGCCGGCGAGGAAACCGTTGAGCCAGGCGCGCTGCTCGGGCGTGAACGGCGCGTTGTCGGGCAGGAAGGGGACGGCGGCGGTGGACATCGAAATTGCGGATCGCGGAATGCGGATTGCAGATATGGCGACGACGCGGCGGGTGGTGTTCTCGCGTTGTTACGAGAAGAACTCCTGGAGCTCTTTGACCGAGTGGCGGCGGGCCCATTGGACGAACGTTTCGCCGGGCGCGTGTTTCGCCTGATAGACGGCGAGGATCCGCGGGATCACGGTGTTGAGCTCTTCGGCGGCGACGCCCTGAAAAAGCGCGCGGGCGAGGCCTTGCTCGGCGCCCATGCCGCCGCCGACGACGAGGTGGTAGCCCTCGCGGCCGTCGGCGAGCTTGGTGGAGACGGCGCCGATATCGCCGCAGTAGTGCTGGGCGCAGGAGTTCGGGCAGCCGGTGAGGTGGATGTTGACCGGGAATTCGGTGTGCGGCCCGTGCTTTGCGAGGTGGCGCGCGAGCGCGACGGCGTGGCCCTTGGTATCGGCGGCGGCGTATTTGCAGCCCTTGCGGCCGGTGCACGCGATCACGCAGCCGGCGGACGTGCTGGATTCGGTGAACAGGCCCATGGCCCGCACCGCGCGTTCGACCGCGGAAACGTACGCCTCGGACACGTGCGGGATGAGCAGATTCTGCCAGACGGTGAGGCGCACCTCGCCTTTGCCGTACTGGTCGGCGAGGGCGGCGAGGCGGCGGAGCTGGGCGACCGAGAGGCGGCCGACCGGTACACCGACGCCGACATAACAGAGACCGGGCTGGCGTTGGCGGTAGACGCCGAGGTGGCCGTGCTTGAGAACCGGAGATCGTG
Organism: Opitutaceae bacterium; assembly: GCA_035298965.1. Lineage (GTDB taxonomy): Bacteria > Verrucomicrobiota > Verrucomicrobiia > Opitutales > Opitutaceae > CAJCBL01. Next base: position 18,764 of record DATGXO010000213.1, on the reverse strand, counting down.
GTTCGCATGCTTCGCGCGGGAGACGGCGGAGAGGGAACGCGAGGCGTTTCCCGGTCTCCTCGATGAATTTCTCGAGACCCCATTTTTCGAGGAGGTACTTCAACCGCGCCTTCTTGCGGTCGGTCCGGTCGCCGTGCTCGCGGAAGACGCGGACCATCGCGGCGGCGACGGGCACGAGCTCGTCGGAGGCGAGGAGCAGGCCGGTGTCGCGGGCGAAATCGCCGTGGCCTGAGATGCCGCCGAGCTCCACGCGGAAGTAGATGCCGGGCACGAGGGAGTGCGGGAGCGATGGAGTCCCGGTGGCGGCGAGGCTCTTCTCGGTGACGCGGACGGCGAAGAAACCGATGTCGTTGGTGTCGGCGGCGGCGGAGATCGCGCCGCCGGAGTCGAAGGCGATGTTGAACTTGCGCGGGAGGCCGAAGAGATCGCGGTGGTTGAGGATGTAGTGCGAGAGGGCCTTGGCGAAGGGGCGCACGTCGACGAGTTCGTCGCGGTCAAAGCCGGAGGTGGGCGTGGCGGTGAGATTGCGGATGTTGTCGGCGCCGGAGCCCTTCGAACTTAGACCCAGATCCTGGATTCGCGAAAGGACTTCGAGGATGTGCTTGGGGCGGAACTCGCGGAGCTGGAGGTTGGCGCGCGTGGTGATGTCGGCGAAGCCGTTGCCGAGGTCGGCGGCCAGCTCGGCGAGACCGCGGAGTTGATGCGAGGTCAGCTCGCCGGCGGGAATGCGCAGGCGGACCATGAAGCTGTCCTGCGCCGGCGCGACGTGGAAGAGGCCGAAGTAGCGGAAACGGAAATTGTCGGCGTCGTCGGGCGCCTTGTCGGTGGCGGCGTGGGCGACGAGTTTGTCCCAGACATCAAGGCCGTCCTGTTCGCGCTTCCAGCGCTCGGGCTTGGAGAGTTCGGAGAGCGGCGTGCCGAAGACGTTCTCCTCATCGGCGGCTTCGATGGAAGCGGCGGCGAGATTTCCGGTGGCGGCCGCGCCCGGGACGCTGGTGAGCAGACCGGCGGCGGTGTGGCCCACGAACGGTGCCGAGAGCAGGGCGCCGGCAAAGAAGCCCTGCAGATATTCCTTCTGGGCGGCGGTGAAGGGTGCGGAGATGGGCGGCGAGGCGGTCACTCCAACAGCGTCAGCAACGGCGGTGCCGGAGCGCGGAATGGGGAGCAGAAACCGCGTGAATGTTTTCGGCGAAAACGATGAGGGTCTTTCATCGTGCAACCGGCGGAGGGCGCTGGTGCGAAGACACGAAATCCTGTCCCGGACGGGACAGGATTTCGTGCGGCGGACCGATTGGAGGCCGGGGCTCCCGGTTTCAGACCTCGGCGAGGTTGCGCGGGTTGCGCAGAAAGCGGCGCAGCGAATTTTCGGGCGGTGGCGCCGGCTCGTAGGGCCGCAGATCGGAAGGGCGCAGGTGGCTGCGTTCCTCGAGGAAGCCGATCAACTGCTCGCGGTGGCGGTAGTACTCGGGCTCCTCGAGCAGCGCGGCGCGCGAGCGCGGGCGGGCAAACGGCACGTGGAGGATCTTGCCGATCGTGGCGCGCGGGCCGTCGGTCATGCACACGACGCGGTCGGAAAGGAACAGCGCCTCGTCGACATCGTGCGTGATAATGACCGCGGTCGTGCGGTCGCGTTGCCAGATGTCGAGGAGCACATCCTGCAGCTCGGCGCGGGTGAGCGAATCGAGCATGCCGAACGGCTCGTCGAGCAGGAGCAGCTTCGGGGCGAGCGCGAAGGCGCGGGCGAGGCCGACGCGTTGGCGCATGCCTTGGGAGAGCTCGCCGGGGCGTTTGTGCAACGCCTCGCCGAGGCCGACGAGCGTGAGGTAGTACTCGGCGATCTCACGGCGCTCGCGGCGTGGCGCGGAGTAGTAGACCTGATCGGCGCCGAGCATCACGTTCTCGAGCGCGGTCAGCCACGGCAGCAGGCACGGTGCTTGAAAAACAACGCCGCGGTCGGGACCGGCCTCGGTGACCTCGCGGCCCGCTAGGATGATGCCGCCGGAGGTGATGTCGGTCAGCCCGGCGACCATCGAGAGCACGGTGGACTTGCCGCAACCGGAGTGGCCGATGATGGAGACGAATTCGCCGCGTTCGATCTTCAGGTTGAAGTCCTCGACGATCACGGCGGGACCGTAGGCTTTGGCGAGCTGGGAGAGTTCGAGAAACGAGGACATGGGGAGGAGGCGGATGAACGTTTGCGGGGGCTCAGGTGGTAAAGGTGATCTCCTCGCGTTTCTCCTCGTGGCGACGGTGCGGGCGGGCGCCGAGCGCGAGCAGCGGGCGGCCGCGCGTGAGGTCCTCGGGCAGCAGATCGGGGAGGATCAACTTGCGGGAGACGGTCGTCGTGCGGCGGGCGCCGAAGGCGAGGAGCTGCCGCATGATGAGCGCGCGGAGGTGTTTGAATTCTGGATCGTGGTTGAGCGCGTTGCGATCGCGGGGTCGGGCGAGGGGCACCGGCACCGGATCGCCGAGGGTGGCGCTGGGGCCGGTGGTGAGCGGGATCACGCGGTCGGCGAGCAGCAGGGCTTCGTCCACATCGTTCGTGATGAGCAGGACGGTCTTGCGGGTGGCCTGCCAGATGCGGGCGATCTCCTCCTGGAGCGAGCCGCGGGTGAGCGCATCGAGCGCGCCGAGCGGTTCATCGAGAAGCAGGATACGCGGGTCCATCGCGAGCCCGCGGGCCACGGCGACGCGCTGGCGTTGGCCGCCGGAGAGCTGGCGCGGCAGCTTCTGCGCGTGCGGGCCGAGACCGACCATCTCGATGTGCTGCGCGACATGATCGCGGCGCTTCGCGGCAGACCAGTCGGGGAAACAACTGTCGACGGCGAGCGCGATGTTGGCGGAGACGGTGAGCCAGGGGAGCAGCGAGTAGTTCTGGAAAATCACGCCGCGATCGGGCCCGGGACCGGTGATGGGACGACCGTCGAGGAGCACCTCGCCGTAGTCCGGGCGGGTGAGACCGGCGACGAGGTTGATCAACGTCGTCTTGCCCGAGCCCGAATAACCCACGACGGCGACGAACTCGCCCTCTTCGACTGTGAGATCGAGATCGTGCAGGATCTCGGTGCGGCGCGGGCCGGCACCGTGGGATTTGGACACGCCGCGAAGTTCGAGGAAGGACATGGCGGATTGCGGAAGGCGGATTGTGGAGGTTGGCGGACGGGCGCCTGTGGTCGGGCGGATGGCGGCGGCTAGAACTTCACCGTTGTTTGGAGGTAGCCGAAGGAGGCGTCGTCGCCGCGGCCCGGGATGCCGCCCACGGCGCGGGCTGCGGGCAGGTAGCCTCCGGTCCAGAAATGGCTGAAGCCGACGAGGAGCTCGTAGGGAGGGCTCGGTGACCAGGTCCAGGTGAGGTCGAGTTCGCGCCCGATAGCGGAGGGCAGCGAGCTGCGGAGCGCGGCGGCCGGCGTGACCACGGGCGTGATGGCGTTGGCGCGGTACCAGAGGTCCTGCGTCGTTTGCAGCCACATCCAGTGGTAGTCGAGGCGCAGGACGGACTTCTTGAGCGAAGAGTCGAGGGCGACGAGGGGCTTGAAGCGCGCGGTCACGGCGAGATCGCGCATGTTCTTCCAGCCGAGGACATCCATGTAGCCGTAGAACTTGTGGTTCGTGTGGAAGAGATTCAGGAAGGCGTCGTTCTCGGTGTCGGCCGGGTCCTTGTCGCCCGAGGCGAGATTGTACTCGATGGCGAAACGCGGAACGAAACGCGACTTCTCCAGCGTGTAGCCCAGTTCGGCATGGGCGGCATAGGCGTGATGATCGAACCAGTCCGGTACCTCGATCTGGGCGGGCGTGAGGCCGGGGCGCGATTTGCCCCATTGGAAGGCGGCCTCGACGAGGTAGTCGAAGCCCTTGAGCCGGGCGCTCGAGACGGATTGCGCACGGAAACCGAGGGTCCAGATCCGCTCGGGAATATCGTAGGGGGCGACGCCGGTCGGGCCGGATTGCAGGGTGTTGGGCCGGTAGAACGGGCCGTTGCGATCCTTGTCGCGATAGAGCAGGTACAGATCGGTCTTCTGGTTCGGGACGAGACCGGAGTTCTGGGCGTAGAGTCCGCCGAAGAAGTCCTGTGCGTCGGAGTGGTTGAACTCGAACTTCTGGTCGTCGCCGAAGTTGCGGCCCTCGATGGTGACGACGCGCGCGGCGAAGGCGTCGACCGTGGTCTTGAGGTCGGCGAAGTTGGCGACGACCTTCGCGGCGTCGAAGGTGCGGGCGAAGTTGTTCCACTCGAAACCGCCGACGAGGCGCTCGTCGCCGTAGGAGAGGATCTGCCGGCCGAGGCGGGCGGTGACGAGGTCGTCGCGCGTGTCGCCGATGTCGAGGTAGAGCTGGCGGAGGTCGGCGGGGTCGTTGCCCTCGGCGGCGTTGACGAAGGGGACGTTGGGCCGGCGCGTATCGAATTCTCGGGCATCCTGAACCTGGACGTAGATCGCGAGTTTGGGCGAGAACGTGTACTTCGCGCCCAGGCGCAGGCGGGTGAGCAGAAAGGTGTCGTCGTTGACGGTGCGGGTCGCGGAGTTGAAGTCGAAGGTGTTGTCGCGGCTCTCGAGGCGAAAGCGCGCGTTGAAGTCGAGGAGCAGTTTGTTGTCGGCGAGGGTGATCGGATCGCCGAAGACGTAGGCGGCGGCCCGCGGCGCGGCGACGGCGGCGGCGAGCAGGAGCGTGGCGGTGGAGCGAGGGAGCAGGGAGGAGCGCATGGGTAGTTCGGGAGCGGTCGGTGAAAGGGTGGAACGACTCAGGTGGCGGCGCGCAGGCGCGTCTCGACCAGGCTCATTAGGCGGTCGAGGAGGAAGCCGATAAGGCCGATGGCGACGACGCACATGACGATGTGGCGGTAGTTGAGGGCGTTGTACTCCTGCCAGAGGAAGCCCCCGAGGCCGGGCGCGCCGGTGAGCATCTCGACGGCGACGATGACGAGCCAGGCGATGCCGAGGCTGAGGCGGAAGCCGGTGAACATGTACGGCAGCGTGGCCGGGATGATCACCTTCCAGAGCATCTGGAGCTTGGAGAGTTTCAGGACGCGGCCGACGTTGAGGTAGTCCTGCGGCACGGCGCGCACGCCCTGCGCGGTGTTGAGCACCGTGGGCCACATCGAGCAGAACGCGATGGTGAAGAGCCCGGCGCCGTCGAGCCCCTTGAAGAGGCCCAGGCCGATCGGAAACCACGCCAGCGGCGAGATCGGGCGCACGATCTGGATGAAGGGATCGAAAGCCTTGGTGAACGTAGGCGAGAGGCCGAGCAGCAGGCCGATGGGCACGCCGAGCAGCAGGCCGAGGCCGTACCCCTTGGCGACGAGGTAGAGCGACGCCCAGGCGAAGCGCAGGATGCCCTGGTCCTGCTCGCCGCGATACGCAAAGGGCTGCGTGATGTAGGAGTTGCTGTGCTGCCAGGTCTCGGCCGGACCGGGAAAGTAGTTGTTCTCGTCGCGCGAGCGGTCGTGCGCGGAGTAGCCCTGCCAGAGCGCAAGGAAGAGCACGATCGTGAGGAGCGGAAGGACGAGCCAGTCGAGTTTGAAGGTCTTCATCGGTTTCAACCTTTGAGGGAGTGGACGGCGAAGCTGCGTGCGTAGGCCTCGGAATCGCCGGCGGGATCGAACACCGAGCCGTCGAAGAGGCGCTCGGGCGTGTGGTCGAGCGCGCGGCCGGAGACGCCGAGCTCGGCCATGGCTTCGCTGTAGAGATCGTGGCGGCAGACCTGGTTGACGACCGCGTCGTAGTCGGGCGCGCCGGTGACCATGCCCCAGCGGCGGAACTGCGTGAGCCACCACTTGCCGTACTTGGGCTGCGGCAGATTGCAGTTCCTCTCCGAGAAGATCATGTAGTACGTGTCGTCGCGCTTGCGGCCGTCGCCGTAGTCGAGCTGGCCGAGCAGGCGGCCGAGGAGGATCTCCTTCGGGCAGTTGATGTACGCGGGCTGCGAGACGATGTCGCACTGCTCGGAGCGGTTCTCGAGGTTGTCGAGCCACACGCTGGCGTCGTGGAGGGCCTTGAGGACGGCCTTCACGGTGCGGGGATTCTTGTCGGCGAACTCGGCGGTGAACGCGCACACCTTCTCGGGATGGTCCGCCCACATCTCCTGGGTGGTGAGCGCGGTGAAGCCGATGCCGTCGTCGATCGCGCGGGCGTTCCACGGCTCGCCGACGCAGAAGCCGTCCATCTTGCCCACGCGCATGTTGGAGACCATCTGTGGCGGAGGAATGGTGACGAGACTGATGTCGGCGCCGGCGCCGGCGGCGTCGCCCGGATGGATGCCGCCGCTGGCGAGCCAGTAGCGCAGCCACATCGCGTGGGTGCCGGGCGGGAACGTCATCGCGAAGGTGAGCGGCTTGCCGGCGGCCTTGGCCCGGTCGACGAAGGGCTTGAGCGCGGCGGCATCGGCGGCGACCTTGCCGCGGAAGTCGCGTTTGAGTGTGATGGCCTGGCCGTTGCGGTTGAGCTGCCAGGGATAGACCAGCGGTTTCTTCGGCGAACCGAGCAGGCCCATGGTGGAGGCGTACGGCATGCCGATCAGCATGTGCGTGGCCTGGTTGTCGCCGGTGGAAAGGCGGTCGCGGATGACGGCCCAGCTCGCCTCCTTCGAAATCTTCGAGCGGATACCGTACTTCTTGAAGAAGCCCTTCTCGTGCGCGATCACGATGGGCGAGCAGTCGGTGAGGGCGATGATGCCGAACTTCACGTCGGCGATCTCGGGCCCTTCGGCGGCGCTGGCGGCGGTCGCGGCCCAGGATTTGTTGCCGAGCGCGGCCCAGAGCGCGGCGGCGCCGGCAAGCGTCGCGGTCTGACCGAGGAAGTGGCGGCGGGAGACGCCGGTGGCGGAGTCGGGCGGAGTGGCGGTGGTATCAGAGGACTTGTTCATGGCGCAGGGAGCGGGATTCGAGTGCAGCGTGGTAGAGGTCTTCGCGGAAAAGGCGGGCGGGAAGGTCGGCCGATGCGAGTTCGGGGGGGAGCAAACCGGCGGCGACGAGCTCCTGCTGGAGCGCCTTCGCGCGGGCGAGGGTGGGCGCGTTTGCGCCACCGCGATGGAAGACGATGAAGTCGGGCACCTCCTCGTGGCCGAGGCCGGTGGCGAAACGGCCCTCGAGCGCCGGCTGCAGGATCTCGACCGGCAGATCGAGGTAGTTGGGTTTTGCCAACAAGGTGGCGAGCCGGGCGCGGTTTTGCGGCTCGTCGCACCAGAGCGCGGCCTCATCGAGCGCGGCAATGAGCGCCGCGTGAGTTTCGGTCTGCTGCTCGGCGAATGCGCTGCGGACCATGAGGACCTTCTCGAGGTGACCAGGCGCGAAGCTCGCGCTCCAAGTCGGGCACCAGCCGACGCCGCGGGCGATCGCGAGCGAGTTCCACGGCTCGCCCGCGCAGAAGCCGTCGAGGTTGCCCGCGGCGAGATTGCGCACCATCTGGGCGGGCGGCACGACGACGATGCGGACATCGCGCTCCGCATCGAGTCCCGCCGTACGCAGCCAGTTGCGCAGGAGCAGGTGATGGGCGGAGAAGCGGTAGACGACGCCGAAGGTGAGTTTGCGCTCGCCGCGGCGTTCGTGCGCGAGGCGGCGCAGGCTGGCGGGATCGTGCGCGCCGGCGTCGCGCAGGGCGCGAGCGAGGGTGAGCGCGTTGCCGTTGAGATTGAGCACGAACGCCGTGACCACGTCTCCGGACGGGCCCGACAGGCCCAGCGCGGAGGCCCAGAGCATCGGGGCGAGCGCGTGGGCCGCGGTCAGCTCGCCGAAGAGCAGCTTGTCGCGCAACGTCGCCCAGCCGACCTCGCGACGGAGGTTCACCGGCAGTCGGTGGCGCGCGAAAAGGCCCAGCTCCTGGGCGACAAAGAGCGGGGCCGCATCGGTGAGAGCGAGAAAGCCGATCGAGAGCGGTGGGCGCGAGGCGCTGCGACGGAAGGGCGGCATGGCACCCGCCTGAGCGCGGGCGATGCCAGCGGGGCGCGTTGGCTCAAGTCGTGCTCTTCATAATTCTCATCAAGACGATGAACGCCCCTCATTCCACGAACGCGGAGCTTGGGAAAGGCGCGCGATGAGCCGCTCGCTCGACAGCCGGCAACTGCAGGCTTTCGTCGCCGTCGCGCGGAGGCAGAGTTTCACGCTCGCGGCGAAGGACCTCCATCTCACGCAGAGCGCGGTGAGCCATGCGCTGCGCGCGCTGGAAGGCGATCTCGGCTGCCGCCTGCTGGACCGCATGGGCCGGCGCGTGGCGTTGACGCACCACGGCGAGCAGTTCCTCCGTCGCGCGGAGGCGGTGCTGCGCGACATGGAGCGCGCGCGCACCGAGCTCGAGGATCTCACCAACTGGGGGCACGGTCGCCTGCGGGTCGGCGCGAGCACCACTGTCTGTCAGCACCTCCTGCCCACCGTGCTGCGCGAATTCAAGCAGAGCTTCCCGCGCTGCGTGCTGCGGATCGAACCCGGCGACCTGCCGTGGCAGGTGGAACTGCTCCAGCGCGGCACGATCGACCTGACTGTGTCGCTGGAGCCGGTGGGCGACGACGAGATGAAGTTCCTGCCGCTCTTTGAGGACGAGCTGCGCCTGATGGTCGGACCGATGCACCCGTGGGCTCAGGCGGGGCGGGCGACACGCGAGCAACTCGCCGAGGAGACCGTGATGTTGTACAACCGCACCAGCTCGACCTACGCGATGGTTCAGGACTACTTTGCGCGCGAGGGCGTGACACTGGGAAACTGCATCCAACTTGGCAGCATGGAGGCGATCAAGGAGCTGGCGAAGGTCGGCCTCGGCGCTGGCGTGCTGGCGCCTTGGGTGGTGCGCGAGGATCTGGCGGCCGGCCGACTGGTGTCGCTGCCGCTCGGGCGCCGGCCGCTCAAGCGCCGTTGGGGCATCACCCATCTCGCGCAGCGTCAGCTTTCGCTGGGCGAGGAGACGTTCGTCGGGCTCTGCCAGGCCGTGGTCGACACGATGGAACTTGCCGCCGCCAAGGCCGGCGCCTGAGGCGTGAGTCCAACGGGCGTTGACGAGCAATGCCCCTACGCGCACCGCCGGTGCGGAGCTTCAGCCGCCGATCGCTGTCATGGGTCGACATGGACGATACGCATCGAGGAACTGGTGGGCGCGCGGTTTCGCGCGGAGCGCCGCCTCAAGGAGCGCCCGCAGCTCGTCGTCGGAGGAGGTGTGGCGGAGTGTGGTGCGCAGGTCGAACTCGCCGTGGTCGCCTAGACAGGGGCGGATCTTCCCGTCGGCGGTGAGGCGCATCTTGTTGCACGTTTCGCAGAAATGCTCAGTGGTCAGCGCGCCGATGAAACCGATGAGCGTACCCGTGCGCCGGAGTTGGAAATAACGCGCCGGACCCCAGCCGAGGCGGCGGTCGGGCACGGCGACGAGTTCGTCGTGGGCGGAGAACATGCGCATGGCTTCGGCGACGGAGAAGAAGTTGCGCTCGCCGAGCACTTCCGTGCTCGTGAGCGGCATGAGTTCGATCACGCGCAGCGGCAGATCGTGTTCGGCGGCGAAGCGCGCGAGCGGCCAGAGCTCGCCTTCGTTCACGCCACGCATGAGCACGCAGTTCAGCTTGATGCGCTCGAAACCCGCCGCGAGCGCGGCGCGGATGCCGGCGAGAACTTGCGCGACATCGCCACCGGTGATGCGGCGGTAGAGCGCGGGGTCGAGCGCATCGAGACTTACGTTGGCGGTGCGCAGACCGGCGGCGTGCAGGGCACTCGCGACCGGAGCGAGCCGGGTGCCGTTGGTGGACAGCGCGAGACAGTCGACGCCGGGGATCGCGGCGAGCGCACGCACCAGATCGACGACATCGCGCCGCACCAGCGGCTCGCCGCCGGTGAGGCGGAACTTGCGGAAACCGAGCCCGGCGGCGACACGCACCACGCGCACGATCTCCGCGGCGGTGAGGTGATCGGGCGTCGTTGCCCAGCCCCGGTAACCTTCCGGCATGCAGTAGAGACAGCGCTCGTTGCACCGGTCGGTGATCGAGATGCGCAGGTAGTCGACGTGGCGGCCGAAGGAATCCATAGGTTCACGACGGTGTTGCCGCGGCGTGCGGATCGTCGCCACGGAGGTGCGCGAGCGCCTCGTGCAGTGCGGGCCCGAGGATATCGAGGCACTCGGCGACGGCGCCGGGTTTGCCCGGCAGGTTCACGATGAGCGTTCGGCCGCGGGTGCCCGCCGTGGCGCGGGAGAGGATGGAGGTGCGGACCTTTGCAAAGGATTGCACGCGCATGATCTCGCCAAAACCCGGCAGCTCCTTTTCGAGCACGGAGCGAGTGGCCTCGGGTGTGATGTCGCGCGGGCCGATGCCGGTGCCGCCGGTGGTGATGACCAGGGCGCAGCCGTCGCGGTCGGCGAAGGCGCGCAGCCGCTCGGCGATCGCGGCGACCTCGTCGGGTACGGTTGCGGCGAGGAAGACGGCGGACGGGCTCAGTTTGGCGCGGAGCAACCGCTCGATCTCCGGGCCGCTGCGGTCGGCGTAGACGCCGGCGCTGGCCCGGTCGCTGATGGTGAGGCGGCCGATCTTCATGTCTTCACCTTTTCCACCACGTGGACACCCTCGATGCGCATGGTTTTGTCGACCGCCTTGCACATGTCGTAGAGCGTGAGGGCGGCGACAGTGGCGCCGGCGAGCGCCTCCATCTCGACGCCGGTGCGCGCGTGCGTCTCGGCGGTGCAGGCCACCTCGATCGCGGCCGAGCGAACCCGAAAATCAACCACAACACGCTCGAGCGGCAACGTGTGGCAGAGCGGGATGAGCTCGGCGGTGCGTTTCGCGGCCTGGATGCCGGCGATCTGCGCGGCCGTCAGCACGTCGCCCTTCGGCAGGGCGTGGGCGCGCAGCGCGCGGATCGTGGCCGGCCGGCAGACGAGAGTGGCGGCGGCGACGGCGCGACGGTGTTGCACGGGTTTCGCACCGACTCCGACCATGCGCGCGGCACCGGCGGCATCGAGGTGGGAGAAGGCGGCGGGCGTTTTCTTCGACGCGGCGCTCATAGGCAGGAGGAAGTGGCGACGAATGCGACCGGGGTTCCGCGCGCGAGCCGGCCGGCACCGGCGGGGACGCGCAGGAGGGCGTTGGCGCGACCGAGTGCGACGAAGTCGCCGGAGCTCGCCCAGCGGAGCGGCTCGAGCGTGTAACCATTCCCCGAGAACGTGGAATGCGCGGGCCAGAGCGTTTCGCGCGCGGCGCCGTCGTTTTCGATGTCGGAGGCGAGGTGTCCGTTTCGGAACGGAGTGGAAGAGGGCAACCCCGCGAAAGCCTCGAGCGCTGCGTGCACGAAGAGGTGCAGCGCGACGAAATGGGCGAGCGGGTTGCCCGGCAGGCCGAAAGCCAGCGCGTGATCGCGACGCGCGACGAGCAGGGGTTTGCCGGGACGCACGGCCGCCTGCTCGACGAGTATTTCGTAGCCAAGATCGACGAGGAGACGCCGGCTGAAGTCGTGTTCGCCCACGCTCGCGCCGCCCGAGAGCAGCAGGAGATCGGCGGGCGCCGGAGTGGTCGTGTGGGCGCGCAGCAATTCGCTCGTGCGGGCGAAGTCCTCCGGCGCGCGATGCTGCTCGACCGGCAGACCGCGGGCGGCGAGGAAGGCGTGCACAAGGGTCGAGTTCGAGTCGCGAATCTGGCCGCGCTCAGGGGTGTGGTCGGGCGGCACGATTTCGTCGCCTGTCGCCACATGTACAATGCGCGGCAACCGCGTGACGACCGGGCGAACCACACCGAGGGACGCGAGCAGGCCGAGCGCGCCGGGGGCAAGGCGGGTGGGCGTGGTGAGCAGCGTGTCGCCTCGGCGGGCGTCTTCGCCACGCTCACGGATGTGGCGGGTGGCGCCGCGGCGGAGGAGGCGAACGCGTTGTGCTTCGCGCTCGGTGTCTTCGCGCATTACGACCTGCAAACCGTCGGCGGGCAGGGCGGCGCCGGTGGCGATGCGCACCGCCTCGCCGGGCGCGAGCGCGCGCGGGCGCCAGTCGCCCGCGCGGAGGAAATCGACGACGTGGAACTCGCTCGCGGGATCGTCGGCCCCGATGGCGAAACCATCGACCGCAGAGCGGGCGAAGGGCGGTTGGTCCTCCGCGGCGACGACCGGCTCGCGCAACGTGCGCCCGCACGCCTCGGCGAGCGCGACCGGCTCGGTGTCCAGTGAGGGCACCGCGGTGCGCAGGAGGTCGAGAATGGCGTCGAGCGAGGTCATGACGGCAGCGCGGGCGGGGTGGGCGGAGCGGCCAGCGGTCGGCCGGTGCGGTCGAGCGCGCGTATTTTCCAGATGGGCACGTCTTGTTTGAGGCGGTCCATGAACTCCGCCAGGAAGACGAAGGCGGGGCCGCGGTGACGCGCAGCGACAACGATGTGGATCGCTGCCTCGCCCACGGGGACAATGCCGACGCGGTGCACGATACGGGCGGAAAGGATGCTGCAGCGGGCGGCGATTTCCCGGGCGAGTCGCTCCATGACGCGCTCGGCCATGGGCGAGTAGGCCTCGTACTCGAGCGCACCGATCGGGTGGCCGCATTCGTCGTCGCGCACGAGTCCGCGGAATTCCGCGAGCGCTCCGGTCGGGCCGGCGAGCGCGGGCGGCACGGCGGGAACCGGGCTGATCGGCCAATCGATGACTTCGACGTGCAGGTGCATGGTCAGCCGCCGGACACGGGCGGAATGAGCGCGATTTCGTCGCCGGCGAGAAGACGGGCGTCGGGCGGCGCGAACTCGGAGTTGCAGGCGAGACGGGTGTGCGCGCGCAGTGCGGCGAACGCGGGAAAACGCGCGAGCAGCTCCGCCCAGAGTTCGTCGGCCGAGAGTTCGTCGGCCGGCAGTTCGTGCACCGAGCAGCCGGCGAGGGTTTTCAGTTGGCCAAAAAAGAGCACGCGCATGGTGGTTCGAGCCGAGATGGAGTGGGCGAGCGGGAGGCGGAAACGCGGTGAGTGGTTTGCCGGGCGAGCGGCACGCGACCTGCGGCGCTTCGCTATGGCGGGACCGGTCGCAAGTTGCGCGCCAGTCCCCCGAAATGCCGATGAACAGTTTCGATCGAATGCAGCGAAACGATGAATGGAACGCCGGTGCGCGCGGTGTGATCCACCGGCTCGCGGTGTCACCAGATCACAACTATTTCGGACACCACGGCGGGCCCGCGGGCGACGCGGCCGTGCTCGAGGTGGAGAGCGTCGACTGTGTGGCGGGGCGTGGGCTGCGCGGCGATCGGTTCTTCGATTTCAAACCCGACTACAAGGGCCAGATCACGTTCTTTGCGCTGGAGACGTACGACGCGCTCGCGGCGGCGCTCGGGTGCGCGGCCGGGAATCCGCTCGCGGTGCGGCGCAACGTGTTCACGCGCGGGATCGACGTGCTCGCACTGGTCGGGCGCGAGTTTGAGCTGCAGGGCGTGCGGTTTCGGGGCGCGGAGGAGTGCCGCCCGTGCCATTGGATGGACGAGGCGGTCGCGCCGGGCGCGCACGAGTGGTTGAAGGGGCGCGGTGGATTGCGTGCGCGAATCCTGAGCGATGGCGTGTTGCGACGCGGAGAGGCGGTGCTGCGTGTCGTGTGAGCTGCCGTTTGCCGTGGCTGTGCTCGCGGGCGGCCGCTCGACGCGGATGGGGCGCGACAAGGCGCAGCTCGTTCACGAAGGCGCGACGCTGCTCGAGCGGCAGGTGGCGCTCGGCTGGCAACTCGCGCCGGAGGCGGTGTTCGTGGTCGGCCGCACGCAGGCCGAGCTCGGCTCATTGCGCGCGCGCGGGCTGCCTGACGAGCGGCCGGGGCAGGGGCCGCTCGGCGGGTTGGCGACGGTCCTGTGCGTGGCGTCCGTCGCGCATGTCGTCGTGCTCGCGGTCGACATGCCGGCGCTGAGTGTGACGTTTTTGCAACGCATCCTCGGGCTCCGCCTGCCGGGAATCGGCGTCGTGCCGCGGACAGCGCGTGGTTGGGAGCCGATGGTGGGAATTTTTCCGCCGAGCTTGGCCGCCGCGGCCGGGAGCGCGGTCGCGGCGGGCGAGCTCGGTTTCGGCCGATTCGTTGAACGCGCAGTGCGAGATGGCTCGCTCTGCGGCTATCTCGTCGCGAGCGAGGAGGAGGCGCTTCTGGAGAACTGGAACTCGCCGGAGGACGTCAATCGCCGCGGGCGCCAGTCGGCTGCCGGCGGCGCGGGGTAAGCTGCTCGGAATGGGCGACGGGCCGCTCGGCGGGACGCGCCGAGCCCATGGCATTGCACGTGCTCAGCGCGCGTGGATGACCACGTGCGACTCTTGTTCCGAACGTCCGGGCACGACCGGGACCGATCAGCCGCGGGACCTCACGTCCGGCTGTCGCGTGCTGCAGGAGTTTCGGCTGTTGCACGATGTGTCGGCCACGCTCGCGCAGGGGCTCGAGTTGCGCGATGCGGTGCAACCGCTTTTCCGGAAACTCGCGGAGACGACCGGGCTGCGGCGCGGTTTGCTCACGATCGTGAACCGCGAGAGCGCGGAGCTCATGGTCGAGGAGATGCAGGACCGGCCGCACGCGGATCACCACGACAAGTTGATGCGCGAGAAACTCGGCGAGGGTTTTCTCGGCCGCGTCGCCACGATCGGCGAGCCGCTGGTGCTGCCCGATCTCGCGCAGGTGGCGGATGACGAATGGAGCGCGCTCGAGCAACGGTTGTTCGCCGAGGCGCGCGGGCAGGGCGAGAGCCTGATCGCGGTGCCGATCCGCCATGGGAGCGAAGTGCTCGGCACGTTGTCGTTCACCCGCGCGACGGCGACCGAACTCGTGCTCACGATCGACGCGCGTTTTCTCGTGCTCGTGGCGGGGCAGGTGGGGCTGGCGGTGCGTTTCCGGCAGATGGCCAAGGAGCGCATCGACACGTTGCGCGAGGAGAACAACCGCCTGCAGCAGCAGATCGCGCGCAGCTTCGTGCCCGAGGGCATGACGGGGCACTCGTCGGCGATGCGCATGGTCTATTTCCACATCGACCAGGTCGCCGATTCGAAGACGACCGTGCTGATCCGCGGCGAGACCGGCGTGGGCAAGGAGCGCATCGCGCACGCGATCTGGAGCGGGAGCGGGCGACGCAAGAAACCGTTCGTGCGCGTGAACTGCGCGGCGTTGCCGGAGAGCATCATCGAGAGCGAGTTGTTCGGCCACGAGAAGGGCGCGTTCACCGGCGCGCTCGCGCTGCGCAAGGGACGTTTCGAGCTGGCCGATGGCGGCACGATCTTCCTCGACGAAATCGGTGAGATCTCCGCTGCGACCCAGGCGAAGCTGCTGCGCGTGCTGCAGGAGGGGACGTTCGAACGTGTCGGCGGTGCGCAGACGATCCGCGTCGACGTTCGTGTCGTCACCGCCACGAACCGCAACCTCGAGAAGATGATCGAGGAGGGGCGCTTCCGACTGGATCTCTATTACCGCATCAACGTTTTCCCGGTCTACGTGCCGCCGTTGCGTGATCGCCGCAGCGACATCCTCGAGCTCGCCGACCATTTCCTGGAAAAATACGCGCAGCAGAACGGAAAGAACGTGGTCCGCATCTCCACACCCGCGATCGACATGCTCATGGCCTACCACTGGCCGGGCAACGTGCGCGAACTCGAGAATACCATCGAGCGCGCGGTGCTGCTCTCGCAGGACGGCGTGATCCACGGCTTCCATTTGCCGCCCACGCTCCAGACCGGCGAGGCGTCGGGCACGGTGCCGCGCGGCACGCTCGAGCAGGCGGTCGAGGCGGTGGAGCGCGAGATGATCGCCGAGGCGCTCAAGGCGCACCGCGGGATCATGGCGAAGGCCGGTCGCCAACTTGGCCTGACCGAGCGCATGATGGGCCTGCGCGTGCGCCGGTACGGCATCGACCCCGAGCGTTTCAAAGCCGATCCCGCCGCCGCGGCGCTCGAGGCGAAACGCGTCGGCATCGGTCTGTCGGCGACGTGAGTGGGCGCGCGGTCCGCTCAGTGCTTCGCGGGTTCGGCGGCGGACTTCACCGTGAACGTCTGCCCCTGGACTCCTGCGGCGAAGAACACGATACGCACGGGCTCGCTGCCGAGCGTGTGGCCGTTGTGCTCGATGTTCACCAACTCCGCGAAGGCGTCGCCGGCGCGAAAGGTGCGCGTGGGGCCGCTCTTCTGCGCGACGGCGATCTCGCCGCTGAGGATGTACGCGAAACAGGGCACCGTGTGCTTGTGCCAGCCGGTCTCCGCGCCGGGCGGCAGCTCGACGAGCAGGCCGCTGACCTCCGCCGCGCCACCGGTCGGATAGGCGAGGGGATTGCCGGCGACATCGGTCGTGGTGCGCAGGAGCGGCGTCGCGCGCACGGTGGAGTTGTACTCGGCAGCGGAATTATCGCGGGCGGAGAGCGTGAGGGCAGACGCCAGCACGGCGGCAAGCCCGAGAGTTTGGCGGAGATGAATTCGGCGCATGGGCGAAAACTGCCAGCGGGCGTGCGCTGCGTCACGGGCGAAGTGCGACCGAGCGCACGGGCTGGGCAAATTCGCGCCGCGGCGCTGCGCGGCTCGCGATGGCATCGCGACTGCTCAGCCGGGGGGCAAATCCCACGGGCCGGGCGTTTCCCGGAGTTTCCAAGCTTCGCTCCAACATGTCCGCTTCTTCCATACCGCCGCCGGCCACGGGACCGGCGAGCACCGATGTTTCCGACGACGTGAAACTGCTCCAGAGCATGGGGTACGCGCAGGAGCTCATGCGGCGCATGAGCGGTTTCTCGAACTTCGCGATTTCGTTTTCGATCATCTGCATCCTCGCCGGCGGCATCACGTCGCTGCAGCTGGGGATCAGCGCGGTGGGCGGTGCGGCGGCGGGCATCGTCTGGCCGCTCGGGGTGGGTTTCTGTTTCCTCGTCGCGCTTTGCATGGCGCAGGTGGCCTCGGCGTTTCCGACGGCGGGTGGGCTCTACCACTGGAGCTCGATCCTCGGCGGCAAGGGCTGGGGTTGGGCCACGGCGTGGTTCAACCTCGGCGGCCTCATCTTCGTGACCGCGGCGGTGAACGTGGGGGCGTACAGCCTCTTCGTGAACTTCATCGGGCCGATGTTCGGTCTCGATCCGAGCAAACTCACGATCGTGCACCAGATCGTCGGTGTGTCCGCGATCACGATCTCGCACGCGCTGCTGAACCACTTCGGTATTCGCGTCACGACATTGCTCACCGACTTCAGCGGTTACCTGATCTTCGCCGTCGCGATCCTGCTCACTGGCGCGATGTTCCTCGCCGCTCCGTCGTACGAGTTCTCGCGGCTGTTCACCTTCGAGAACTTCAGTGGCGCCGCTGGCGGCGGAGTCTGGCCGGAGAACTCCAGCCTCGGCGTGATGCTCCTTCTCGGCCTGATGTGGCCCATTTATACGATCACCGGCTACGACGCCTCCGCGCACACCTCCGAGGAGACGGTGAACGCCGCCGCCAACGTCCCGAAGGGCATCCTGCGCTCCGTCTATCTCTCCGGTCTCTTCGGCTGGGTGATGGTGTGCTCGTTCGTGATCGCGATGCCCAATCTCAAGGACGCCGCGGCGCAGGGCGGCAACGTCTTCCCCTGGCTCATGGAGCAGGTGCTGCCCGGCGTGTTCGGCAAGGCGCTCTGGGTCGGCATCGTCGTGGCGAACTACCTCTGCGGTCTCGCGTGCGTGACCTCCACCTCGCGCATGATCTTCGCGTTTTCCCGCGACGGCGGTTTCCCCGCCTCGGGCGCGCTCAAAAAGGTCTCGCCGAAATGGAAGACGCCGACCAACGCCATCTGGACCACCGCCGTGCTTGCGATCGCATCGACGCTCTACGCGCCGGCCTACTCGACGCTCACCACGGCGTGCGTGATCTTCCTCTACATCTCCTATGTGATGCCGACCGCCGCCGGCTTCTTCGCCTTCGGAAAAACGTGGACGAAGATGGGTCCGTTCAACCTCGGCGCCGCGCTCTACCGCTCGCTCGCCGTGATATCCGTCGCCGGTGTCGCCGTGCTCGTCTGGATCGGCGTGCAACCGCCCAACGACAAGGCGCTCACCGTCACTGGCGTCACGGTCGGCCTGTTGGTCGCGGCGTGGTGGCTGGGCGTGCGGAAGGTCTTCCGCGGCCCGCCGGTCATGTCCGCCGAGGCCGTGCCGGAAATAGCCGAGCCCGCCGGCCTCGCTCCCGAGCTCGCAAAATAACCTCACCCCGCGGCCTCGGCCGGCGGGCGGAACCCACGCCGCCGGCCGGTCGAGGCCGCCAACTGCCCACAACTCGATCTCCGCTTCCATGGCTCCTTGGTCCTGCACGATCGGCGGACAACGCCACGTCTTCTCCTCCCTGCGGGAGCTCATGGCCAAGGCCACGCCGCGCCGCTCAGGCGACGAGCTCGCCGGCCTCGCCGCCGCTTCCGCCGAGGAGCGCGTCGCCGCCCAGCTCTGCCTCGCCGAGGTGCCGCTCGCGCGGTTCCGTGAGGAGCTTCTTGTTCCGTATGAGGAAGATGAAGTCACACGCCTGATCGTCGACACCCACGACGCCGCGGCGTTTGCGCCCGTCGCCGGTCTCACGGTGGGCGAGTTTCGCGATTGGTTGTTGCGCTACGAGACCGACGACAAGGCGCTCGCCGCCCTTTCGCCCGGTCTCATGCCGGAGATGGTCGCGGCCGTCTCGAAGCTGATGGGCAACCAGGATCTCATCCTCGTCGCGCAGAAACGCCGTGTCGTCACCGCGTTTCGGAACACCCTCGGGCTACCGGGCCGCCTCGCGGTCCGCCTCCAGCCGAACCATCCCACCGACGACCCAAAAGGCATCGCCGCCTCCATCGTCGACGGCCTGCTCTACGGTTGCGGCGACGCCGTGATCGGCATCAACCCCGCGACCGACAGCGTGCCCGCC
>DATGXO010000212.1:0-1823 GCA_035298965.1 Opitutaceae bacterium | reverse complement strand
GCCACGGCCTTGCTGGCCGGCGGCTGCCACCACCAGCACCAGCGCGGCAACTGCACGCCGCGCTCGACGCGCCACTTTACCTTCGCGCCACCGATGGCCGCGCCGGTGTACGCCGTGGCTTTGCCGGTCACGACGACCGCGCCGTCGAGCTTCGCGGCCTCCCTGGGCGCTTCGAGCGCGACCTGGAACTTCGGCCGCTTGTATTCCTCGACGTTGACGCTCGTCGCGCCTTGGTAGGCGCCCTCGACCACGATCACCATCTGGCCGGTCACGCGATCGCGCGGCGCGGTGAACACGCCGCTGAACGAGCCATAGTCGTTGGACGTCGCCTCGGCGCGCGCGATCTCCTGGCCGTTGGGGTCTTTGAAGAGGACGGTGACGCGCGCATTCGGCACCGCGGTGTAGTCGCCTTTCGCTTGGTTGAAGCGGATCGCGATGCCCTTGTAGCTGATCGTCTGCCCCGGCCGATAGATCGCGCGGTCGGTGAAGAAAACGGTCTGGGTGATGGTGCGTTCGTCCTCGTTTCGGCCATAGCTCTGGAACTGCCGCAGGCTCGAAACCGCTTGTCCTTCGTGCTCGGCCAAGAGCACGACTTGGCGGTCGCGCGCCTTCAATTCGAAGCGGCCGTCGGCATCGGTCGACAACGGCGAAGCCGGGTGGAAGCTGCCCTCCCGGTCCTGCCACCAAGCCCGCACCGTCGCGCCCGCCACCGGTTCGCCGCTGCCGGCGCGGAGGACGAAGCCCTCGGGGCGGCCGACATCAAACCGTTGCCGCAGCACGAGCGCGAGATCGCTCACCCAGACGGTTGCGACGCTCACCTGATTCTCGGCCTCGCGGCGGAAATCCGCGTTCGCGCTCGCGAAAACGAAATAGAAGCCCGGCTTGAGCGTGGTCGGTGCGGCGAGTTTTTCCGTGCGTTCCTTGAAGTCCGGCGTCGCCGGTAGCGCGGCGTCCCAGGCGAGTGCGGGTTTGATCGCCAGCAAGCGGCCGAGGCGATCCTCGTCGAAATTACCGACGTTCCAGCGCGACTGCTCCACGTGCTCGGCGAAGTCGACTGGTACGGCGCGTAAATAGACGTGCCCGAGGTTCCGGTACGTCACGTCGAGCGTGGGCCACGGCGCGTTCCAAACCCGCTCCGTCGCGAGGCTAATGGCGGGTTGTTCGATCTGCTGGATCAGATTGTAGCACGCCGCGCCGCCGGCGGACTTCGGAAACGCGTCGAGCCCGCGCTGCGCCAGCTTCCGCGCCTCGGCCGGTTCGCCGGCCTGATTACGCCGCTGAGCCAGCAACGCCAACGCACGGGCGGAGATTTCGTGCTTCGCATTGGCGTCGCTGAAGCGCGTGAGCGCCGCGTCGTAACAGGCGTCCTTGTCGTCGCCGGCGGCGACGTTGGCGGCGTAGTTCAGCCGTGCGAGATCGGCGTCGAGGAAGGCGGAGCGGTCGGCATCGCGCTCATGGAAACGCAGGAGCCGGCCGTAGAGATCGAGCGCTTTGACGATCGGCGACTCCGGAAACTGCTTCGTGGCGAACGTGGCGTGCCAGGCGAGAAACGCCGCGGCGTCACCCAACGCCGGACCCTCGGCCGGGAGCTCGAACTCGTCCTCGGACTTCATCGCACCCTGCTCGCCGGCCTGGTAGAACGACAGCGCCTCGTACGCGAGGAAGTCGAAGAGCGTCGGGCGGTAGGCATCGGGCACGTTGCCCTTCTCGATGAGGTCGTCCCACCGCGCGATCGGCGTGGCCTGGAGCGCGGCGGGGTCGGCGAGTGCGGCGTCGAAGTGGCTCCCGATCTCGGCGAGGATGCGCGCGAGATCCCAAGTCTG
>DATGXO010000211.1:0-24362 GCA_035298965.1 Opitutaceae bacterium | reverse complement strand
GCGCGCTGCGTCAGATCGCGCTCGGCGGAGGAGGAGCCGACGAGGAGTTCAATCGGCCCGGGCTCGACGGTCCATGCGTGACGGGCCTCGTCCCAGTACGCGAGATCGGCGGCGGCGAGCTGAAGCGTGACGGTGGTCGTTTCCCCGGCGGCGACGGTGACGCGTTTGAAGCCGCGGAGCTGCTTGAGCGGGCGGGAGACCTGCGATTGCGGGTAACGCACGTAGAGCTGCACGACCTCGTCGCCGTCGCGCGGGCCGGTGTTTCGCAGATCGATGGAAACCTCGATGCGGCCGTCGCGCGCGAGCGTGGCGGCGCTGGTGCGGAGGTTGGCGAAGGCGAAATTCGTGTAGCTCAGGCCATAGCCGAACGGATACTGCGGCTCGCCGGTGAAGTACTGGTAGGTGCGGCCGTGGCGGATGTCGTAATCCATCATCGGCGGGAGCTGGTCGAGCGACTTGGGCCAGGTCTGCGTGAGCTTGCCGCCGGGGTTCGCGAGGCCGAAGAGCACGTCGCCGATCGCGTTGCCTTGCTCCTGGCTCGCGTGGGTGAGGTGGACGATCGCGGGTGCGTGCTCGGCGGCCCACGGCAGCGCGATCGGGAAATTGGCGACGAGGACGACGACCGTGCGCGGGTTTGCCTCGCACACGCGGCGGATGAAGTCCTCCTGGCCGTGCGCGAGCGTGAGCTCCTGGCGGTCGACGGCTTCCTTGCCTTCGGTCGACGAGGTGACGGTTGCCCAGCCGGCGTTGCCTTCGGGGTGGTTGCCCACGCAGACGACGGCGACATCGGAGCGGCGAGCGAGCTCGACGGCGGCGTCGGACATATCGCCGGCCCAACGCGCGGCGACGCCATCCTCGGTGCTGCGCGCCGGGTTGACTGCGGCCTCAATGCCCTCGCGCGGGGTGACGTAGTACGGCGCGGTGCCGCTGTACCAGTCGGGCAGGACGGTGTTGGCGAGCGGGCCGACGACGGCGATCGATTTCAGCGCTTTGCGGTCGAGCGGGAGCAGCGCGGCGGAGTTTTTCAGGAGCACGATCGAGCGCTGCGTGACGCGGCGGGCGAGGGCGCGCGCCTCCGGTTGCGCCCAAGGCTCGGGCGAGCCAGCGGCTCCGATCTTCGAGTACGGGACCTGATCCGCTGGATCGAGCAGGCCGAGGCGGAGCGAGACGCGGAAGAGGCCGCGCAGGGCGTGATCGAGGTCGGCCTCGGTGAGCAGGCCGCGCGCGACGGCCTCGGTGGCGGCCTCCTTGTGCTTGTCGAGGAAGTGGTTGATGCCGGCCTTCACACAAGCCGCGGCGGCCGTTGCGAGGTCGGTAAACGCCTGGTGTTTCTCGACGAGCAGGCGGAGTCCGCCGCCATCGGTGCAGACGATGCCGTCGACGCCCCATTCGCCGACGACGATGTCATTGAGCATCGGGTGCACGTGGGCCGGTGTGCCGTTGACGGCGTTGTAGGCGGCCATGAGCGCGCGCGAGCCACCGTCGCGTACGGCCATCTCGAAGGGTTTCGCGTAGTACTCGCGCCAGAGGCGGGCGTCGAAATCTGACGAGGAGGACTCGCGGCCGTCCTCGTTGGAGTTGGCGAGGAAGTGCTTCAGGAGCGTGGCGGTTTTCCAGTAACGCGGATCGTCGCCCTGGAGACCGCGCGTGAATGCGGTGGCGAGCGTGCCGACGAGGAACGGATCCTCGCCGAAAGTCTCCTCGGTGCGGCCCCAGCGCGGGTCGCGGGCGAGGTCGGCGTTGGGGGCGCGGATGATCAGGCCGGCGCGGGCGAACTTCGGGCTCTGGTAAAGGTAGCGCGCCTCCTCGGCTTCCTGCGCGGCGACGGCGCGGATGAGCTCCGGGTCCCACGTTTCTCCGAGACCGTACGCCTGGGGAAACTGAGTGGTGGCGGTCGGGTTGCGGTGGCCCCAGTTGCTCGGACCGCCCTGCGCGACGCCGTGGTAGCCCTCGATGTGCGGCGAGCCTTTCACGCCCAGACGTGGGACGGAGGCGCTGTGGGCGAGGCAGTCGATCTTCTCCTCGAGCGTGAGGCGGGAGATGAGATCGTCGATACGGGGTTCGGCGGACAGAGCGGGATTTTGATAGGGGAGCATGGTGGCGGCGGAGACGGCGGTGGCGGCGAACAACGCCGCCAGACCGAGGGGAAGGGGACGCATGGCAATCCGATGCGCGGGCCAATGCGGCGCAGCAACCGGCAAACGATTCCGGCGGCGTGGCGTTCGGTCGGATATTGAATCTGGGAGGGGAAACGCGCTTGAGCGCGCTGCGCACGCGGGCGACGCTGTGTCGACCGACTTCCCCCACGCATGCCGTTCACCTATTCGATCGAGGGTCGAGTGATTCATTTCCGTTGGAGCGGGACGCTCACCCGCGACGACCTGCAGGCCATGGGGGCGGCGATGCCGCAGCTGGCGCAGCAGGTGGGGCGAGCGACCGGCCGGTCGCCGCAGGTGCTGCACGATTTCGGTGCGGTGGAGGCGTGCGATTTTCCGCCGATCGCGGCGTACGAACACTCGTTGCGACGGCGCAGCGTGCCGATTCCCGAGCCGGTGAAGTCCGCGATCGTGGCGACGCAGACCGGCGGGCGGGCAATGGCGCGGGTGTTTCAGGCGCTCAATCGCAACGAGAACCTGGTGATGGAGTTGTTCGACACCGAGGCAGCGGCGCGGGCTTGGCTGGAGGCGGAGTAGAACCGGCGCGGGCGGGGCATACGGAGCGCCGCCCGCGCGGGGCGGCGTCGCAAAGGTCGGACGCACGGCAGAGGCCCTCGGAGGGCCACGTCGGTGACGTGGCCCACACACGGACACGAAAAAAGGGAGCCGGCGGACCGGCTCCCCCGCAGGGCTTGTATAGCGAAAGGGCTTACTTTGAGAGCTGGTTCTTGAGGAACTCGATGCTCGTGCGCGTCTGGTCGCTCTGCTCCATCATCGCCTCGACGGATTTGCAGGCGTGGATGACGGTGCCGTGGTCGCGGCCGCCGAAGTTTTCGCCGATCTCGGCGAGCGAGTGCTTCGTGAGGAGGCGGGCGAGGTACATCGCGATCTGGCGCGGGATGGCGATGTTGTTGGGCCGGCGCTTCGAGAGCATGTCGCTGTGGCGAAGCTGGTAGTAGTCGGCCACGCGCTTCTGGATCGTGTCGATCGTGAGCTGGTTCTGCGCCTGCTCCATGAGCACGTCCTTGAGCAGCATCTCGACGGTGGGGATGTCGATGCGGCGGTTGGTGAGGGCGGCGTAGCTGGCGACCTTGATGAGCGCGCCTTCGAGTCGGCGGACGTTCTTGGAGATGTGCTGCGCGATGAAGTTGATGATCTCCGCGGGGAGATCGGCCTTCAGCGTCGCGGCTTTGGTGCGGAGGATGGCGACGCGGGTCTCGAGGTCGGGCGATTGGAGGTCGACGACGAGGCCCCACTGGAAGCGCGAGACGAGGCGGCTTTCGAGTTTCTGGATCTCGTTGGCCGGGCGGTCGCTGGAGAGGAAGATCTGTTTCTGCGCCTCGAAGAGTTCGTTGAAGGTGTGGAAAAACTCCTCCTGGATGCGCTCCTTGCCGGCGAGGAAGTGGATGTCGTCGATGAGGAGGACGTCGACGTGGCGGTACCGCTGGCGGAACTTGGTGAGCGTGTTCTCCTGGATGGCGTGGATGAACTCGTTCGTGAACTTCTCGGAGGAGAGGTAGGCGACCTTGGCGTCGGGGTTGTTGCGGAGGATCTGGTGGCCCACCGCGTGCATGAGGTGGGTCTTTCCGAGACCGGTGTCGCCGTAGACGAAGAGGGGGTTGTAGGCCTGCGCGGGGGCTTGGGCGACGGCGATCGAGGCGGCGTGGGCGAGTTGGTTGTTCGGGCCGACGACGAAGTTCTCGAACGTGTTCCGCGGATTGAGATTGGCGGGGTTGGCGCAGCGTTCGTCGAGTTTCGCGCGACGGGCGTGGCCGTTGGTGCGAGCGGTGCGGGCGGGCTCGAGCGCTGGGGCGCTGTTCACCGGGTGGCCGTTGGTGTCCGACTTGCGGAGGGTGACGCTGACCATGCGGCCGGAGGTGAGGCGGACGCGTTGGGTGATCAGGTCGAGGTAGTTGTCGTGAACCCAGATGGCGGCGAACTCGTTGGGCACGCCGAGGACGAGCGAGTCGTCGGTGGCTTCGACGCAGCCGATGGGCTCGAACCACATCTGGAAGACTTCATCCGGGAAGAGACCTTTGAGGTCGCACTTCACGGTTTCCCAGAGATTCGAGGAGGTGGTGGTCGAGGACATTGCGGATGAGGACGGCACAGCTATTCACAAACGCGGCCGGACGGGCTGGCTGGTCGCTCCGCTGTCGGGTCTGGGATCTTCGCCGCAGAAGGGAAATTCGAGGAACTGCGCACCAACGGCGGGCGGGCCCGGCCGATATTGTGTAAGTGATTGGTGAGCAGCGCTTGGTTTGCAGGTGTAACTAAGGCGTCAATCGCGTCTGACAGGGGAGTGTACCAAAGAGCGCGTCGGACAGAGTTCAGGCAGTGGAAAGCCGGAGCATAGCGCAAGCGCAGAGAACCCTTTCAAGGCCAACTTCTCCACAACTTGTTAACACTTCCCGGAGCGGTCTCGGCCGCGCGATTTTTTTGTTGCGTCGTGCGGCGTGAAACCGGCCGAAACCGGCCGCAGTTTAGCGCAAAGCCATGGACGCCGGGGCGGGCCGGGAAGCGGCGAGAAAGTTACGAGGAGGTCACGAGGGGGAAACTCGGTGCGGGCGGCCGGCGGCGATTTTTTGGTTGCCAGATTTTGGGGCGTTTCAGGTCGCTGCCGCGGGTTCGAACCACTTGCCGTGTTCCCGAATCAGATCGACCAAACGGTCGACCGCCTCGGTTTCAGGAATGTTAAAACGCACGGACGTTTTCCCGACGTACAGGTTGATCTTTCCCGGCGCGCCGCCCACGTAACCGAAATCGGCGTCGGCCATCTCGCCCGGGCCGTTCACGATGCAGCCCATGACGGCGATCTTCACGCCTTTGAGGTGCCCGGTCGCGGTGCGGATCTTCTGGGTGGTGGTCTGGAGGTCGAACAATGTGCGGCCGCAGCTCGGGCAGGCGACGAACTCCGTCTTGGAAATGCGCGTGCCGGCGCCCTGGAGGACGTTGTACGCGAGGCGCACGTCGCGCTCGAAATCGGTGCCGGACTCCACGCTGAGCAGGTCGCCCTGACCGTCGCAGAGCAGCGCGCCGGCTAGGATGCTGGCGTCGAGGAGTGTGCCGAGGAAGTTGGCCTCGCCGCCGAGCCCGTTGGCCGGGCAGGCGCGGATCCAGAGCGGCGCTCGCGAACCGATGGCGCGCAGGCATTCGGCGAGTTGTCGGTAACTGCCGACCGGATGCACCGAGCCGGCGGTGGCTCCGCTGTCGGCGCGGAGTGCGAACAGCAGATTGCCGTCACCAAGCGCGACGAGGTCGGCGGCGAAACCGGCGAAGTCGGCCGGCCTGATCTCGGCGGCCAGGCTCCAGCCGCGGCGGTGCACGAGCTCGAGCCAAGTACGCAGCGCGGCGCTTTCGCCGGCGGCGAAGGTGCGGGCGAGAATGGTCTGCGCGGGCAGCGCGAGCGACTCAGCCGCGACGGGTGCAATCGTGGGGGCGAGTTCCAGCACAAGCGCGGAACCGTGGCGCGCGGCGACGGGCGCGAGCGACGCAGCGGCCGTGAGCGCAGCGGTATCGCCGACGGGCACGAGCAACGCCTCGGGCGGGTTGTCGCGGAGATCTTTGGCGGCGCGGGTGAGCAGTGCGTCGAAGCCGGCGGGAGTGCGCGCGGCCTCGGGCAGCGGGGCGATCACGCGCGTGGTCTGGCCGGCGCCGGCGGCGCCGGGCGGACCGAGGCGCAGCAGTGCGGTTTCGCGGCGCTTGAAGCTGAACGGATCGAGGCGGTCGGGCTCGGCCGGAGTCGCGGGCAACGACCAGCGGCGCATGGTCTTCGCGGCGAGCGCCTGCGCGACGGGAATTTCGTAGACGGAGTCCTCGGTGAGCGAGACGCGGATGGTGTCGCCGATGCCGTCGAGCAACAGGCTGCCGATGCCGATCGCGCTCTTGATGCGGCCATCCTCCCCGTCGCCGGCCTCGGTCACACCGAGGTGGAGCGGGTAGGCGCGGTGGGCCTTGTCCATGCGGTCGACGAGCAGGCGGTACGCCTGGATGACGACCTTCGGGTTGCTCGCCTTCATCGAGAGCACGATGTCGTGGAAACCGTGCGACTCGCAGATGCGGACGAACTCGAGCGCGCTCTCGACCATGCCGAGCGGCGAGTCGCCGTAGCGGTTCATGATGCGGTCGGAGAGCGAGCCGTGGTTGGTGCCGATCCGCAGGCAGCGGCCGAGCTCGCGGCAGCGTTTCACCAGTGGAGAAAAGCTTTCGTGGAGGCGCTGGAGTTCGCGTTCATACTCGGCGTCGGAGTAGTCGACGACGGCGAACTTCTTTTTGTCGGCGTAGTTGCCGGGGTTCACGCGGACCTTCTCGACGTGCTCGACGGCCTCCATCGCCGCGGCCGGGAGAAAATGGATGTCTGCCACGAGTGGCACGTGCGCGAAGCCGGCGGCGGAGAACTGCGCGCGGATGTCGCGCAGGCAGCGCGCGGCGGGCACGTTCGGCGCGGTGACGCGCACGATCTCGCAGCCGACCTCGGCCAACGCGATGCACTGTCGCACGGTCGCGGCGACATCCTGCGTGTCGGAAGTCGTCATCGACTGCACGCGGATCGGGTGAACGCCGCCGACTCCGACGGAGCCGATCTTCACTTCGACAGCAGGGCGGCGGATCGTGGCGAAACGGGAAGCGCAGTAGGCCATAGTGGTAGATCTCCAGATGAAGGGGCGCGTGCGGGCGGAGGCAAGCGCCGCCCGGCCGTCCCGAAGGGAATGCCCTGAAGCGCGGGGCGAAGCGGGAGCGATGAGCGGACGAGGGCGGGCCCGCGGCGGAGAGAGTTCGAATGCGGGCCCAAAGTACGGATACCGGCTAGGCCGAACATGAAGGTCCGGCGGCTTCTGCGCGCTGCGGCAAGAAAACGGCCACCGGTCGCAAGACCGATGGCCGGAAGGGATGCGGCGGGAAAACAGGGTTCCCGCGTTTCGGACGTTCAGGAGGAACCAACGCGTCTAGACGTCGCGGAAGAACTCATCGTGGGCGGCGTGTTTCCCCTGCGGCGCCGGCTGGAGCACGGCCTTCCGCGGCGGAGCCTTGGCGGTAGCGGGGCGCGACGGCGCAGCGGGGGCGGTGTGCGGCGCGTGTGAGGCGACGGCGGCCGGAGCTGAGCGCGGGGTGGGATGTGGCGCGGAAATGGGCGTGGCGGTACGCAGCGCGCGACCGACGAGGTTCTGAAGATCGTTGACGACCTCGGTGAGCGACACGGCCTGGGCGTTGAGTTCCTCGGCCGCACTGGCGCTTTCCTCGGCGTTGCCGGCGTTGGACTGGGTGACCTTGTCCATCTGGACCACGGCGGTGTTCACCTGGCCGATGCCCTGACTTTGCTCCTGCGAGGCGCCGGCGATTTCGGTGACCAAGGTGTCGAGGCTGCGAATCTGCTCCTGGATCGTCGCGAAGCTCTTCGCGGCTTCCGCGCTGATCAGGGCGCCTTGTTCGCTCTTCGAGACGGAATCATCGATCTTGGCGGCGGTTTCCTTGGCGGCGCTGGCGGCGCGTTGCGCGAGGTTGCGGACCTCCTCGGCGACGACGGCGAAACCGGCGCCGGCCTCACCGGCACGGGCGGCTTCGACGGCGGCGTTGAGGGCGAGGATGTTTGTTTGGAACGCGATCTCGTCGATCGTCTTGAGGATCTTGGTGATGTCCTGACTGGCGCCGCGAATCGCCTCCATGGCGGCGACCATCGATTGCATCTGGCCGGCGCCGGTATCGGCCGAGGTCCGGGCCTGATTCGCCGCGGCTTTGGCCTGTTGGGCGTTGTCGGCATTGCGCTTGGTCATGCTGGCGAGTTCCTCGAGGGAGGAACTGGTTTCTTCGAGCGAGGCGGCCTGCTCGCTCGCGCCTTCGGCCAGCGACTGACTGGCGGACGAGACTTGATTGGCGGCGGCGGAAGTCTGCTCCGCGCCGGAGGCAAGCGTCTCTGTCACGCCTCGCAGCGGATCGACGATCGATTTGCTGATCAACCAAGAGAGAAACGCGCCGAGCACGACCGCGGCGATCGCGACGCAAACCACCGCGGTCTGCGCCTCCCGGATGTCGCGGTTGATGATGGGGCCGGCGTGGTCCTGGTCGGCGATGAAGGCGAGTTTCAGTTTCTCCGTTGCGTGATCGATCGCGGTGCCGACTTCCGCCAGCTTCCGCCCGAGGTCGTCGATGGTGGAGCGGTTTGTGGTGCTCGCCATCTTTTGAAACAGCGCGCGGTGTTCCTCAAGGTGGCGGGCGATGTCTTCGACGTTTGCGTGGCGCTCCGGGTCGGTGATCGCCGAGCGACCAGTTTCGAGAAATTCGAGCACGCGAGCACGTCGCGATTCGTAGAGCGCGGTGTCGGCCTGATTGCGCGAGATCTGGTAGTCTTTGGCGGCGAGCCGCATCTCGAGGAAGTTGGCCTGGATCCGGCCCGCCAAGTTGCTGTGGCGCGCATCGGCGCGGTACTCGGTGAAACCCGTCAACGCGCTGTGCAGCCCTTCGTACCCGGCCACGCCGACGAGGATGAGCACCACGAGGATCGTCGCGAAGCCGGCGGCCAAGCGCTGCGGGACTTTCCAGCGTTTTATCGACGTGCCGGCGAAGTACCACGAGACCGCTATCGCGGCGGCCAAAGCCAGCAGCGAACCGACGATCCAGCGGGTGACGCGCGGCTCGACGACGCTCGCCGGTGCTCCGTGGGCGGCGGGTTGCGCGGATTCGTGGACGGCGACGGTCTCGGAAGTGTGGGGTGCGGCGCCGGTCGTGTGGGCCTCTGCCGGGCCGGCTGCGGCAAGTAAACGCGCCTGCTCGGGATGGGCGCCCAGCCAGTCGACCTTGCCGGTCGCGAGGTCGTAGATGGCGCCGACGATCTGGAGTTTCCCGGCCTGCACCAACTCGCGGGCTTCGGCGCTCCGTTTGAGGAGGTCTTCAATCGCGACCAGCACGTTGGCTTTCACCGCCTCGGGCATGAGATGCGCGGCATCGGCGGAGGGGTTGGCGGCCCGTGCGCGTTCGACGGCGGGGATGATGTTGTCGACGAGTTCGGGAATGCAGCCATGGACGGTGGCTCCTTCGACGACGGCCTTCACGGCGCCGCACCCGGAGTGACCCAAAACGACGAGCAGCGGTGTGTGCAGATGGCCGACTCCGTATTCGATCGTGCCGATCTCGTCGGTGTCGGCGACGTTTCCCGCCACGCGGACGACGAAGATGTCGCCTATGCCCTGATCGAAGAGCACTTCGGCGGGCACGCGCGAATCCGCGCAGGTCAGCACGGTGGCAAACGGGGTCTGGCCGCCGGTCACCTCCGCGCGGCGGGTGGCATCCTGATGGGGGTGTTGACCAGCGCCGGAGGCGAAGCGGGCATTGCCGTCCCGCAGCGCCTGCAGGGAATCGGTCGGCGAAGGGGTGGCGACGAGGGTTGCTGTGGACAAAGTCGCGGCGAGGGCGACGGCGAGAACCTGCGCGATGGATTTCATGGCGTGGGGCGGGAAAGAACGGTGGCGGGGATCGGTGCGGACGGGGCGTGGAGAGCGTCACCGTGGTGCGGCTCACCCTCGGCGAAAGCCCGGCGGGGAGGCGGGCTGTTTCGCAGGGAAACGGAAGCGGAGCCGCGGTGGAAGGTGACGCGTGGGCGGGCCATAGAATCGGCCTGCTGACTGGGGCGGACCGGCATACATCGGCGAATACTGCCGGGAGTTGAGCCGTGGTTTGCCGTATTAGTGCCGCTGACGCCCCTCCTGGGCCGCACCGGCCGCTCCGAGGCGAGGGCGTAGGGCTGTCCCGACGTCCGGGTGTGCCCGCGCGGTTCGCGCCGTGGAGCCGACTCGATCCGGGGGCTCGTCCTCCGGATCCGAAAAACAAGAAACCCCCGAGATCGCGAGGATCTCGGGGGCTTCAAGAGTGGCGCACCCGTAGGGAGTCGAACCCCAAACCTTCTGATCCGTAGTCAGATGCTCTATCCAATTGAGCTACGGGTGCGTGAAGGAGGCGTGAAGAGAATGATGCGCCCGCCGGGTGACAAGCACGAATTTGCGGAGTTTTTGCGGGCGTGATTTCGCGCCGGGTTGGCCGCTCAGCGCAGGGCGGTACGCACCCTGTCAGCCCGAGTAGCGCCCGGCTCGCTCCGGCAGCCGGGAGGGGGCGTGGGGGCCCTTGCCGGAGTTTCGATCCGCTGCGCCGGTGGAAAGCCTTGGCGGCTTTCGCCACTGGTGGAAGCCACTGGTGAAACTTCCGAGCTCGCGTCGCTTGGACGACTTCGATGTGGAGGCTCTTGGAAAGGCGAAGCGCCGGCGGGTCAGTTGGCGGGGTTGCCGGCGGAGACGAAGAGCGCGACGGCCTGCGAGCGGCGGGTGACGTTCAGCTTCCCGAAGACGTTCGCGAGGTAGTTCTTCACGGTCTTCTCGGTCAGGCCGAGCTCGTTACCGACCTCCTTGTTGGTCTTGCCGGCGGCGATGAGCGCGAGCACGCGGCGCTCCTGTGGGGAGAGAGTGGAAACAGGGTCGTCGGCCGCACCGCCGCGGGTGCGCATGAGCTGGAGCACGCGGGCGGTGGCCTGGGGATCGAGCACGGATTTGCCGGCGGCGACGTTGAAGATGGCCTGCACGAGATCGTCGGCGCCGACTTCCTTGAGGAGGTAACCGTGGCCGCCGCTGCGGATGGCGTCGTTGATGAGTTGGTCGTCGATGACGGAGGTGAGGAAGAGGACGCGTGTGGCGGGGTTGTGCTCGAGAATGCGGCGGCAGGCGTCGAAGCCGGTGCCGTCGGGCAGGCGGATGTCGAGGAGGACGACATCGGGGCGGGTGTTCACGGCCATGGAGACGGCCTCGGCGACTTTGCTCGCCTCGCCGACGATCGTCATGCCGGGTTCGGTGGCGAGGAGGGCTTTGAGTCCCATGCGGACGACTTGGCTGTCGTCGACGATGGCCAGGCGGAGGGCGTTGGTGGCGGTCATGAGCGGTGAGGGGAAGCGGGGGCGGTGAACGTGAGCACGAGCCGCGTGCCCTGGCCGGGAGCGGTGTGGCACTGGAGCTTCGCGCCGAGACGTTCGGCACGGGCCTGCATGTTGTCGAGCCCGTGTCCGCGGATGGCGGAGGGGAGATCGAAACCGCGGCCGTTGTCCTGGATCAGGAGGCAGAGTTCGTCGCCGTTGCGGTGCAGGACCACGGAGAGCTGGCGGGCATGGCCGTGGCGGACGCTGTTGCTGACGGCTTCGCGGACGATCTGGAGCAGATCGGTGACCTGGGCGGGCGCGAGGTGGTTGGCCGTTTCTTCGTCGATACGGACGTCGACCGCGAGTTCGCGCACGGCGCAATGGTGCTCGACGACGGCGCGCACCGAATCGCCGAAACTGCGCTGGCGGAGATGCTCGGGACCGAGGCCGGAAATGTAGGCGCGCACCTCGCGGATGGCGGAGTTGAGCGTCTGGAGCGCGGTGTCGATCTGGGTGCGCGCTTCGGCGTGATCATGGTCGAGGGCCTTGCGGCCGGCCTGGATCGTGAGGCCGGTGGCGTAGAGCGACTGGATGAGGCCGTCGTGGAGATCGCGGCCCATGTCGATCTTCTCCTGGAGGGCTTGGTTGAGAAGGATCTGTTTCAGGTGGGCATCGGCCTCGGCGCGCTGGCGGTCTTCGCGTTCCTTCTCGAGCTCGGCCGATTGGCGCACGGAACGCTCGGCCAGGCGGCTGAGGATGGTGACCTCGTCACGGGGTGCGGTGTCGCGGGCCAGTTCGCTTGTCTCGTCAGTTTGGAGCCAGCGGCTGTCGACGAGCACCAGCAGGATGAGCACCACCAGCAGCAACAGCGCGAGGGAAAGCAGGAGGGCGCTGACGCGGTTGAGCATGACCATGACGCGCACAGTCGGGGGCGGCTGCAGCTGGACCCGGACGTAAGCGGTGGGCGCGCCCTCGGCGTTGCGGAAAACGTGGTCGAAACGCCACCGCTCGCTGCTGATCCCGGGCGTCGGAGCGGTGGGCGGCGGTGTCTCGAGGACGATGAGCCGGGCGTCCAACGCGTGCCCGAGACTCCGGGTGAAGTCTTCCGTCCACGGCGGCGGATCGGCTTTGGTCAGAGCCAGAATCTGCGTGAATTGTGTAGTGCGAGCCCGGATCGTGTCGGCGAGGAGTTGCTCGTTCTGCCGTTGCAACCAACCGTTCGTGAAGACGACCGCGACGAGAAACAGCAGGAGCAGACCGAGGGAGATGCCGACGATGCGGATGAACCGTTTCATGGGGCGGGGTGCGGGCGTGGTCGGGGGAGCATCGGCGGTGCGGAAACGGCAACTGGCAATCGGTGGGTCCAGCAAACGCAGCTGTGGCCGATCCGCGCAAGTGTGCCGATGGTGTGAACTCCGTAAAACGCGTTTTATGCCCGACCTTCCGTTACGCGCGCGCTGGAGCGAGTGATGGGCGTTCTCGGAGGCGAGCGTGGGCGCTCAGGGCCGAAGCTCGAGCCCCGGGATCTTGTCAGAGCCGTTGCAGAAACGGATGCGCAGTTGTCCGGTGGCGGCCGCCGCGACGGTGCGGACCATCTTCTGCACGCGGTGGGCCAGCATGTGTTTCGCGAGCGCGTAGTTTTGCCGCCGCCGGACACCTTCTTCGCCGTCGCGGGCGAAATGGGCCAACGCCTCCTGCGCGGCGCGCTGGAGATCCGCACTGTCGCCGGCGCGGAACTTGAGCAGCGGCAGGGCCGCCTGCTCTGCCGGCGTCACGACCTGATCGAGATCGGCGATGTCATCGGCGACGACGAGTACATGGCCGGCGGCGAGGCCGTCGAAGAGCCGTGTCGAGAGGTCGTGGTCCACGGGCAACACGAGCGAGGCGGGATACTCCAGCCACTCGTCGAGCCGGGCGGCGTGGGGTTTCGAAAAATAGCGGGAGCGGTCGGAGCGAGGCAGGATCCGGACATCGACTTCCGGCACCTCGGAGCGGATTCGCTGCAGGAAGGCGGCGCGGGGTGTCCCTTCGTAATCCACATAACCCGCATAGACCCGAGGCAGGCGGACGGCGGTCGGCTTGGCCAGCGAGGCGCGGACGAGTGCGGAGTCCCATTGCGCGCAACACGCGGGGACGGTGCCGGCGCGGGCGGAATTCGGGTTGGAGAGATAGCGGGAAATGTAGTGGTGGGTCGGAAAATAGAAATCGGCGGCGAGCGTGTTCGCGAGGTTGGCGACGTACGCCATGTGGTTGTCCCAGAGCCAGAGCCCGAGCACGGCGTCCGGGTTGGCTTCGCGCAGACGCCAGAGCGTCTCGGTGTTGTTGGGCCCATGCGCCGTGACGAGGATCAGGTCGGCCGTTTCGAGCCCGGAGCGGAAATCCACCTGCCAGCGGTCGGTGTTCAGCGCGGCCAAGTCTGCGGCGGTGGCGTCCGGAAGATACTCGAACCCGATCGGCATGAGCGGACAAAACACCGTCCGGAACGG
The DNA here is from genome assembly GCA_035298965.1 of Opitutaceae bacterium. Taxonomy (GTDB): domain Bacteria; phylum Verrucomicrobiota; class Verrucomicrobiia; order Opitutales; family Opitutaceae; genus CAJCBL01. The sequence continues at coordinate 10,830 of DATGXO010000211.1, read as the reverse complement.
GCGCTTGCGCTCCAGCATGGTGAGCCGCCGTTCGATGTCGCCGATCTGTTGTGCAGGGAGAATGGCCATGGGGTGGGGCGGGAGTCCGATCGCGCGGTCGGAAGCGGTGTGCCCGAATGGCGATTACTGAAGCCGCCCGCAAAACCGGGCGAACGCATCCTCGAGTTTCCGGGCGAAGGCGGCGGTGTCGAAGAGTCCGCCGGGCGCGGAGATGGCCTGGGCCAGCCGCGCACGCGCGGCGCGGAGGCGGTCGCGCTCGGTGGCGAGCTGCACGGCGCGGGCGACGTAGTCCTCGGGCGAAGTGGCGACGAGCTCGTCGGCGAGGCCGAGCGTCGCGAGCAGGCTGGCGCCCACGCGCGACGGGAACGCTTGTCCCGGAAACGTGAGCACCGGGAGGCCTGCGCGGAGGGCATCGGCGGCGGTGCTGTGGGCGTTGTAGAAATGGGTGTCGAGGTAGAGGTCGGCGGCGCGATGACGGGCGAGGTGGCGGTCTTTGGGCAGGCCCGAGGATTCGAAGACGAGGCGTTCCGGGGCGACCCCGCGGGCCTCCGCCTCGCGGCGTAGATTGGCCTGGGCTAGCGCGGCGCATTTCCGCAGCCAGAGCACAGAGCCCGGAACACGGCGGAGTATATCCATCCACGCGCCGAAGATGAACGGCTCGATCTTGTAGGCGTTGTTGAAGGCGCAGAACACCGTGCCGGTTTCCGGCAGGCCGTTCTCGGCGCGCGAGTCGCCGCCGGCGGCGATGGACTGGGTGTCGTCGGTCGGGAGATAGCTTCCCGGCAGGCGGAGGATCTTCTCGGTGAACGCCGCCTCCTCGGTGGCGGGGATCAGCTGGGCGTCGGCCAACAACCAGTCGATGTCCGCGCAACCGGTGGTGCCGGGATAGCCGAGCCAGGTGACCTGCACCGGCGCGGGACGCCAGGCGAAGAGCTCGAGCCGGTTGCCCTTCGTGTGACCGGCGAGATCGACGAGGACATCGATCTCGCGGGCGGCGATGCGCTCCGCTGCCTCGCGGTCGCCGAGCGGTTGGAGTTCGTCCCAAGTGTCGGCGCCGGCGCGCAGGGTGCCGGTGTATTCGCTATCAGGATGTTCAAGCAGCGAGAACGCATGCACGGTGACCTTCGCTCGGTCGTGCCGCGCGAAGAGCGAGCGCAGGCAGTTTCCCACCGCGTGGTTGCCGAAATCGGGTGAAACGTAGCCGATTCTCAACGGCCGTCCGGCGGGGATCGCGGCCTCGGCGCGCAGGGGCCGGGCGTCCCGGGCGAGGCGGTGGGCGCGATTGACGGCGATCTTCGCAAGTTCCTGTTGGCTGAGGAGGCCGGGGAGGGTGAGCAGGAAAAACGGCGTGGCGTAGCGGGCGCTGTCGGGTTCCCGCAGAACCGGCTCGACGATCGATTCGCGCAGTATGCCGAGATCGCTCCAGTCGCAGAGGTGCAGACGAGCGCTCGCGCGGGCGGTCAATGCCTCGAGGTTGGCGGGCTCGCGCTGCAGCGTGCGGCTGAAGGAGGCCACCGCCTCCTGGTGGCATTTGAGCCGGGCGAAGGTGTGACCGCGTTCGAGATGGGCGCGGGCGGAAGTCGGATTCAGGGCGACGGCGCGGTTGTAGGCGGCGAGAGCGGACTGCGTCTCGTGGCGCTTCGCGCGCACTCCGCCGAGATTGAGCCACGCGGCGAAACACTGCGGATCGAGGGCGAGGGTGCGTTCGTACGCGGCGGTGGCGGCGGGGAGCCGGCCCAGGCGCTCGAGGGCGGCGCCGAGATTGAGCTGGGCGTGGGCGGAGTCGGGCAGGGCCGAGCAGAGGGAGACGACCTCGGCCGGATCGCCGACTTCCAGGAGCGCATAGGCGAGGTTGCACACGAACTCCTCGCGCCTGGGCTGCGCGGCCACGCAGCGGCGGAAACAGGCGACGGCCTCGCTCACGTGCCCCGAAGACTGATACAGGTTGCCGCGGCAGAAATTGAGGATCGGATCGGCCGGGCTGCGGCCGAGGCCGCGGTCGAGCCACGCGGTGGCGGCGGTGATCTCGCCGGATTGCAGGGCGGTCGTCGCGGCGCGGACGGCGATCTCGCGGTGGAGATGGTCGGCCTGCGGCGAGGGGTGTCGCTCGAGCCAAGCGGCGGCGTCCGCCTCGCGGCCCTCGTCGAGGAACTGGCGCGCGCGGGCGAGGACCGGATTGGGGGCCGGAGTGGGGCGCTGCGGAGTCATGCGTTGGCCTGGAGCTGACGGATGAACTCCGCGGCGGCCGCCATCGGTTCTGTCCAGTCGCGAGGGGCTTTCTGCCTGAGGCGCACGACGCAGCTGTACCACGGGCACGGCACTCCGTCCACCCCCCAGCGCCAATCGCTCTCGAACCCGAGCAGCACGGCGGCGGGCGCGCCCAACGCGCCGGCGAGATGCACGGTGGAGTTGTCGACGGCGACAACCCCATCGAGTGCGGCGATCAGCGCCGCAAAGGCGTCCATGTCGACGAGTGGATCGACCGACGCGATACGATGGACGGTGCGACCGAGCGCGCGCTCGAGCGCGGCGAGTTCGGCCGGCTCGGGACCGTGCTGCAAACAGACGGGGATGCTGTCGCCCGACCCAAACAGCCGCGGCCACGCCTCGGGTGGGATGACGCGCGGGCGCTTCGCGGCCGGGTGGCCGCCGCGCCAGGCGATGCCGACCTTGCGGCCGGGGCCGAGCGCAGTGAGTTCGGCGCGAAGCGTGGCGACGCGCACCGGATCGGCGCGCAGGAAGGCGCCAGCCACCGGCGGTGCACCGGTGGCTGGCCAGAGCGCGCCCGGCAACGAACCGAGCGGGCTCTGCGCGGCTTCGCTCGGGAGACGAGGATCGGGCGTGGTCGTACGCGCGACGACTTCGATGCCGGGAAACGAGCGGCGGAAAAGCGGCTCGAGGCGCGGTGCACATTCGAGAAAGACCGGTCCGCCCGCTCGAGTTGTCGCCGCTGCGACGAGGCTGGAGAACATGATCTCGTCGCCGATGCCCTGCTCGCCCCAAAGTAGGAGCGGCTCGTCGGCAGGCAGCGCGGCGCCGGTCCACCGGCGGCCAGAGAACGGACGCTCCTTGCCGCGCCATTCGGCCTGCCAGCGCGCCTCGTAGGCGAGTGCGCCGGTCTTGAACGCGCCGGACTTGAGAAACGCCAAGGCCAAGTTGAATCGAGTCTCGGGTGACGGATCGAGTGCGAGCGCGGTGCGCAAGGTTGCCACCGCTTCGCGCGCCTCGTTGCAGGCGAGCAGACAGGTGCCAAGATTGAACTGCGCGGCGGCGATCTGCGGGTGCGCTGCGGTGGCGGTGCGGAAGGCGGCGAGCGATTCGGTCCAGCGCTCCTGTTCGCGCAGGGCGATCGCGAGGCCGGTGAGCGCGACTATGGCGTGAGGGCGAAGCGAGAGGAGACTTCGCCACGCGGACTCGGCGGCGGGCCAGTCGTCGTGATCGGCGCAACTCGCGGCATGGCGGGCGAGCGTTTCGATGCTCGCCGGGTCGGTGCGCAACGCCTGCGCCGCGGGGGCGCGGGTGGCGTTTTCGGCGGCTGCCGGTTGGTCGCTTTCGTCGACCGAGTGCCCACGAAGCGGATTCATGACGGCGTCAGGCGGTGGTCGGCGGGACCGGGCGCGCGAGGAGGAAGAACCACATCGGTTGGCCGGACTGGTGTTTCTGCACGACGCCGGAGATCGGCGCCAGACCGGCATCCGCGGTCTGGGCACGCCACCAGTCGGTGGTCTGCACGGTGAGATGCAGCGGGCGGCCGAGGACCTTCGGGCCGAAGCCATCGGGAAACAACGCGATGCCCAGGAACACGGCTTTCGTCGCGGCGGCGCGGAGGTTGGCGAGGACGGCCGGGACCTTGTCGGTCGGGATGTGCTCCAGGACGTCGGTGCAGACGACGGCGTCGTTGGGACGGGGAAGCCCGGCGGGGTCCCAGAGGCAGCCGGTGGTGAGGAGTTCGGCTTCGCGAGCGGTGAACCACGGATCGAGGCAGTTGGCTGCAATGTCGAAACCGCGGATGGCGAATTCGCCAGCGTGTTTCTCGAGGATGCGGCGCATGAACTTCCCGCTGCCGCAACCGGCATCGAGGATGGAGCGCACGCCGAGTTTCCGGAAGCAGCCGACGAGGTCGAGGTGCTCGAGCGCGTGGAGCCCGGGCGAGAACGTGCGGTAGTCGTCGTGCTGCCACATGCGCTCGTACTTGGCCCGTTCGGCGAGGATGAGTTCGTCTTCGGCGGTCATGACTGGATCAGGGCGCGGTGGATGTGGCGACACTGGCGGGCGCATGAGCAGGCACGGAGTCGCTTGCTGCGACCGGCAAGGCGACGGTGGCAAGTTGCCGGTGGACGGAGGCGGCGCCTTCGGCGAAGGCCCACGCGATCTCGCCGGCTTCGCGGAGTGCGCGATCGGGGCTGGCGGGAAGGGCCACGCGGCGTTTCTCGGCGTCGAAGATTTCGGCCTTTGTGCGGCCCTCGAAGAGGAGTGGTTGCTCGGCTTGGTGAGCGGCGCGCCATTGCTCGAACTTGGCGGCGGCGGCTTCGAAGCGGTCGCGGGTGGCGGGCTCGGGATCGGCGAGCGCGAGTTCGCCGGAGAGAGCGGCGGTGAGCGAGAGCGAAAGCGCCTCGCGCATGGCAGTGCGCGCACGATCGAGTTCGGCGGACATCGCGGACGCGTCGCTCTGGGCGGCGGCGGAGTGGCGTTCGCCGATATCCGCGGCGTAGTTGCGCGCGGGCTGGGCGAGGAGTTCGGCTGCGACCTGATCGTAGGTCATGAACGGTGCGCCGGCGATCGCGGCCCCCCGATGCGAGGTGTTGAGATGGCGGATTCGGGGCGCGCGGGCGATGTGGCCCTCGACGGTGCGGAGGTACCAGAGGTGGCGGGCGGGCACGGTGACCTCGGGGCGCGTGGTGCCGGGTAGGCGGTGGACCTGCTCGTGGTCGTGGCGGTTGATGCCGAGGTCGGTGTAGAAGGTGTCGGAAGCGTGGCTGCGGCCATCGTCGGCGATGGCGAAATCCTGGCCGACGAAGACGACGCGGGTGCAGCCGAAGTAGGCGGCGAGGTTGAGCACGGTGGATGAGACCGTGGCCTCACCGAGGAGCGGCGGAGGGGGCGGCAGTCCGGCGGCGGCGCGGAGGCGGGCGAGCAGCGGACTCTGGTCGGTCATCCCGAAAAGGCGGCCGGCGAAACGGCGGTGCACGCCGCTGTAACCAAATACGGGAGACACGAGATGGGTGCCGCCCAACGGGCAGTTGTCGTAACCGAGGTCGGTCGCCGGAAACGGATCGACGGTGACGGTGAGGTGCGGCGAGAGGCCGTGCGCGGCGAGGGCGCGGAAGGAGGTGTTGCCGGTGACGATGAGCGCGTGCGGGGCGACGCGCCGGAGGAAGGGCAGGGCGTCGTCGAGCGACGGTCCGGCCGCCACGAGGACGAGCGGGGCGCCGGCGAACGCGCCGGCGAGGCTGTCGATGGCGGGCGAGGCGAGGAACGCCGGGAGATTCGCGCAGGTGTTTTCCCAGCGGACCGGGGCGAGCTTCAGGTCGGTGAGGACGTTCTGCCAGCGTTGCTGGATGCGGGAGAGCGTGGCGGCGAGGACCGGTTTCCAGTCGGCCTCGCGACCGGCGTAACGTGTCGGGAGAAAGAGGGCACGGGCGCGGTCGACCCAGGCGAGCTCGCGGTTGAGGCGGCGCAGTTCCGGCGCGGCGGGGGCACCGAGAGAGAGGAAGACGCGCGGGTCGGCGAGCCAGGCGGAGCAGTCTGCGGCGGAGAGGCGAGCGGCGAGCGCCTCGGCGGCGGGTTCGACACACCAGAACAGGATCTCGCGAGGGCCACGCCGGAGGAGGGCCGCGGCGGTGGCGGGGCCGGGCAGCCCTGTCAGGACGAGGCAGAGACGCGAGCAACGGGCGGCTTCATCGATGAAGCCGGGCGTTTCCTCCGCGGGGGCCGCGGGCGGGTTTGCGACGGGTGCGACGGAATCGAGAAGTCGGAGGACTTCCGGAAAACGCGTGGCGAGAGCCCGCCGGTTGGCGGCGAGCAGCGGCATGGGTGGCGGCGGCGGGTCAGGCCGGCGCGAGGCTCGGGAGCGGTGCGCGGCTGCCGGAGACGAGGCCTTCGGCGAGGCACTCGTTGATGTTGATCAGGGTGTTGATCTTCTCCGGGGTGCCGTAGGCGAGCACATCCATCGAGTTGCGATGGACGTAGAGGCTGAGGCGGAGGAGATCGGAGCGCAGGCTCGGGGTGAGGGGGCAATCGGGGCGTTCCCAATCGGCTTGGAAGACGTCCCAGACGCGGAGGTTGTAGCGCACGGCGGCATCGAGGAGGCGGTTGCGCGTGGCATCGTCGGCGGCGCTGAGCGCCTGTCGATACTGGGTGGCGGCCTTGCGGAGGACCTGCACCTCAACGTCGCGTCCCGACAGAGTTTCCTTCTGAATCTTTTTGTAGGTCGTGTGAGCGTTCATGAGCATTGCGGACGAGTTCTTCCTCGTAGGCGATGAGCTTCCGCGTGGCCTTGAGGGCGTGGTAGAAGCGGTCCTCGAGGATGAGTTCGCCGATTTCGTCGATCAGGGGAAGGGTGCTGGGGACGGCGGCGGAGAGGATCCGCACGAGTTCCCAAAAGGTCTTGTGGTGAGAGGCGAGGTTGGACGGTTCGAAGTACATCAACTGTACGACGAAATAGATCTTTTTGCAGATCGTGTCGGCCTGCCGTTCGGAGATGATGTCCTTCTGGCGGAGAATCGGCACCTCGTTCTCGATGGTGAACTGGGCCAGATGTTCTCCGTTCTTGAGCAAAGCGCCGCCGAGTAGAATGACCTCGCGGGGTTTGAGTGTGATCTTGAGTGGCACGGCAATTCGGGGTGTGCAGCAGTGACATCGTGCAGGAGCGCACAAAGTTTAGGGGAAACTACGGACGCGATACCGGGAGCAACGCGGTTGGTTGCGGATATCGCGGGCGTGATGCGGACGCGATCTGCGGACCGGTGCAATCCGCATTTCGAACGCGTGGCGGGCGCGGCGAAGTGCCTGCCGGTGGGGCGTGAGCGGCGGCTTCGCCGAGGGTTTCTCTGCTGCGCCGGGCTTCTCTCCTTCTGCCGCCGGCGTGGGGGCGGGGCGCGTGCGCGTTCCGGAGGATCGCACTTGGAGGGCGGACAAAAAAAGGAGCGGGCCGAAGCCCGCTCCTCGAAAGACTCGCTTGATGCGCTGGTGACCTTACTGGAGCAGACGGAGAACCGACTGGGAGGCCTGCGACGCGAGCGAGAGCGAATTGACGCCCAAGGATTGCTGCGTGTTGAGGGCCAGGAGGTTCGCCGATTCCTCGTTGAGGTCGGCATTGACGAGATCGGACGCGCCCGAGGTCAGCACGTTCGCCAGGGACTTGGTGAAGTCCTGACGGCTCGTGAGAACACCGAGGTTGGCCGAAAGCGTCTTGGATTCCTTGCGGAGAGTCGCTTCCGCGTCCTGCAGATCGGCAAGGGCGGCGTCGACGTCCGTGTTGGCAGCGAAATCGTTCGCTGCGGCAGCGACGCCGAGGCCGGTCGCCGTGGCGGTGAATCCGTTGAGGTCGAGGGTCGAGCTGCCGATCTTCTCGCCGAATTCGACCGTGAGGTCGTCGTTGGCGAGGAGGTTGACGCCGTCATAGCCCGAGTCGGCGGAGAGTTCGTCGATCTGGGTGCGGATGGTGTTGAACCGCACGGCGAGAGCCGAGCGGTCGGCAACCGCCTGAGTATCGGAGGTGTCGGTCGAGAGGGCGCGGGCGTCGTTCGCGATACCTTTGGCCTGAGAGATCAGGCCCTTGACCGCTTTGATGCCAGCGTCAGCCGCCTTCACCGTATTGATACCTTTGGTGATACCGTCCAAACGCGCCGTCAGATCGGACGCCCGATTATTCAGCGATTCTGCTGTGAAGAAATTCGTCGGGTTGTCGATCGGGCTATTGACCTTCTTGCCGGTGCCCAAGCGCTCCTGGGTGCGGGCCAGCAGAGACGAAGTCTGCTGCAGGGAAAGCAGGTTGGAGCGAATGCCAGCGGTGAGTGAGATGTCAGACATGGGAGGATCCTTTCTGGATATTGTGGGATTGTTTTTACGTACGGCATTTCTTGCCGCACAGGGGACTTATCGGGCGGGGTGTCGGCGACTTTAGGACGACTTCACAACGAATGTTTCGACCGGCAGGAGGAGGTGGGGTGATCGCCCTAGGGATTCTCGCTGCGAGCCGAGCGGCGGAATAGCGGTGTATTGGCGGGCGGCGGCGGCCGGAGTTGCCGCATCTGTTGCCTCGCTTCCCCCTCCGCGCGAGCGCCTTCGGCACGCTTCTTGCGATTTGGCTACGGCACTTTTGGAGAAAACCCAATTCCGGCAGAATTTACCCGCAGCGAGGTAAAGTCGGCCCGCCCTCGCGATCCACCCCTTCCCATGTTCGACAACGCCACCATCTTCGTAACCGGCGGCACCGGCTCCTTCGGTCGCCACTTCGTCCGTCACATCCTGAAGAATTTCCGCCCGCGCAAGCTCATCGTCTACTCACGGGACGAGCTGAAACAGTACGAGATGCAGCAGGAGTTCTCGCATCCGGCGATGCGGTACTTCATCGGCGACGTGCGGGACCTGCCCCGACTGCTGCTCGCGATGCGCGATGTGGACTACGTGGTCCACGCCGCCGCGATGAAGCATGTGCCGATCGCCGAGTACAACCCGATGGAGTGCGTGAAGACCAACATCGATGGCGCCAACAACGTGATCCAGGCCGCGCTGACCAGCCACGTGCGCAAGGTGATCGCGCTCTCGACGGACAAGGCCGCGAACCCGATCAACCTCTACGGCGCGACGAAGCTCGTCTCGGACAAGCTCTTCACCGCGGCGAACAATCTCGCCGGCAACCTGCCAACGCGTTTCTCGGTGGTGCGCTACGGTAACGTCGTCGGCTCGCGCGGCTCGGTGGTGCCTTTCTTCCAGAAGCTGGTGCGGGAGGGCGCGAAGGAAATCCCGATCACGGACGGGCGCATGACCCGTTTCTGGATCACGCTCGATCAAGGCGTGGAGTTCGTCGTGAAGAGTTTCAGGCGCATGGCCGGCGGCGAGGTGTTCGTGCCGAAGATCCCGTCGATGAAACTCACCGATCTGGCGTCCGCCCTGGCCCCCAATGTGCCCCAATCGTTGGTGGGCATACGTCCGGGCGAGAAGCTTCACGAAGTGATGTGCCCCGCGGAGTCGTCGCATCAAACCCTCGAGTTCGACGACCACTATGTGATCCGGCCCGCAATCCTCTTCTCGAAACCGGAAGGTTACCACCTCAACCGCCTCGGAGAAAGCGGCCGCCCCGTAGACGACGGTTTCGAATACAGCTCCGACAAGAACACCCAGTGGCTGGACGCTGACGCGCTGCGCAAGCTGCTCGCGTCCTGATCCGCCGGCGCGCCCGAGGTGGCGTGCCGTTTCCCTACTCGACAACCCGCGCCCCGAAATCCGCAATCCGAGATCCCGATGCTTCCCTACGCTCGACAGAACGTCAGTGCGGAGGATGTCGCCGAAGTCGCCGCCGTGCTGCGCTCGGATTTCCTGACGCAAGGTCCCGCCGTGCCGCGCTTCGAGGCGCGCGTGGCCGAGGTCTGCGGCGCGAAGCACGCGATCGCAGTCAGCAGCGCCACCGCCGGGCTGCACCTCGCCTGCCTCGCGCTCGGCCTCGGTCCCGGCAAGACGCTGTGGACCTCGCCCAACACCTTCGTCGCCTCCGCCAACTGCGCGCGCTACTGCGGCGCTGAGGTGGACTTCGTCGACGTGGAGCCGGATTCCGGCAACCTCTCGGTCGCAGCGCTGCGCGAGAAGTTCGCCCACGCCGCTCGCGCGAAACGGCTTCCCGCGGTGCTTGTGCCGGTGCATTTCGCCGGACTGCCCTGCGACTTGGCGGAGATTGCCGCGCTCGCGCGCGAGCACGGCATGGCGGTGATTGAAGACGCCGCACACGCGCTCGGTGCCATGTATCGCGGCGGCCCGATCGGTGACGGACGTTTCTCCGATTGCACGGTGCTGAGTTTTCACGCGGTGAAGATCGCGACGACCGGCGAGGGCGGCGTGGTTCTCACGAACCGCGACAACCTCGCTGCGCACCTGCGGCGCCTCCGTACCCACGGAATCACTCGCGAACCGGAAGAACTCACAACCACGCCCGACGGTCCGTGGTTCTACGAACAGCTCGAACTCGGCTACCATTATCGACTGACAGACATCCAGGCTGCGCTCGGCTCGTCCCAACTGGGTCGCCTGCCGGAGTTTCTCCGTCGCCGTTGCGAACTGGCCGCGCGCTACGATGCGCTGCTGCGTGAGTTGCCGGTGCGCTTGCCGGCGCGCCGCGCGGATCGAGACTCGAGCTGGCACCTCTATCCGATCTGCCTGGATCCGGCCCGTTGTCCGCGAAACCGCCGCGAGGTGTACACCTCGATGCGCGCTGCCGGGATCGGCGTGAACATCCACTACATCCCGGTCCACCTGCAGCCGTATTATCGCCGACTCGGTTTCAAACCCGGTGATTTCCCCGCCGCGGAGGCGCGTTACGCGGCGACGCTCACATTGCCGTTGTTCTTCGGCATGACCGACGCGCAGCAGGATTCGGTCGTGGCTGCACTACGCGTGGCGTTGGCGGGAGGAAAGCCGTGACGACCGAGGAATGCCGCCGGCGGTTCGGGTGGTGGGGCGGGCTTTACGCCCGCCAAGTCGGCCCGAACGCAGATGGCGGGCGTGAAGCCCGCCCCACCATTCGGGCAGCTTCTGCGATCTCCGCTTTCTGCTCTCCGCGCTCAGCTCTCCCAACCCGCCAGCGGGCCCTGCGCTTCGCGGTACACGCCGAGCAGG
>DATGXO010000210.1:0-20188 GCA_035298965.1 Opitutaceae bacterium | reverse complement strand
GCATCAGTCCCCAGCCCGCGATCATAAGCACGAACGTCGCCACAGTGCAGGTGATCTCCAGCCGGTCCCCGTGAAACCAACTGTGCCAGCCTCGAGCCACCTCCGGCGCGGGCTGCTCGTATTTCGCGACCGGCGCCCCGGTCGCGCGCACACGGTTCTCCAGTTCATCCTCGGTCAGGACCGCCTCGTTGTAGTTGATCGTCATGACTCCGCCGATGAAGGTCGCCGTCGCGCGCCGCACGCCGGCGATCTTCTCCGCTTTCCGTTCCAGCCGGATGGCGCAGCTCTCGCAGGCGCGGCCTTCGAGGCGGAGCGTGCATTTGGCGAACTCGCCTTCCGCAATCGGCGCGACTCGCTCGATCAGGCGCCCCAACGTCGCTTCGCTCGTTGCGTGCGGGACATAGTCGACCTCGATGCGGCGTGGTTCGGCGTGAATCTTGAGTCCGACGATTCCTGGGTGCGCGTCCAACGTCGCGTTCAGGGCATCGTCACATTCGCGGGCTTTTTCGGCTTCGGGCGTCATAGGCGGAAACGGGGAGGTGTCAGCGCAGCGCACAGTGGCGTTGCTCAATCGTCGTCGTCATCGCCGCGGTCTTTGTGATCGCGGCCGGCTTCAGCGCCGTGCTCGGAGCGCTTCTCGTCGTCCTCGTTCTCACCGAGGCGAAGCGTCGCGCCGATGAGCGGCACGCGGACCGTGCCCGCCGCGGCATCGTAACCGCGATAGAGCCCCAGCGACCACGCTCCGATCGCGAGCGCGACGAGCAGTCCCCAAAACGGTCGCGCCGAGCGCAACTCGCCCGCCGGCGGCGCGACCATTCGCCCGGTGACCATCGCCGCGCCGATGTTCTCGCGCCGCGTGATCGTGTGGACCGCGAGGCCGAGAAGATGAGCGCCGATCACCACGAGGAGCGCGTAGGCGGCCACGCCATGCACATCCTCGAACGCCTCGCCGCTCGCGCCGATCCCGGTCAGCACGATCAGCGGCACGAGCACGAACATCGCGACGGCCGCGAGCGCCGAACCCGGGTTGTTTCCCGCGAATTCCGGTCGCCCAGTCTCGTTGAGCACAACGCTGCGGAAATAGCTCACCACCGACCGCGGGCTGAGCGGGAACGACGTGAAACGCGCGGAGCGCGAACCGACCACGCCAAGCACGAGCCGGATGGCCAGGACAAACACCGCCACCAGACCGAAGAGCATGTGAAGGCGAAACAACGGGCGGTCGTCGTCGACCGTCAGCCCGATCGCCAGACTGGCGGTGAGCGAGAGGGCAAACGTCCAGTGGCAGAGGCGCGTCGGTAGATCCCAGATCAGCGGCTTTCGGTTCATGGTAGGTAGAGTACCGCCAGCCTACCCGACGCCGCCCTAGGAAACGTGTATCCGGCGGCTAGAATCTCCTAATCCGCCGCGCCCACGTGCAGGACATCGCAGCGTCCGTCGCACGCGCCGCGCCGCGAGCGGTCCGCTGAACCGCGCGATGCGCCAACAAAACACCCGCCGGCTCGAAAGCAGGCGGGTGTCGGAAGTGTCTTGGACTGTTCGTCTGGCGCTCGTCCCTCGACGCACGGCGCTCGACCGGATCGTTGGCTCAGGCCTTCGTCGCCTCGGCGTAGGCCCACTCGAGCCAGGGGAAAACCTTCTCCACATCGGCGGTCTCAATGGTCGCGCCGCACCAGAAACGCAGTCCGGGCGGGGCGTCCTTGTACGCGCCGCAGTCGAAGGCCGCCTTCTCGCTCTCGAGCAACTTCACCATCTTCTTCACCTGGTCGGGCGTGGCCTCGACCGTGAAACACACCGAGGTGCTGGAGCGCTGCTCCTGTTTCTCGGCGAGGAACTTGATCCACGGATGCGCGGCGACGAAGCGCTCGAACGCCGCGAGGTTCGCCTCGGTGCGCTTGATGAGCGCCGGCAGGCCGCCGATCGACTTCGCCCAGGCGAGCGCGTCGAGGTAGTCCTCGTTGGCGATCATCGAAGGCGTGTTGATCGTCGAACCCTCGAAGATCTCCTCCATGATCTTCCCGCCCTTCGTGAGGCGGAAAATCTTCGGGAGCGGCCACGCGGGCTTGTAGCTCTCGAGCCGCGCGACCGCGCGGGGCGAAAGGATGATCACGCCGTGCGCACCCTCGCCGCCGAGCACCTTCTGCCACGAATAAGTAATGACATCGAGTTTCTGCCACGGCAGATCCATCGCGAAGACGGCGCTGGTGGCGTCGCAGAACGTGAGACCCTCGCGGTTGTCCGGGATCCAGTTGGCGTTCGGCACGCGCACGCCGCCGGTGGTGCCGTTCCACGTGAACACGCAATCGCGGCTCCCGTCGTACTGGCTCATGTCGGGCAGTTGCCCGTACGGCGCGGTGAACTCGCGCACGTCGGAAAGTTTCAGCTGCTTGCGGATGTCCGTCAGCCAGCCTTCGCCGAACGATTCCCAGTGGAACACGTCGACGCCGCGCGCGCCGAGCATCGTCCACATCGCCATCTCGAACGCGCCCGTGTCGGACGCCGGCACGATGCCCACGCGGTAGTCGGCCGGGAGGCCGAGCAACGCCTTCGTCTCGGTGATGGCTTTCGCCAAGCGGGACTTGCCGAGGCTGGAGCGGTGCGAGCGACCGAGGATGTCGGTCGGGAGCGCGCTCAGCGCATAGCCCGGGCGTTTGCTGCACGGGCCGGAAGAGAAGTTCGGGTTGGCCGGTTTGACCGTTGGCTTCATGGAGACGGGAGGTCGGTTGGTGGTTTCGGACGAAACGAAACGCGGAGTTGAAGGACCGCCGCCGCCCGGCGCAATCCCGGTTTCGGCGGCGGCAACAAGACGCGCGTCGTCCAGCAATGAACAACGGCACAAACGGCCCGCCACGCGCGTTCGGATCGACTCCGCGCGCTCCGCGCCCTAGCGATCGCTGCGCTCCATGGCCGACACGTCCCTCTCCGCTCTCCTCGCCACCGCGCTCGCGCCGCGCGCTCCGCTGCTCACCGAGCCGCACGACGGCGTCGCGCGCCTCTTCAACGGCTTCCTCGAGGGCCGGCCCGAGCTCGTCGTCGAGGTTTACGCCGACACGCTCGTGCTCCTCAATCACGCGCAACCGGCCGAGCTCGGCGCCGAAGCAGTCGCGGAAGCGCAGCGTTTTTATCTCGCCGCCCTGCCCTGGCTGCGCGCCGTGGTGGTGAAATCCCGTTACGCGCTTCCGCTCGATCGACGCTTCGACCGCAACGGCCTGCTCACGCACGGCGCCGCGCCCGCGCGCGAAATCCGCGAACACGGCGTGCGCTACGCCGTCGAGCTGCTCCTCAACCAGGACACCAGCTTCTATCCCGACACCCGCCTGCTTCGCCGCTGGGCGCTCGACCACCTCGCCGGCGCGCGCGTGCTCAACACCTTCGCCTACACCGGCAGCCTCGGCGTCGCCGCACTCGCCGGCGGCGCGCGCTCGCTCATCCAGCTCGATCGCACCCGCGGGTTCCTCGAGATCGCCCGCGCCTCGCACAGGCTGAACAACCACGCTGTCGGCCCCGACAACTTCTGGGCCGGCGACTTCTTCGCCGCCGTCTCGCGCCTGAAACGCGACCGCTCGCTCTTCGACTGCATCTTCCTCGATCCGCCGTTCTTCTCCACCTCGGCGCGCGGCACCGTGAATCTCGTCACAGAATCCCGGCGACTGATCAACAAGGTCCGCCCGCTGCTCGCCGACGGCGGACGCCTCGTCGCGGTGAACAACGCGCTCTTCCTACCCGGCGCCGACTATCGGAGCATCCTCGAGGAGCTGTGCGCCGATGGCTACCTGGCGGTCGAGGAGCTGGTGCCCGTGCCCGACGATTGCACCGGCTATCCGGCGACGCGCGTGCGCGCGCTGCCCGCCGATCCGGCGCCGTTCAACCACGCGACCAAGATCGCCGTGCTCCGCGCGAAACGAAAAGCCGCCACCCTATAGGCCAAGTCGCCGGCCTTGCTCATCACGGCCAAGCCAAGTCACCGACGTGGCCTACAGCCAAACACCCGCTGCCTGCCCGCCTTCTTCCGCCCATGAAACCCGTCCTGCAATTCGTCATCGTCTTCCTCTGGGTCACCGCCGCGATCACGAGTGTCGGGGCGATCCTGGGCGCGGCGATCTGGCCGCTCGTCGGCCTGTGGGCGGGCACGCAAAAACAACCGTGGGAACTCGCCCTCGCCGGCGGACGCGACCTCGGGTTCTACTTCTTCGTCTGGGCGCCGGGCACCGCGATCGTGGTCGCCACGATCCGCGAATACCGCCGCCGGCATCCCGCGGCGTGAATCTGCGCCCCGCTACGTAGGTCGGGCTTTACGCCCGACTTTTCGTGAGTCTGCGCGCCCCGCCGCGCCTCAGAGCAGCAGCAACAACACCGCGGCGACCAACGCCACACCGCCGGTGATCACGGCGGGCCAGAACCACTGCATCCACGGCGCGCGGCGGCTCCAGAGTTCGATGACGTAGATCATCCGCCGCGCCTCCGCGTTGCCCGGATCCTGCTGGTAGAGCTGCCGCCAGACCGGAAGCGCGGTGCGGTAGTCGCCCGCACCGGTGGCGAGCGCCGCGTAGGCCTGCAACAACAGCGGGCTGGCCGGCGGCACGCCGCCGGGCGCGAGCACCGCCATCGCCTCGCGCAGCCGCCCGCGCCGGGCGAGCTGCTGCGCGCGCAGAAGCACGAGCGAATCCTCCAAGTTCTCAGTTCCTACGTCGGCCATGATACGCCCTCAACCGAGGATGCTGGAGCCGTAGCCGCGCTGGACTTCCTCCAACGTCTGTTGCGGCAACAAATCCTGCAGGCTGAAAACAACCTCCTTGAGCGCGGGCGTGTTTTCCTGCGCCACGGCGTCGCGGCCTTGGCGAATGAGTTCCTCGGCCCGCGCCGGATCGCTCATCTGCGGCTGGCAGGCGACGAGGCTCTCGAAATGCGTGACCCAGAACGCGGCCTGCCGGAACAGGATCGCGGACGACACGTCCTCGATTTCCGCCTTCTTCGTGCGCAGGCGGGTCGCGTTCTTCTCCATGATCATCTGCGCGGCCTGTTCGCGGAGCGTGCGCGAACGCGCCTTCTCCTCGTTCGTGCCGTTTTGCAGCGCGAGCGTGTCGAGCTCGGTGAGCTTCACGTCGACCTCCTTCACGAGGGACGGCCAGGTGGCGCGGTCCTCGATTTCGTCGAGCCGGATCTTCCATTCGAGGATCTCGCGCTCGACGCGCAGCATGGCGTCGAACTCAGCCTTCTCGTGGTTGAGCACGGAGTCGATCTCCTGCGTCGTCGCCGAGGCCTCGTGCTCCTGGAGCGCGGACTGCACGGTCTGGTCGTCGGCGAGGTGCGGATTCTCGCGCAGCGCGGCGAGGCGCTTGCGCTCGCGCGCCCACTCGGCGCGGAGCATGGCGATGTCGGGCTGGCGCACCTTGCCGCCGAGCTCGATCTTGGTGGGAAACTCCTCGTCGAGCAGCGGCACGTAGGCGACTACCTTCAGCATGCGCGAGGCGTCCATGGCGAACGTCACCTCGATCTCGCAACCGGCGGGGATGTCGCGTTTCACCTTCTCAGCGGAGATGTCGAGCGAGCCGATGAGGATGTTGCGGTCAGCGAGGTCGCGGTTGCCCTCGACGATCGGGATGCGCAGCACGCTGCCGGACTCGCCCACGCGCAGGCCGAACGCCGTGCGGTACGTGCGCGTGCTCTTCGCCGGCAGGCCCTGGCCCTTGCTGAAGTGCACGCCGATGCGGTTGTCCGCCATGGCGACGCCCACGTTGTTGATGATCGGCTGCTCGTCGACGACGACGCCCATCGTGTAGGCGAACTCGCCCGGCTCGCACTCGCAGAGGTTGCCGGTCGGGTCGCGCAGCTCGAGGGTGAACGTGTTCTGGATACCCTTCTCGGCGCGGACGTTGAGCTGGAACGCGGCGCTCTCGTTGAGCGTGATCTTGCCGCTGCGCCATTTGCTCTGCTGGTTCGCGACCTCGAGCGTGTAGCCCACGACCGAACCGCCGGCGGGCAACGTGATCCGGCCGCCCACGAGCGGATCCGGCTCGGAGCCGACGGGCTTGTAGATGAGCTCGACGTTGAAACGTCCCGGCCGCGACGGCGCGCGCACGGTGGCCTGGTTGCCGGAGATGCGCTGCGTACCGGCGAACACCGCGGCGCCGCGCGCCACGACCGTGAGCGGGTCGACGTTGAAATCGAACGGGATCGCGAGCCGCTGCTTCACGATCGCGCGGAAGTACGGCGCGAGCGTGGGACCGCCCACGAAGATCAGCCGCTCGACCGCCGCCGGCCCGAGATCCTTCTCCGCCAGTACGCGCTGCGCGATCGACACCGCCTTGTTGATGATCGGCGTGGCGACACGCGTGATGTCCTGGCGCGTGAGCTCGGTCTCGAAGGTCACCGTCTCGCCGGAGACGTTGCGCAATGTGGCCTCGACCATCGTCGTCTCGCGGCGCGAGAGATCGATCTTGGCCGCTTCGGCCGCCGCCTTGAGGCGGATGAGGTCGTAGCGGAAACGTTCCACCCCGCGGCGGAACTCGGGCGTGCCGAACTCCTTCGCCACGCGCGGCGCGAGCAACTGCTCGACGATCGCCCAGTCGATATCGGAGCCGCCGAGGAAGTTGTCACCGCCGTGGTTGACGACGCTCATCGTGCCGTCCTCGGAGCGGATCAGCGCGGCGTCGAACGTGCCCCCGCCGAAGTCGAAGACCATCCAGTACGCCTTCGTCTCGATGCGCTGGAAACCGTAGGAAAGAGCGGCCGCGACCGGTTCCTGGAGCAGCAGCGCGGTGCGGAAACCGGCGAGCTCGGCGGCGCGCTTGGTCGCCTCGCACTGGTGCAGCTCGAACGCCGCGGGCACGGTGATCACCGCCGCGGAGATCTGCTCGTTGCGCTTCTGGGCCACGTCGCCGCGCAACGACTTCAGCACCTCGGCCGAGAGATCCTCGGGGCGCATGCGGCGGCCGCTGGCGCGGAACACGTACTCGTAGCCCGTGCCCATGCGGCGCTTGAACTCGAGGTGCAGGTCGCCCTCGGCCCGCTCGTCGCCCACCTTCGCGCGCGCGCTGTGGCCGACCCACAGGTTCCCGTTGCGATTGATGTAGACGGCCGACGGTGTGATGTCCGCCTCGAGATTATTTTTGATGATCTCGGTGCCCGTGCCGGAGACGAGCGCGATGGCGCTGTTCGTCGTGCCGAGATCGATGCCGAAGTCGATGGTGTTTCTGCTCACGGTTGGTTGGACGGGGTTGCGGGAATGCCGACGATGACCTCGCCCACTTGCAGCAGGCGGTCCTGCCAGAACACGGCCGGGCGCACGGCCTCGATGACCGTGTCGCGGACGAGTTCGGGCGTCGGCTGGAAGGAAAGGACTTTGACCGGCAGGCCGGCGTCGTATGGCTGGTCGAGCCAGTCGCTCAACCGCACGCCCATCGCGCCGAACGCCTCCATGGCGCCCTCGATGTGCCGATACAAGCGACGCGTCTCTTCGCGCGGCTCGCCGGTCTTCGCGTCGATCATGCGCATCTTCGCGCGCCACACGTGCGTCGCCAGCGCGGCGAGCGCCTCGTCGTGCGGGTTCGCCGGCTCGACCGGCGCGGCGGGGCCGGTGGCCGTGGCAGGCGGGATCGGCTCGGGCGGGACGGGCGCGGGCGGTGGCGCGTTCTTGAGCGCCTGCACCTCGGCAAGGGCCTTGTCCAAAGGGGCCTCGGGCAGGCGGGCGAGCTTGCGCGGGTCCGTCGCCATCAGCAGTTGCAGCATGCCGGGGTCGTTCATGATTCGTCGTTGGGCGGGGTACCGTTGGCGAGAGCGTCGATCACGTGACCTGCGATCGCCGCGTTCCAGACATCGGCCAGGGCGAAACGCTCGGAGTCGCCGACGTCGCCGGCCCGGAGGACCACGAACTCGCCGTCATCGAGCGCATGCGCGATCTCGGAGTAAGGCACGGCCGAATCGCTTGGCCAGTTGAAACTCCGCTCGGTGAACACCAAACCTTCGCGACGCAGCTGCGCGGGCCCGAGCGGCACCGTTTCGCCGTGCTGCACCCACTCCACGAGCCGCGCGATCAGCCCGGGCACGACGATGCCGTACAACGCCTCCAGCACCTGTTCGTACGTGCGCGTGGGCTCCTCGCAGCCGGCGCCGAAGAGGTTCGTTTCGTCGAGCGTCACCACGGTCTCGGCACTGCACCAAGCTATCCGGTGGCAGCGCGGCGCGCCCTCGGCCTCCTCGACGCCGTAACGCAAGCCGGTGATCTCGTCGGGCGCGAGCGCCACGCCGTCGAACACCAGCCGCGCGGGATCGAGCTCGAGCAGGTGGCCGCCGAATTCGAGCCGCAGCTGGTTGCCGCCGAAAGCGCGCAACGGCACGCCGTCGCCCGCAGCGCTGCCCTGCCCCGCTTCCGCCGCGGTTGCGGTAGCCTCACCGCCGAGGGCCGCGGCTTCGCTCCAGAGCGGCAGCTCGCTCTGCACTGGTTTCTTCTTCCGGGAAACTTTGCCCGCGGCGGCGGCGCCTGCGGCATTTTCCGCGGCTTCGGGCATCGCATCCGTCGCCACCGCGTGTTCGTCTTCGCCGGCGCGAGGCTCGGCGGCGGGCGCGGGCCGCACGGTTGGCGGCGACTCGGCGAGCGCGGCGACCTCGGCCGCGGCCTGCGCGTGTTCGGCGGCAAACTCGCGGGCCTTGCGGCGCACGATCTCGAGCAGCAGCTGCTCACGCTCACGCGACAGCGCGGCGCGCTCGGCGCCCTCGGAGATCTCGGCTGCGGTCGCCAGGGCGCGCGCGGCGAGGTCGAAATTCTCCAGCTGATAGCAGGCGGCATGGGCCAGCTCACGCAGCGCGCGGCGCACGTTGGCCAGATAGTCGGTGCGCGCGCGGGCGCCGAGCTCGAGCCGTTCCACGCCAGGCACGAACTCCTCAAGCAACAACCGGTACGCGGCCTCGAACTCCGCCGCCTCGGCCGCCTCCGGGCCGGCCGCGGGATCGACGGGCGGCAGCTTCTCGACGATCGCGTTGCCGTGCAGGATGTCGGCCGTCTCCTCGAGTCGGCGACGCACCTCGGGCGTGGCGGCGAGCGTGGTGAGGTGCGTGAGCCACGGGAGCACGCCGCAGCTGTCGAGCGTCCGGCGCTGGTAGGCGATGATGCCCTCGAGCGCGGCGTCGACGACGCGCGTGCTCACCTCGCGGTAGATCTCCGATTCGCGGCCGCAGATCGTCTCGATCACCTCGAGCTCGTCCGCCGCCTCGGCGAGCAGGCCCGCCGTGAGCGCGAGGCCCACTGAGCCGTCGCCGGTGAGGCGGCGCGTGGTGTCGCGCAGGAGGAGATCGACGCCCTGCACGACCTTGCCGATCGCGCCCTCGAGCGCGCGTTCGGCGCGGGCGGGTACATCGTGCACCTGGCGCGCGAACCGCACGTGCGCGGTGGCCTCATGCCATTGCGCCTTCTGCGCGCGGGCGATCGCCAGCGAAGCGTGGATACCGCAGAACGCGTCGGGCAACGTGCCGCGCATGGCGTCGAGCAGGCCGACGGGCAGACGCGCGTCGTTGAGCAGCAGGATGCGTTGGCGGACAAGTTCCCAAAATTCCCCGCTGGCGCGCACCTGTGTCCATTCCTCGATCGAAGCCTTCCACCACTCGGTGGTCTCCTCCTCGATCGCGCCGCCGCTGCGCTCGACCTCGAGCGCGGCGAGTTGGTGGAAGATCGCGAGGTTGTGCACGGCGACGATGCGTCCGACGGCGGCGTCGTTCTGCCAGCGGAGGAAAGCCGCGTCGGCGTCGCCCGCGAGCAGCGCGTCCATCGCGGGATCAGGGCCGTCGTCGGGGTAACTCGCCGGCCAAAACCAGAAGAACTCGTGGAGCAGGCGCGTGAGCGTGTCCTTGAGTTGCTGGGCCGAGTCGCGGAGCTGCTCGGCGGAGGGCGGCGGATTCGGCGCGAAGGCCCAGTTGAACTCCGGCGCGCCGAGCTCGACCGAGAGGCGCAGCTGCTCGAGGCGGCGCTGGATGTCGCGCGGTCCGGCGAGCGCGGAGAGCCCGAGCCGACGGAACGGCGTGCACGAGTGGAGCGTCGTCGCCGCCACCGAGACCAACGGCGCCCACGGCACACGCAACGTCTGCGGTGTCGCCTCGGCGACGGCATCTCGGTCGGCAAACGCGTCCTCGGCCATGTGGGGGTTGGTGGTGAAACGGAGGCGGCGTGGCAAACTCCGCGCGCGCCCCGGTTGCTCGCTCGTTTGGGGAAAGTGGGGCCGGCGAACGCTCAGCCCGGAGGCCACGCCAGCGGGCGCTGGCCGAGCAGGTGCACGTGCAGGTGCGGCACAGATTCGCCGCCGTGCGGGCCGTTGTTGATCACGAGGCGGAATCCCTGCGCGAGCTCGAGTTTCTTCGCGACCGCGGCCGCGGTGAGCAGCAGGTGGCCGAGCAACGCCTGGTCGGCGGCGGCGGCCTCCGCGATGCGCGGGATCGCCTTCTTCGGGAACACGATCACGTGCACCGGCGCCTGGGGTTGGATGTCGTGGATCGCGAGGCAGAGCTCGTCCTCGTGGACGATGCGGGCGGGAATCTCGCGGGCGGTGATGCGCTCGAAGATGGTGGCCATGGTTTCGAGGCGCACTTCAACGACTCGCGCCCGGCGAGTCGAGGCCGCAACACGTCTCGATCCGCTAGAAAAACATCAACTGCGCGGAGCCACGCGCCCCCGCAATGGCAAATGGCCCGGCGCTTCAGCCCGGGTTCCCGGGCGCAGCGGGCGAACTCCGATGTGGGCGGGCTTACGGCCGCCATCCCGGCTCGCGTCGAGCTGGCGGGCGTAAAGCCCGCCCCACCACAAGACACCTGCCACAACACACCTGCCACAAGGCACCCACCACTGGGCAAGCACCGCGAAGACGCCCTGCCTACCACACCAGCACCACCAAGCCCCAGGCGCTCGCGTCACAGAACGCTACAGAAACAACAGCGTGAGGTTAGCCCGCTCGCGTTTGCGCGCGACGGCGAGCGCGGCGAGGAAATCGAGCACTTCGCGGTAAGCGGCCTGCCGCCGCTCCGTCCACCGCCGGCCGGGCGGACAGAACGTCGCGTGGAGATTCGTTATCAATAGCGTCGCTTCCGGATACGGCGCAAGGCGCTTGAGTGCGTCGAGCACCTGCTGGCGCGTCCAGAGCGAATCGGCCGGCGCGGGATTTTGCGCCGCGTCGCAGTGCGCGAAGCCGTGCTGCGGCTGGGCATCCGCGCCGGTGAACTTGCGTTGCAGCGCCTGCACGGCGGCGGCGAACGCGGCCGGCGTGATCGCGGCTGCGCTCGCGCCGGCCACCGCCACGGCGCCGGTCTCAGCGAGCGCCTGCTCGATGCCGGCTTTGAGCTGCTGTGCGAGATAGAGGTCCTGCCCGGTCACACCGGCAAACACGGCATTGAGGAGGTGCAGCGCGGGGAGTTCGTGGGGCACGCTCATGGGGCGGGGGCGGCGTTCAGCGGTAACGACTCAGTCGAGAGATGAGCGTCGAGGGACGTGTGCCGGACTTCGGAATCATCGGCGAAGACAGCTCGGGTGATCGAGCAGCGGCTCGAATTCCTGCTCTCGTTTCTCGACCTCTCGACACTCGACTGCATAGGCAGGGCGCTCAGGGCTGCTTCTGTTTCACAAGGCCGCGGAGCTCGTCCATGAACTCGTTCACGTCGCGAAACTCCTTATACACGCTGGCGAAGCGCACGTACGCGACCTTGTCGATCAGGCGCAGCCGCGCCATGCAGGCCTCGCCCACTTCGCTGCTGGGGATCTCGGTGCCGAACTTCGCCTCGAGCTGGTCGATGATGTCCTCGGCGGCCATGTTGATCTGCTCGAGATCGACCGGACGTTTGTGGCACGCGGCGCGGATCGCCCGCACGAGTTTCTCGCGTTCGAACGGCTCGCGGCGGCCGTCGTGCTTGATGACGATCAGATCCTCGCGGACGATCATCTCCGTCGTCGTGTACCGGTGGCCGCACTCGAGGCATTCGCGGCGACGGCGGATGGTGGTGCCCTCGCGGCTGATGCGCGAGTCGATCACCTTGTCCTCTATCGAGGTGCACTTGGGGCAGCGCATGGGCGGAAACTCGGAACGTGGAACGCGAAAGGGGGAACTGAACCGGCGGGGTGTTTTTGAGGAAACTCTCTCGAAACGTGATCGCGAGTTTCGAGTTCTCCGTTCCGAGTTCGCTTAGTTCAAGGTGAGGAAGTTCTTCAGGAGCGTCATGCCTTCCTGCGTGGCGATCGACTCGGGGTGGAACTGCACGCCCCACACCGGCAGCTCGCGATGGCGCAGACCCATGATCTCGCCCTCGGCGGTCTCGGCGGTGATCTCGAGGCAGGCCGGCAACGACGCGCGCTCGACGAGCAACGAGTGATAGCGGGTCGCGTTGAACGGGTTCGGCATGCCGCGGAAGACGTCGGTGTTTTTGTGCAGGATCGGCGAGGTCTTGCCGTGCATGAGCCGGCCGGCGCGCACGACCTTGCCGCCGAAGTAGTGCCCGATCGACTGGTGGCCGAGGCACACGCCGAGGATCGGCTTCACGCCCGCGAACGCCTTGATGATGTCGAGGGTCACGCCCGCTTCGGTCGGCGAACACGGGCCGGGCGAAAGCAGGACGCGGTCGGGGTTGAGCGCGAGCGCCTGCGCCGGGGTGATCTCGTCGTTGCGGAAGACCTTCTGCTCCACGCCCAGCTGACCGAAATACTGGACGAGGTTGAAGGTGAACGAATCGTAGTTGTCGATGACGAGCAGCACGGCGAGCGAGGGTTGCGGCGTTGAAGGGCAGGTCAAGCGCCCGGCGGCGATACTTATTAACACCGGCAAGACGCAGCGACCGTTGCCCCGCTTGAACGGCGCGCCGGGCTCCGATCTCAACCCCGCGGCTGAGCCATCGGCCACGCGTGACCAGCGTCCCCTCCTCCAACCAACCAAGGTCCGCGGCTTCCCATGCGAGGAAGGGGTCGGAACCAAACAATGCGAGAAGCAGGCCACACCGTGGCGCCGGCCTCCGCGCCGGCGAAAACCGACTCCGCAGGCACGGAGGCCTGAGCCACGACCGGGGCTTCCACGGCGCGCATACCCGAAGAGAACCGTGCACAAATTGGGAGGTTCATTGCAGAGATCGCTATGCGGATGAACGCCGATTCCGGTCGCCTTCCATCAGTGTGAATCAGTGTGTTCTGCCGTACGGCAGAATGGTTCCTTCCTCGGGTCTTTGTCCGAGCGAAGCGTTCATCAGCCTCGGCGCCCGCCCTTCCGCTTGCCTCCCGCACCGCCCGGCCAAATCCTCCGCCGCCCATGCCGTCGCATTTCGAACTCCTGCTCACCGACACTGCCACCGCCGCCCGCCGCGGCCGGCTGCGCACGCGCCACGGCACCATCGAGACGCCGATCTTCATGCCCGTCGGCACGCAAGCGACCGTGAAGGCGATCACTCCCGCGCACCTCCGCGAAATCCACGCGCAGATCATCCTCGGCAACACTTACCACCTCAACCTCCGCCCCGGCTCCGAACTCGTCGCGAAACTCGGCGGCCTCCACCAGTTCATGGGCTGGGACGGCCCGATCCTCACCGACAGCGGCGGCTTCCAAGTCTTCTCCCTCGCGAAACTCCGCGACATCCAGGAGGACGGCATTGCGTTCCAATCGCACCTCGACGGCGCCAACCTTTTCCTCGGCCCGCGCGAGGTCATGCGCATCCAGCAAAACCTCGGTTCCGACATCGCGATGGTGATCGACGAATGCCCGCCCTGGCCCTGCACGCGCGACGAAGCCGCGGCCGCCGTCGCCCGCAGCCGCCGCTGGGCCAGCCAATGCCTCGCCATCGCCCGCGACACCGGCTGGCTCGACGCCGGCCACCACGTTTTCGGCATCGTGCAGGGCTCGACGTTCGCCGATCTCCGCGCCGAAGCCGCCGCCGGTCTCCGCGAACTGGATTTCCCCGGTTACGCCGTCGGCGGCGTGAGCGTGGGCGAGCCCGAGCCGGAGATGCTCCACCAAGTCGGCGCGACCACGCCGCACCTGCCCGCCGACCGACCGCGCTACGCCATGGGCCTCGGCACACCGCCGCAGTTGCTCAAGATGATCGCGCTCGGCATCGACATGTTCGACTGCGTGATGCCCACCCGCGTCGCCCGCAACGGCCTCGTCTTCACCCCCGACGGTCCGATCAATCTGCGCAACGAAAAGTTCCGCGAAGACCCGCGCCCGATCGTCGACGGCCTCGACAACTACTGCTGCCGCCACTTCAGCCGCGCGTATCTGCGGCACCTGCACGTCGCCGGCGAGATGCTCGCCGGCACGCTCCTCACGATCCACAACCTCCATTTCTATCTCGACCTGATGGCGCAAGCCCGAGCCCACCTCGAAGCCGGCGACTTCGCCAGTTGGTCCGCCGCCTGGATCAAGCGCTACGAAGCCGGCGCCGCGGAGCGGGAATAGCGGGACGAGCTGTTGCCCCAAATTGGCGAGGACGGTCGCTACATCGCATCAGTCCTTCATCCTCTGCCCGTTCATCTTCGATCCGCTCCGGGTCTATTCAACCTATGTTCTGGGACAGCTTCACGTCACGGTACGCACTAAGGTCGGATTCAGGTTTCCTTCAGAAAGCTGACAATGTCCTGAGACAGATTCCCTTCACTGATCGCTACCAGCCGGAATTTCGCCTCACCACGTTTTCGGACTTTCAAGAGGTATCCGCGCCCGAACAGGACGAATCGTAGCGCCTCAATGCAGTCGTCTTCCACTGACCAATTGAAGAACGGCGGGAAGGCCCGATAGACGAGGCGACAGTGCTGACGATGGAGCGATCCTGTGATGAGAACCGAACAAACGACAGCCGTCGCCAGCGCACCGATCACGCAAGCAAGGACTATCATGAGATCGATGAAGTCCGCCATGTGCGGGACTCGTTTCATAGCGATCTGCGCGAGATAGTACTCCGAGATACCGAGCATCAATACCATGAAGAACGCGTCGAATAGTCGCGGCCGGTAAACCGTTCGCAAACGCGCTAGAAACGCCCGAATAGCCTCTGGAGAACTCGCTTCGATCATAACGGAAAGTCTGGTCCGACACCGTACCGCCGGCTCCGATGCGGGCAAGGGCGTTGTCGCGCGACGCAGGAATCAGGAGTGCCAGCCCGCCGGGCGGGCAACATCAGCGCCGCGCACCGGCCATCCGGCACTCGTCCCTCGACGCTCGACTCTCGACCTACTCTGCCGCCCCCGCTCACTTGTGATCCCACGGCAGCGCGATCTCGAGGCGCTTGTGTTTCCACACTTCGTAGCGCGTGAAGATCTTGCCGGGGTTCAGGATCGCATTCGGGTCGAGCGCCTGCTTCACGGCAATCATCGCGCGGATCGCGGGCTTGCTATGCTCGAGCGCAAGGAACGGCGTCTTCGCCAGTCCGATACCGTGCTCGCCGGAGATCGCGCCGCCGAGCCGCTTCACGCCGCGCATGAGTTGCTCCACGGCCTTCACCGCCGCGCGGCACTCCTTTTTGTCGGCGCGGTGGTACATGATGTTCACGTGCAGGTTGCCGTCGCCGAGGTGGCCGAAAGTCGGCATCGCGAGGCCGTGACGTTTCTTCAGCTTGTCGAGAAACTCGCCAAACGCCGCGTAGCTCTTCAGCGGCAGCACGATGTCCTCGTTCAACTTGCTGTCGCCGAGCGCGAACATCGCGGGCGAGCACTTCCGCCGCACCGCCCACAGCTCCTCCGCCTCGTCGCGGCTGCGCGCCGCGCGCGACACGACCGCGTGCTCCTCGGCCCAGGCGAGGACGGCCTTCTTCTGCTCGGCAACCTCGGCGCTCGTACCGGCGAGCTCGAGCAGCAGCACCGGCTTCTTCGGCGCCTCGGCGAACACCGGCTTGCCGCTCGCGCGCTCGGCGCATTCGACCGACGCCCGGTCGAGGAACTCCAAAATCGCCGGCTGCACGCGCGACGCGATGAGCGCCCGCGCCGCCTCGAACGCCTGTGCTTCGTCTTTGAATGCCGCCAACAAAGTCCACCGCTCCGCCGGCGCCGGGATCAGTTTCAACACCGCCTCGGTCACGATGCCCAGGCAGCCCTCGCTGCCGATCCACAGGTCGCGCAGGTTGAAGCCGGCCGACCACTTCTTGAATTCGCCCGCCCACTGCACGCGTTCGCCGGTCGGCAGATAACCCGTGAGGCTGAGCACGTAGTCGCGCGTCACGCCATACTTGCCGCCGTGCATGCCGCCGGCGTTGCAGGCAATGTTGCCACCGATCGTGCTGTACTCCTTCGACGACGGATCGGGCGGATAAAACCAACCCGCCGCCGCTGCTGCGCGCTGCACGTCACCGACCTTCGCACCGGCCTGCACGACCGCGAGCCCGGCCTCAGGGTCGATCCGGATCTTCGCGAGTTTCGTGAGATCGAGCACCCAGCCTCCAAAACGTGGCGACGCCGACCCGGTGAGCGACGTGCCGCCGCCGCGCACCGTGACCGGCACGCAATGCTCGTTGGCCAACGCCAGCACCACGCCCACATCGGCGTCCTTCCGCACGCGGATCACTGCGTCGCAGTCGAAGGCGAGCTTGCTGCCGTCAAACGAGCCAGCGAAACGCGATTTCTCGTCGGTGCGGACGACGCGGGCGCCGAGACGTTGTTGCAGGAGAGCGGTGGGTTTCGCGTGCGACATGGCGGCGCGGAACTTGGCGCGCGCCGCCGTGCCGCGCAACTCCCGAGCGGCGCGCGTGGCCGCTATGGCGCGTACTCGATTCGTCCGGTCGCAGGATCGTAACGCAGCTCGAGCGTCTGGCCTTCCGCGAGTTTCAGCCCGGCGAGGCTCGCGGTCTTCGCGCCATCACGCAGCTCCACGCGGTACACCCCGGGCGCGAGCTCGGGCGGCTCGCCGCCGAGCGTGCTGCTTTTCGCCACTGAATGGCCCTCAGCATCGAAAACCTCGTACGGCAAATCCTCGGGCTCCGGCGGCGCAGGCGGCGGAGGTGGCTGCGGGGCGACCACCGCGTCCGGGCGGCTCGCTTCCTTGAGCGCGGTGGCGAGTTGCAGGCCGTCGGCCGCGGTGTGGAAACGTCCGCCAGTGGGCGCGGTGAACGCGATCATGTCGTCGGCCACGCGGCGGCCGGTGAGCGCGAAGCCGATCACCTCAAGGCGCAGCGGCACGCCGAGCTCGGCGAGCTGAGGGCCGGCTTTGCGGGGGCGCCCTCCGCAGCTCTCCTCGCCATCGGTCACGACGACGATGATGCCGCCACCGGCCTTCTTGAGATCCTCGCCCGCGGCGAGAGTGGAGAGGACGAGCGGCGTCTGCCCCAGCGCCTTGGCGCCGTCGATCGTGCGGATGAGCCGCGTGCGATCGAGCGGGCCGATCGGTACGACGAGTTCGGTGTCGGCACGGCTCTCGTTCGTCATCGAGCCGTGGCGGTGACCGTAGAGTCGCAGGCCGACCTTGGTTTCGTCGGGCAACTTGTTGATGACCTCGCGCAGGACCTCCTTCGCGATGTCGAACTTCGCGCGCTTGCGGATCTTCTCGGTCATCGAAAACGAGCAGTCGAAGACGAACAGGATGTTTTTCGGCAGCGTCGTCGTCGGCGCGACGATCACCGGTGCGGCCGGCGGCGGGGGCGGCGGCACCGGGCGCGGGAGCGCCACCACGCTCAGGCGCGCCGGCTCGGCCTTCGAGCTGAAGCTGCCGGTGAGCGCGATGACCGGCCACATGGTCGACGCGAACGGCGAAGTGGTGTCGCCCGCTTTCCATGACGCGTCGTTGCTCTGCTCGAGCAACAGCCACTGCACGCCGCGACGGAATGACTGCGAATTCGGGCTGAACCCCGCCTGCCTCAGCGCGTAGAGCACCTGGCCCGTGGCGAACGGGCTCGGGATGCCGCCCTCCTCCGTGGCATCGATGCGCCACGCACCATCGTTGCCCTGCTCGGCGAGGAGCTGCTGGCAAAGCTGACGCGCAAATCTCCGCTCCGCGTCGCCGCCGTGCCGCACAAACGCGAGCACCTTGAAGACCTTGTCCTGCGTCGTCTCGACGGGCGCCTGCGTCATCCACGCGAGCGCGCGGGAGAGGTTGTCCTTGAGCTGCGGTTCGCCGCCGGCGGCGAGCACCGCCGCCCACACATCCATCGCGTGGGCGGTCTGCAGGATCTCGCCCTGCGTGACCGGCGGGTGCGAGGAATCCGGGTAAACCTGCCCCTCGGGCTCCTGCTGGGTCGCCAGCCAGCGTGCGGCGGCCTGCAGCTCGGCGGTCGTCTTCGGGTCGGGCCGCGCGTAGCGCAGGCCGAGCGCGCCGAAGATGGTATTGGTCCGGTCCGGGGCGGGATCGTCGCCCTCCGCCGGTCCGCGTCCGATATCGCCGCGCGACGTGGCGCAGGCCACCGTGAAATCGGCCAACTCGCGTTCGACGGCGTCGCTGACGACGTACTCGTTTTTCCGGGCCACGCTGAGGCCCATGAGCGCCTGCGACTGCACGTGACAGCCCATGCAGTTGTTCCGCCGCTGAAACTCCGTCCCGCTGGCCTGCAGGAAAAACAGTCCCTGCTGCGCCGCGTGCTTCGGCTGCAACCGCCAGCCGCGCAGCTCCGGGAAGCGCTCGCGCAACGACTGGTAGGCGCCGACGCGCCCTTCGATGACGCGCAGCGACTGCACCGCCACCGCGGGTTGCTCGTCCTGCGTGTCGACGAACCGCACCTTCAGGAAACGCACCGTGCTGCTCGGGATCGTGAGCCGGCACGCCGTGGCATCGGGATCGGGCCGAAACGATTTCTCGGCGAGCTTCTGGAAACCATCCGTTGCCGAGGTCGTCGAGCCCCACACCTCGACCTTGTGCGGTCCGGCCGACGGATCGCCGGGCACGATTTCCACGGCCGCGACCACGGCCGGCTCACGTTTGTAGAACGAGAGCACCAGCTCGGCCGGCAGTTCCGCGCCGGGGCGACCGTCGTTCGTCTGCCACACCTTCGTGTTGTGCGGACGCAACGTCATCCACGCCCACGTCAAACCCGCGCCGCCTTCGCCGGACGCCGACTCGAGCAGTCCGCCATTCTCCGGGTCGGCGAGATTGAACGGCTCGGTTTCCGCCGCTTCCTTCGTCGCAAACGTCACACTTTTCACGAGCCGCCGGGGCGGCAGCACTTCGCGGAACTCCAGGCGATAGGTCCCGGCAGGCAGCCCGAAACGCGAGAGCTCCAGCTCCACGGTGGCACGCGAAGATTCGGGACTCAGCTCGAGCAAGGAGCCGCCGATCGCTGTCGCCACGGCTCGATCACGCGGCAGTCCTTCGACGTCTTCGGCGACCAGCGCCACGCTGGCACGCAGCGCGAGCGGCACCGCGGACTCGAGCGTCGCAAACAGACGGGGCGGCGACACCGATTGCTCGCCACAGCCCAACGTCTCGCCAGGCGCCTCGGTCGTATGCAGACCGGCGTTGAAACTGCCCGGCTCCGGCAGCGGGCTGGATTTCACCGTGAATCCGACCAACGCGATCACGCGGCGCGTGGGCCGATTCTCCTGCACCTCGAGGCGATAGCGCCCCGGGGCGAGCCCGCTCTCCGGGAACGGAAAACGCAGCGCGACCGTGCGCGGCCCGCCGATCCATTCGTCGCACGCCGCGCGCGCCGCCTCGTCGCCCGCCGATTCGCCGTCGACTTGTTCGACGACGATGCGGCCATTGAGCCCGATCTCGTCGTCTCCCGTGATCGTGACGGCCGCAAAGACCTCCGACGCGTTCACGTCGAACTCCGTCTTCGCCTCCAACACCCGCCCGGTCGCCGGATCGCAGCCACCGCCAAGCGTCACCGAAACCCGCTCCGGCGCCGGCAACAAAGGCAAAGGCTCCGGCGGCGGCTCCGACTCGACCGCGGCAGGGGCCGGCTCGCTCTGCGACGTCTCGTCCGCCGCGACAGCGGACGCATTCTCCGCGGCATCGGCGCCGTCGGTCGCGCCGGCATCCGCTGTTTCGTCGGCTTCCGCGGCAGGCTCCTCGTCATCGTCGCCGCGCGCCTCGTACTTCGGATTGGTCGGGCGTTGGTCGTAACGGTTCGCCGCCGACGTGTGCAGTGTCGACGAGAGCAGCAGCGCCAGCACCGCCGTGCAGCGGAGAGCGGGAGAAATGAGGTTCATTGGGAAAAACGATGCCGCGAGCTCCCGCGGCGATAGTCAGCGCGTGGCGACGGGCAGCTCGTGCTGCTCCTCGAAGCTGCCGCCGCGGAACACGAGTTTGGGCGCGGCGTC
>DATGXO010000209.1:0-1797 GCA_035298965.1 Opitutaceae bacterium | reverse complement strand
GTTGCTCGTGCGCGAGGGCATGCGGCTGTCGGCGATCGGTGTCGTTGTCGGCTTGGTGGTCGCGGCGTTGCTGGGCGTCGGACTGTCGAAAGTGCTCTACGGTCTCGCGCCGGTGGAGCCGCTGGTTTTCGGGGGCGTGATCGTGCTCCTGTTGGGGACGACCGCGTTGGCCTGCTGGGCTCCGGCCCGGCGCGCCGCGCGCGTCGATCCGGCGGTGACGTTGCGGAGCGAGTGAGAGGCGGGGGAGGGCGTGGACTCCGCTTCGCGCCGAAGACTTTCGGCGGCGAGCGGAGTGGCACGTGCTCACCGAATGGGTAACACTTTGTGCTCAGCGGATGGGTAACACATGCGAGGCAGGATGCCTTGGAAAACTGCCGGTGCGCGCGAACAACGTTGGAGATTAATAAAAGCATGGTTGGGCCACAAAATGCCGCTAGCCAGACTGTGCCGGCGATTTGGGATCAGCCGAAAAACAGCCTACAAGTGGATCGCGCGTTTTGAGCAGCAGGGGCGGCGCGGGCTGGGAGATCGCAGTCATGGTGCGCGGATGATCCACAACCGTCCCTCGTCGCGGTGGCTGCAACGAGTGCGGCGTGTGCGTCGCTTGCATCCGAGTTGGGGTGCCCGGAAGTTGCATTGGGTGTTGTGCCGGCGGTTTGGTCGCGCTCGCGTGCCCTCCGCCGCCGCCATCGGTCGGTGGCTGCGGCAGTGGAAGTTGAGCGTGCCGCCGCGGCGGCGGACTCGCTCAGGCCCGCGAATCGAGCGTCCGCACCTCACCGTGGCCACCCGGCCCAATGAGGTCTGGTCGGTGGACTTCAAGGGATGGTTCCGCAGCGGCCAGGGTGAGCGGATCGATCCGCTCACGGTTTGCGACATGGCGAGCCGCTACCTCATCGCCGTGGAGTTGCTGCGGGATCAAAGCGTCGAGACCACGCGCGCGGCGTTCAGCCGTGTGTTCGCAGAATATGGCCTGCCGGAAGCGATCCGCGTGGATAATGGCTGTCCGTTTGGCTCGGAAGGCGCGTTGGGACTGACGCGGTTGAGCGTGTGGTGGATCCGTCTGGGCATCCGAGTGGAGTTCATCACCCCGGGCTGTCCCGGAGAGAATGGGGCGCACGAGCAGATGCATAAAATCTATCAGGCCGAGCAGGCCAATCCGCCCGCCCCGAGCGTGCGAGCGCAGAAACACCGCACGGCGAAGTGGCGGCGGGAATACAACGAAGTGCGACCGCATGAGGGTGTGAGGCTGCATTGTCCGGCCGAAATCTATCGCCCGAGCGCGCGCGCGATGCCCGGACGGTTGCGGCCGCTGCGCTATCCGCGCGAGTGGCTGAGTCGATTGGTCAAAGGCAAAGGCATGATCAGCCTGCATGGTCGCGGGCGGTTCGTCGGCGAGGCCTTCGAGGCTGAGCGCGTTGGACTCAAACGCACGGTCGCGGGGTGGAAAGTCTATCTCGGAGCGATGCTCATCGGCGTGCTTGGTGCAGATGAGACGAGCGGAATCCACGCTGCGCGCTACCGCAGCTCCAACGCCACTCGCTCGCGCCGCCGATGAAGCCGTCGCACGCCGGCAACGCGGGTGTGCGCGCAGAGGTGGAAGAAGGGGATGTGCCGCTCCGCGGCACCATCCCATTTGCAACAAATGGGACTCATCCCCTTCCTCCACGCCTCCATCCCCGCGGCGCGTTGCGCCGCCGATGCGATCGCAAAAGTGTTACCTATCCAGTGAGCACGATGTGTAACCCATCCGGTGAGCACGTGGGAGTCCGCGCCCTACCCTCCGGCGTCGGACGAAAT
>DATGXO010000208.1:0-25959 GCA_035298965.1 Opitutaceae bacterium | reverse complement strand
CTTGTCGGAGATGGGCAGGATGCGGACCTGCTCGGGCGCGAGCCAGACGGGGAAGTCGCCGGCGAAGTGCTCGATGAGCACGCCGCAGAAACGCTCCATCGAGCCGAAGGGCGCGCGGTGGATCATGACCGGGCGGTGCGGCTTGTTGTCGGGGCCGACGTAGGAGAGGTCGAAGCGGATCGGGAGGTTGTAGTCGACCTGCACGGTGCCGAGCTGCCACTCGCGGCCAATGACGTCCTTGATCACGAAGTCGATCTTCGGACCGTAGAACGCGGCCTCGCCGGGCTCCTCGGTGAACGGCACGCCGAGGGTCTTGGCGGCGTTACGGCAGGCTTCCTCGGCCTTGGCCCAATTTTCGTCGGTGCCGGTGTACTTGGCTGAATCCGGACTACGGAGACCGACGCGCACGCGGTAGTCCTTCATGCCGAGGGTGGCCAAGACGATCTTCACGAGCTCGAGGCAGCCGAGCACTTCGCCGGCGACCTGATCCTCGGTGCAGAAGAGGTGGGCGTCGTCCTGTGTGAAGCCGCGTACGCGGGTCATGCCGTTCAACTCGCCGGACTGTTCCCAGCGGTAGACGGTGCCGAACTCGGCGAGTCGCACCGGGAGGTCGCGGTAACTGTGCGGCTGCGACGCGAAGATCTTGATGTGGTGCGGGCAGTTCATCGGCTTCAGCATGAAGCCGTCGATGATCTTGTCGTCGGGCAGGACGCGGTCGGGGGTGATCGTTTCTTTGCCGGTGCGCTCGTTGACCTGGGCGGCGAGCGCGGCGGGCACCCCCTCGAGGCGGTTCATCAACTCGGCGCAGGAGCAGCCGCAGGTGCAGGCCTGATCGAGGGCCTCGCGGTCGGCGATCGGGGCGAACTGAGAGTCCTTGTAGTAGGGGAAATGTCCGGACGTCTTGTAGAGCGTGAGCTTGCCGATGTGCGGCGTGAAGACCTGGTGGTAGCCCTGCTTGCGCAGCTCCTCGCCGATGAAGTTTTGCAGCTCCTGGCGGAGGATGGAGCCGTTCGGCGTCCAGAGGATGAGGCCCTGGCCGACATCCTCGTCGATGTGGAAAAGTTTCAGCTCTTTGCCGAGCTTGCGGTGGTCGCGGGCCTTGGCCTGCTCGAGCTGGGTGAGGTAGGCGGCGAGTTCGTCCTTCGAGGCGAAGGCGGTGCCGTAGATGCGCTGGAGCTGCTTGTTCTTTTCGTCGCCGCGGTGGTATGAGCCGGCGATGGAGAGCAGCTTGAACGCCTTGATCTGCTTCGTGTAGCGGACGTGGGTACCGGCGCAGAGGTCGATGAACTCGCCGTTCTGGTAGAACGAGATCGCCTCACCCTCGGGGATGTCGTCGAGGCGGCCGAGCTTGTAGCGCGTCTGGCCGATCTTGTTGATGATCTCGACGGCTTCGGCGCGCGGGACTTCGCGGCGCTGGAACGACTGGTTCTCCTCGATGACCTCCTTCATCTTCGCCTCGATCGCGGCGAGATCTTCGGCGGTGAGTTTACGGTCGAGGTCGATGTCGTAGTAGAAACCCGTCTCGGTCGGGGGGCCGATGTCGAGCTGTGTCTCGGGGAAGAGACGCAGGATTGCGGTGGCCAGCACGTGCGAAGCGGAGTGCCGGATTTCTTCGAGCGGAGTCATTGCCATGATGTGTGTTGGTTGTGGCCCTGCGTACGATTGCAGCGCCGGAAGGGGGCAAAGTAGCGGGACGCGGGCGGCGCGGAGCGAGAAGGAAATCGTCGCGCCTTCGCGACGGAGCCGGAGGACGGCCGCGGCTGTGTTGTGGAAACGGCCCGCGCGGACGCCGGCTCAAGCGCTCAGAGCACGGTTTGCAGCAGGCTCACGATGCCGATCGTGAGCGCGGCGAGCGCTTCGCCGGCGATCAGACCGCCGCCGACGAGCGACGTGGTGTTCATGTCGCTTGGCACATCGGCATCGGCTGCGACGGGTTCGGCGGTGTGTTTCTCCACCATTTCCCACACTGTGCCGGCCACGCCGCCGGCGACCCACCAATAGGTTGTCTGCAGCGGGACGAAGCCGCCGAAGCTCGACGCGTACGGGCTCGGGAGGACCACGGCGTCGAGGAGGAAGTCGGTCGCGTGGCCGGTCTTCGAGCCCTCGGCGAAGCGCCGGTAGCCGGCGGAGCGTTTCAGGAGTTTGCGCAGCACCTCGGTGGCGAGGCCGATCGCGATGCCGATCTTGAGCATCGTCATCACGTGCGGCTGGTTGCTCGTGATCCCGCGGAGCGCGCCGACGAACTTGTACGTCATCGCGCTGTTCCAGCGCCCGGCGCCCTCGGTGCCGGTGAGGGCGAACTGGTCCACGCGCAGCACCGGGTAGGCGTTCATGAAGAGCTTCGCGAGCACGACGCAGAGCACCGCGCCCATCGCGATCCCGATCACCTGATAGCGGAACTGCACCACGCGGTTCGTGCCGAGGCGCCAGCCGGTCGAGCGGTCCTGCTGCATGTCGCCGCCGGTGCTGCACGCGATCAACAGGATCGACGCGCACATCAGACCCACGCCGGGATCCTTTAGGCCGAACGCCGCGAGGATGAAGATCGTGAGCACGAACGCGCTCGAGATCGGGTTGCTGTCGGAGATGCCCACCGAGATGCCGTTCACGAGCACGAAGAGAAACGTGAGTCCCACCGCGAGCGCGACGAACCCGAGCGGTTGCCCGAGCACATGGCTGCCGATGACGACAACCGCGATCGCCCAGAACACCACCCAGAGCACGAGGCGCGTCATGTTCACGCGTTTCCAATCCTCGGCCGCGGCGGCGGGCGCCGAACGTCTCGCTCGCAGTGTCACGATCGCCTGATAGAGGATCAGGCTGATGTCGACGATCGCGGCGCCGAGGATCGTGCCGAGCGCGGCGACGAAGCCGACCTTGCGAAACGGCGCGCCCGCATCCAGCCAGCCGATATCGACAAGGTACGGTTTCAACAACTCGCCCGCGACCGCCACGACCAGCGCCGGGATCGCGATGCGCGCGCCTACGATCATGCCCGCGCCGAAAGTTGCGCCCGAGATCTCCCACGCTTCCACGCGCGCGGCCGTCGCCGCCGGCAGGCCGAGCCGCGTGAGCCACACGGCCTTGAATGCCGACACGCCGCCCGCGAACCCCGCGACCATGCCGCCGCCGAGCTTCGCGATCGAACGTTTCAACAACCGTGGATCGGTGAGCGCGCGCAGGATGTTCGCCACTGCGAAGCCTGACGGGAACGCGAGCTGCATCCGGTCGACGACGATCGGCGTGTAAAGCATGCCCACGCCCACGCCGAGCATCCCGATCGAGAGCACGTAGAGCACGAGTTTCCAGCTCGCCGGCTCCGGCAGCCCCATCCACGCCATCGCCTGGATCAGCACCACCATGCCGCAGAGCCCAGCGACCGAGGCGGCCATCGTCTGCATGTAGTTCGCTCCGTGTTTGCCGTCGGGGCCGTAGGGCAGGGTGACGGTGCTCCCGAGGATGCCGGCCAACACCTGCCCGCCGACGAAGAACCCGATGGAGAAGTTCATGAACGCGGCCGAGATCCCGCCCAACGGGCCGAGGATCAGCAGCGCAACGAACGTCAGCAGCACATGATAACCGGGGGAGCCGATCCGGGGCAGCCAGCGCGGCGCCGCGGACTGAGGGGCGGAAGAGTCGGGCATGGGCGCGGAGCGTAACAGCGGCGTGCCGGTCTGGGCCAAGCCGATTTCATGAGCACGGCGCCGCTGCGTGCTTGTCTCCGGCTGCTGGCGACGGCAACGTCGGCCCATGGCATACCCCGTCCGCTTTCTCGTCCTGCCGGCTCTGCTCGCGCTCGCGGGCTGTGCGACCAACCCCGGTTCGCCCGCGCCGGCCGCCGCCGCTTCGGCGACCGCGACCGCATCGAAGCCGCAGCCGCTCGACGAAGACCGCCTGCGCGAGGCCCAGATGCTCAAGGACGAGGGGCGCTTGCTCGAGGCCGCCGCGATCTATGCGGAGCAGGCGAAACTTCAGCCGGGGAACGCCTGGCTGGTCGCGCGCCAGGCGCAGTTGCTCGATGCGCAGGCGCGGTTGGAAGCGGACCCGGCAAAGGCGAAGACACTCGCCAAACGCGCCCGCGCGCTCGCCGAGCAGGCGGAGAAACTCGGCACCGACGATCCGCTCACACCGCTGATCCTCCAGAGTATCCGTCCCGACGGCAGCCGGGCGGAGTTGAAGGCCGGCGATTTCTCGAAGCACGAGGAGGCCGATCGCCTGATCCGCGAGGGCGAAGCGGCCTTCGGCCGGCACGATTTCACGAAGGCGCGCGAGTGCTACCAGAAGGCCGCCGAGCTCGAACCGACGAACTACATGGCGACGTTGTGGACGGGCGACACGTACTTCGCGGCTCGCGAGCTCGAGTCGGCCTGCACGTGGTTCCGCAAGGCCACCGCGATCGCGCCCGACAACGAGACCGCCCACCGTTATCTGGCCGATGCGCTCGCGAAGCTTGGGCGCCGCGAGGAGGCGCTGAACGAGCACATCGCCGCGGTGCTCTGCGAGCCTTACCAGCGCGTCACGCGCCAGCATTTCACCGCGGAGTTGCGATCCGTGGCCGAGGCGAAGGGGCATCGGATTCCGCGGTTTCCGGCGATGCAGTCGAAGATCGAGAAGGACGAGATCAAGATCGTGGTCGGCCCGGACACGGGGCCGCTCTTCCTCGCGTACAACATCGGCGCGATGCGATGGAGGAAGGAGTCGTTTTCGTCGCATTTCCCGGAGGAGAAGGCGCAGCGCCGCTCATTGCCCGAGGAAATCGATGCGATCGGACTGATGCTGACCGTAGCCGCGGAGGCTGGTTCGAAAGGATCGGCGCCCGATGAGATCGGACTCAAAACGTGGCAACCAACTCTCGATGCTCTAGCCGTGCTCAAACGCGACGGTCTGCTCGAAGCGTACGCGTTGCTGGAGCGCGCCGACGAAGAACTCGCCAAAGACTACGCGGCCTACCGCGGCGAGCACCGCGACAAGCTGGAGCGCTACATCCGCGTTTATTGGTGCGGCTTTGATTGAGCGGTGCGGCGCGGGCTGCTTGCTGCTGTAGGCCACGTCAGTGACGTGGCTGCCGGGGAAAAGCCAGGCCAGGCGACCTCGCCCACAGAAGACGCTCGGTGCGAGAAGCTGCGGTGGTTCTGCGCGGACGCCGAACCGCGCGCTTGGGAGTTGTGCGCCCGCGGGCGGATTGTTCTGCTCGACCGAAAACGTCCCCGCATCCCCACCCATGCAACCTTCGCAAGACTCCTCCGGTCGGCTGCTGCTGAGCGGCAACGAGGCGGTGGCGCTCGCCGCTCTGCACTGCGGCGTCGCCCTCGGCACCGGTTATCCGGGCACTCCTTCGACCGAGATCCTCGAGAACTTCAGCGCGCTCGGCGGCCGCGCGCAGTGGGCGCCCAACGAGAAGGTCGCCGCGGAGGTCGCGCTCGGCGCCGCCTTCGCCAAGGCGCGCGTGCTCTGCACCATGAAACACGTGGGCCTCAACGTCGCGGCCGACGTGCTGTTCACGATGACGTACTCCGGCGTCGACGGCGGCTACGTGCTCATCGTGGCCGACGATCCCGGCATGGCGTCGTCGCAGAATGAACAGGACAGCCGCCGTTACGCCGAGGCCGCGGTGGCGCCGCTGTTCGAGCCGGCGGATTCGCAGGAGTGCTACGACTTGCTGCGCGTGGCGTTCGCGACCAGCGAGCGCTGGGGCATCCCGGTGCTGTTTCGCATGACGACGCGCGTGAGCCACTCGAAGTCGCCCGTGAAGGCGCGTTTCCCGCTCGGCGCCGCGCTCACCGCCGCCGACACCGGCGCGCCGACTCCGGAGTTTGTTCGCAACATCCCGCAGCACGTCATGGTGCCGGGCCACGCGCGGCCGGCGCACCGCCGCCTGCGCGCGAAGATGGCCGAGGCGGAGGCGTGGAACAACGCGAGCGGCCCGAACCGGCTCGAGCGCCGCGACAACGCCCTGGGCATCGTCGTGGCCGGCATCAGCTACCACCACGTGCGCGAGGCCGCGCCGACGGCGAGCATCCTGAAATTGGGGATGACGTACCCACTGCCGCTTCAGGCGATCCGCGAGTTCGCCGCCTCGGTGAGACGCTGCGTCGTGATCGAGGAGAACGACCCCTGGCTCGCCGCCGCGTGCCGCGCCGCGGGCATCAATGTCGACGCGAAGTACGACGACGTTTTCCGCTTCGGCGAACTCAGCGTCGATCGCGTGAAGCGTATCCTCGCGGGCGACTCCTCGCCCGAGCCCGTGCCGCCGCGCGGCAAGCCGCCGGAGCTCTGCAACGGCTGCCCGCACCGCTCGAGCTTCGAGGTGATGAAGGAGCTCGATTGCATCGTTTCCGGCGACATCGGCTGCTACACGCTCGCCGCGCTGCCGCCGCTCTCGGCGATGGACATGATGATCGACATGGGCGCGGCGGTCGGCATGGGCCTCGGCCTGCGCCACGTGTTGCCCCGCGAGCAGGCGAAACGCGTCGTGTCGGTGATCGGCGACAGCACGTTCCTCCACGGCGGCCTGCCGGGTCTTGTCGAAATGGCGTACAACACGCCCGAGACGGGCCACGTGCTCGTCATCCTCGACAATGGCACCACCGCGATGACCGGCCAGCAGGAGCATCCCGGCACCGGCCGTCAGCTCGACGGCGCCGCCACCCACAAGGTGAGCTTCGAGGACCTCGCGCGCGCCGCCGGCGTGAAGAACGTCTTCACGGTGAATCCGATTCGTGAACGCGCCCGCTTCAAAGAGGTGCTCGCCGACGCGCTCCGCAAGGACGAGCTCACCGTGCTCATCGGCCGCAGTCCGTGCATCCTCGCTGCCGGGCGAATCGTCGCCTGGGAGAAGGAGCAGAAGGAAAAGGCGCTCGCCGCCGCCAAGGCCGCCGACGACGCGCCGCCGGTCGAAGGCTGCGGCTGCGGGTGCTCGGGATGAAACCGGAAAGCGGAGACCGGAAACCCGAAAGAACCCAGAACCACCACCAAGAATGAGCGGCGCCTCATGACGTCCACCTCGTCCACGACGTCCGCCCAGTCCATCCTCCCATGACTTCCCCAACCACCACCAGCACCACCAACGTCCGCTTCGCCGGCATCGGCGGCACCGGCGTCATCAAGGCATCCGACATTTTCGCGGACGTTGTTTTCCGCCTCGGCCACGACACGAAGAAGGCCGAGGTGCACGGCATGAGCCAGCGCGGCGGCTCGGTGCAGAGCGATGTGCGTTTCGGCGGCGAGGTGCACAGCCCGATGATCCCCGACGGCGCGTGCGACTTCCTCGTCGT
This sequence comes from Opitutaceae bacterium, assembly GCA_035298965.1. Lineage (GTDB taxonomy): Bacteria > Verrucomicrobiota > Verrucomicrobiia > Opitutales > Opitutaceae > CAJCBL01. The sequence continues at coordinate 18,685 of DATGXO010000208.1, read as the reverse complement.
GATGGAGCTGTCGCAAGTCGAGGTCGTGCGCGGCGGGCTCCGCGCGGGCGGAACGCTCATCACTCCCGCCGACATCGACACCACGAAGCTGCCGTCGAGTAAGGCGCTCAACGTCGCTATGCTCGGCCGGCTAAGTCGCCACTTCGATTTCCCGGCCGAGGTGTGGCAGGCGAGCCTGCGCGCGAACTTCGCGGCAAAGCTCCACGCCGCCAACGACCAGGCCTTCGCGCTCGGCCGCGGGTGAGCGGGCCGTCGGGTAGGGCGAACCCTCTCATCGATTCTTCCGCAGGGAGAACGGGTGAGCCGCGGCTCGTCGGGGACGACTCGCCCTACCGCCCGCGATCTTTTCAAATCCGGTGTTCCGTTACGCTCCGTTTTTTGTCAGCGTTCGTCCGCCCCAATCCCCATGATCCGCAACCTCTGGAATGATCTGGAGGGCACCTTCTTCCCGGAAAGCGCCCTCGACTACATGCCCGAAGCGCGCCTGCGCGAGGTGCAGCTCCAACGCCTGAAGGCCGTCACGGCCCTCGCGTACGCCAACGTGCCGCTCTTCCGCGAGCGCATGGACGCCAAGGGCGTGAAACCCGCCGACCTGCGCACGCTTGCCGATGTGCGCCACCTGCCGTTCTCGGTGAAGGGCGACCTGCGCGACACGTATCCGTACGGTCTGTTCGCCGTGCCGATGAGCGAGGTCGTGCGGTTGCACGCCTCGAGCGGTACGACCGGCAAGCCGATCGTCGTCGGCTACACCGCGCAGGACATGGAGGTCTGGAAACAGGTCATCATGCGCACGCTCTACGCGGCCGGGTTTTCACGCGGCGACATCGTGCAGAACATGTACGGCTACGGTCTGTTCACCGGCGGCCTCGGTCTGCACGGCGGGTTGGAGGGAATCGGCGCGACGGTCATCCCGATCTCCGGCGGCAACTCCGAGCGCCAGATCATGGTGATGAAGGATTTTGGCGTCACCGCCGTCTGCTGCACGCCGAGCTACTTCATCCACCTCATCGAGGTCGCGCAGAAGATGGGCATCGATTTCCGCCGCGACCTGAAGGTGAAACGTGGCGTTTTCGGCGCGGAGCCGTGGACGGACCAGATGCGCCAGTACATCGAGGACGCCTCCGGCATCAAGGCCTTCGATATCTACGGGCTCTCCGAGATCATCGGCCCCGGCGTGGGCGCCGAGTGCGAGTGCCGCGACGGGTTGCACATTTTCGAGGATCATTTCCTCGTCGAGATCGTCGATCCGCAGACGCTCGAGCCCGTGCCGGACGGCACCGAGGGCGAACTCGTTTTCACGACGCTCAGCAAGCAGGCGATGCCCGCGATCCGCTATCGCACGCGCGACATCACCGCGATCGACACGCGGCCCTGCGCCTGCGGCCGTACCATCCGCCGCATCCGCCGGATCAGCCGCCGCAGCGACGACATGTTCATCATCCGCGGCGTGAACGTGTTTCCCTCGCAGATCGAGACCGCGCTCCTCAAGACCGAGGCCACGCTCCCGCACTACCAGATCGTGCTCACCCGCAAGGCGGGCCTCGATCGCATGGAGGTGAAGGTTGAGGTCACCGCCGAGATGCTCAGCGACAAGGTCGGCGCGATGGACGAACTCGCGAAGCGGTTCAGCCGCAGCATCGAGCAGATCACCGGTCTCCACGCCGAAGTGACGCTCGTGCAACCCGGCTCGATCCCGCGCAGCGAAGGCAAGGCCAAGCGCCTCTTCGACAAGAGAAATGAAGGGTAGTAGCGAGGAGCGAGTTGTGGGTGGCGAGTAGGGCCAACCTCTCCTGCTCATCGTCCGCTGCTCGTTCAGATCGATGCCTGATCCGCTCGCTACTCACTACCCGCTACTCGCTACTGTTTCTACCCCGATGAAAATCACCCAACTCTCCGTCTTCCTCGAAAACCGCCCCGGCCGTCTCTCAGCGCTTTGTCGCACGCTCGCGGATGCGGGCGTGAACCTCAGCACGCTCATGCTCTCCGACAACGGCGAGTTCGGCCTGTTGCGCCTGCTCACGCCGGACGTCGAAAAGGCTAGGTCGACGATCGCCGCCGCCGGCTACGCCGCTACGACCACCGAGGTCGTCGCGCTTCAGGTGCCCGACCAACCCGGCGGGCTCGCTGGCGTGCTCGTGTTGCTCGAGAAATCCGGCGTGTCGGTCGAGTACATGTACGCCTTCGCCGAGCGGCCGGGCAACGACGCCGTGATGGTCCTCCGCTTCGACAACACCGACAAGGCCCTCGTCGCGCTCAGCGCCGCCGGCATCGCGGTGTTCAAGCCGGTGGACCTGTTCAAGGCCTGACGCGCTCCGGCGGCGCGACCCGATCTGCACTGCGTTCGGGCGTGCCGCCTACAGTTCGAAATCCGCCGGCGCGATCAGGACGACGTATTCGCCTTTTTTGCTCAACGGGGCGAAACGCGTCCTCACCTCGCCGGCCGGGCCGACGAGAAACGTCTCGTGGAGTTTCGTGACCTCCTTGGCGAGGCAGACGACGCGCTTCTCGCCCAGCACCTCGACGATCTCGTCGACGAACGCCTCGATGCGATGCGTGCTTTCGTAGAGACAGAGCGTGTGCTCGGCCTCGCGATGCTTCTCGAGAAACGTGCGGCGCGCGGCGGTTTTCGGCGGGAGGAAACCGGCGAAGAAAAACGCGTTCGTCGGCAGCCCGCTCGCGCTGAGCACCGCGATCGCCGCGCAGGCGCCGGGCACGGGCACGACGGGCAACCCGCGCCGGCGGCACGCGCGCACAAGGCGGAAGCCGGGATCGCTCAGGCCCGGCGTGCCGGCGTCGCTCACGATCGCCACGGATTCACCGGCGGCGAGGCGCGCGGCGAGTTGTTCCGCCGCCTCGGTTTCGTTGTGCTCGTGGTAGGCGACGAGCGGGCGGTGCAGCCCGAGTCGCTGGAGCATGGCGCCGGTGGTGCGCGTGTCCTCGCTGGCGATCACCGAGGCGGTGCCGAGGATGCCGCGGGCGCGCTCGGTGAGGTCGGCCAGGTTGCCGATCGGAGTGGCGACGACGTAACAGTGGCCCGGTTGCGCGGTGAGGGAGGTGTTGACGTCGCTCATGCGCAGAGGGTGGGGCGGCGGGCCCGGCGCCGGCAAACGCGAACCGCGGTGGGTCGCGGGCACAAAAAAGCCCGGGCGTGGCGGCCCGGGCGGGGAAAGTAAAACGGTGGCGGCGCGTCAGATGCCGGGGCTGCTGCCCATGCCGGGGACGTTGCCTTCCCAGCTCTGCGGGCGGCTCCACGGGATGGAGTCTTGTTCTTCTTTGCTGGCGCAGCCGTTGACGAGCAACGCGGTGAGGCCGAGGAGAGCGGCGAGGAAAAGGCGTTTGAGCGCGGACATGGTTGGAAACGGGCGGACGATTGCAGTGGCGCGGGCGCTTGGCAAGGGACAAGCCGAGCGGCCGCAGTGGCGGGAGTTTGAGACGCGCGCGGGCGGGAATAGTTTCACCTCGCGCGGTGCGCGCCTCCGCCCTTGACGCGTCCCTTCGGGCCCGGCACGTTCCGCGCCTCTCGCACACTGCCCGGTGGTGTAATGGTAGCACAGGCGACTTTGACTCGCCTAGTTCTGGTTCGAACCCAGGCCGGGCAGCCAGCGAGGACCTGAGCCGTGTTCGCGGCTTGCGCGTGGCGAGCGAGGGACAAGCTCCGGCCGGCAATCGAAGCGGGATCGGCGCGACTCATACCGAAGTATGATTCCGCTCACGGCGGAGGGACGGTATAAAGAAGGCGCTACCAGCGCCGCCTCATTCCGGGGCGGTGTTTCGTTTCACACACGTTCCCATGATTCGTCTTCTTGCGATCCTCTCCGTTGGTCTCGTCGGCGCCGCTGCGCAGGCGCAGACGACGGTCTTTTCCGAAAATTTCGAGGGCAGGTCTTCCCTGCCTTTCGGATGGCACAGCTACCTGTTCAGCGATGGCCCCGCTTATCTCGTGGGCGACGGAATGCTGCAATTCACCCAGGCGGCCAACGGCGGCGGCCTCGCGACGCGAGCGATCGACCTGTCTTCGCTCGATTTGAACAGCCCCGTGACACTCAGCTTCAGCTACAGTCTCTCGAGCTTCGCGACCGACGCGTTTGCGATCGGCTTCGGGACGGACTTGTCTGCCGCCGGCCCGTCCTCGTGGGTGTACGGTTGGAACGATCCCGACAGCATCGCGCTCACGCAGCGGTTCGCGGGCAGCACCGCGCCCGCCACGGCCACGTTCGATATCAGCTCGCTGCTCACCGGTCGCTCGGAGGGGGAGTTGCAGCAGTTCCGGGTGTTTTTCATCCCGCGGCTGCCGAGTGCGATCGGTGGGAACTCGGTCTATGATTTTGGGACCGTGACGATCGACAACGTGTCCGTCTCGGGGACGGTGGCCGTGCCGGAGCCGTCCACCTATGCCGCGCTGTTCGGGGTCGCGTCGCTGGGCGTTGTGGCATGGCGTCGGCGCCTGTGGCGCGCCGCGCAGCAGTGACAAACTTCGGTTGACGGTGGCCGGCGGGGCGAGGTGGAGACCGAGCCCCGCCGGCTTCATCGCGGACACGCGGGCGGGTTTGTCTTGAACGCGGCCGCACGCTCGGCCCAATCGGCGCGCTGCTACCACATGCCCATGACCGACGCGTTTTCCCTGCCCGAGTGTCTTGTCCGGTTGTTTGCGCCTGGTCTCGATCTTGAGTCGTTTCGCGGCCGCACGGCGCAAATCCTCCGGGAGGCGGTGGGCTGCGCGGTCGTGTCGTTTGCGACCTTCGATCCGAACACGCGCAAGCTCGATGTCGTGTTCGACCCGTTCTACCCGGAGATCGGCGCGGGGTTTGCGGGGTACGGACGGCACATGGCGAAGTACCCGTGTTTCAACTTTGATCCGAGCATCGCCGGCGGCCGGCCGTTTCTGCGCAGCGATTTCATGGACGACGCGGCGTTCCGCGCGTCGGACATCTACCGTGAAGGCTTCGCTGTCGCGGGGCTGACGGATCACGCGGCGATGCTGTTGCCCGCGCTGGAGCCGGAGCACGTGTTCTTCGTCGGGATGGAGCGGGCTGCCGGCACCTACCGCGCGGAAGATCGCGAGACGCTTGCGCGGCTCCAGCCGCACCTCGCCAACGCCGTGCAACTGGTGCGCGCGCTGGCGTCGCTCGAACGGGCGGTGGCCGACCCGGCGGCGTTCGTGCGTGCGGGCCTGTCGCCCCGCGAGTCGGAGGTGCTCACGTGGCTCGCCCGCGGGCGGAGCAACGCCGAGATCGGCACGATCCTCGGGGTGCGTTTGCCGACGGTGAAGGCGCATGTGAAAGCGCTGTTCGACAAGCTTGGCGTCGGGAACCGGCATGCCGCCGTGCTGCGCGCGCACGAGATCGCGCGCCGGAGCGTGGCTTCGGAGCCGAATCCGGCGGCTCGTCGCGCGTGGGTGCGCGCCGCGTCGCGTGCGGGCTAATGGCTCGCCAGTGCAGCGGCCGGAGGGAGGTCTCGGGATTGGTCTCCGTCGCGCAAGCGAGCGGGTGCCCTTCGCGGAGCGACCTCGTGCCTCAACATTCCGTGCCACGAGCCGATTGAGCAGTGTCGCCATCGGAGCGGATGCTCCGGTTTCGACCTGTCTGCGCCCCGACGGACAGAACGTCTGCCCACGCTGCCATCCACCCATGAAAACCTGCTGTCGCGTTCTCCTTTCCGGCCTCGTCGCCGTCCTGTTCTCCACCCTGGCCTGCGCGCAAGTCGACCCGGCCCTGCAGACGAAAATCGACCACGAGATCGATGCCGCCAAGACGCTCGCCGCCGACCCCGCGATCGTCGCGGCCGTGCAGGCGCACAACGCGGCGCCATCCGCCGACGCCGCCGCGATGACGCAGGAAAAATGGAAATCGCTCACGTTGCTCGATCCCTTCGTGCGCAGTTTCTCGAAGAATCCGGCGGGCGAGGTGCTCAAGGCCCAGAAATCGGCGTTCATCTCCGAGGCGTTCCTCTCGGGTGCCGACGGCACGAAAGTGGCCTTTCTGGCGAAACCCTCCAACTGGTCGCATCGCGGCAAGGCGAAGCACGATGTGCCGATGAGCGGCAAGGTCTGGCAGGGCGAAATCGAGGTCGACGAATCGACCGGGCTCCAGCAGGTGCAGGTCGCCGTGCCGGTGCTCGATGGAGCGACGCCGATCGGCTCGCTCGTCGTCGGCCTGAGTGTGACCAAGCTCCGCAACTGATCTACTCATGGCGCGCGCGCAAAGCCTCCCGCGTTTGCTCACGGGATTGCTGGTCGGCTTCTCCCTGGTGACGGGTGTCACCGTCGCGTTTCTCCTCCTGAGCGCGCGTCGGCAGCAGGCGCGCCACGAGGCCGCGGTGCGCGACACGATTGCGGCGTTTGCCCAGGCGAACACGTTGCAGGCGCACGTAGGCGAGGGCCGGAATCTCGTGCAATCGCTCGTGCGTTCCCGCGATCCCGACGAGATCGAAAACCTTCTCACCCGGGCGAAGGCCGCCGATACGGCGCTTGCCGTGGAACTCTCAGCCGCGAGCGGGGCTCTCGTGGAGAAATGGAATCGCGTGACAGCGATCGAGGCGAAGGCGGTCGAAGCCGTGATGGTGGGCGACAACGGGCGCGCCTCGGAACTCCTGATCCAGGAAGTGGCACCGGCGGTCGCCGCGCTGAGCGCTGCCATCCAGGCAGATCTGACACAGCGGCAGCAGGCGATCGAGGCGCGTCTGGTGGAGGATCGGGCGGTTGCGCGTCGCAACAGCATGGCGACCGCAGTGGCCGCGCTCGCGTTTCTCGTGGGACTTGTCGCGCTCGGGCTCCTGATGCGGCGGTGGATCGCGCGGCGTCTCTCCGCCACCGCGGGCGATCTCGCCCGCATGAGCGAGACGCTGGAGACCACGCTGCACGAACTGGGGAACACCAGCCGCGCGCTCGCCCAAGGCGCCAGCCAGCAGGCCGCCTCGCTCGAGGAGACCAGTGCGACGCTTGAGGAGATCTCCGGCATGACCCGGCGCAACGCCGAGAACGCCGGCCACGCCCGCGAGATCGTGCGCGAGACCCGCACCGCCGCCGAGGCCGGCCATGCCGACATGGCCGCGATGACCAAGGCCGTGGCCGCGATCAAGGCCTCCTCCGACCAGATCGCCTCGATCATCAAGACCATCGACGAGATCGCTTTTCAGACCAACATCCTCGCGCTTAACGCCGCGGTCGAGGCCGCCCGCGCCGGGGAAGCCGGCGCCGGTTTCGCGGTCGTCGCGGAGGAGGTGCGCAACCTCGCCCAACGCAGCGCTGTCGCCGCGCGCGAGACCGCCGCCAAGATCGAAGACGCCGTCCAACGCACCGCCGAAGGTGTGCGCATCAGCGACAAGGTCGGCCATGCGCTCGAGGAGATCGTCACTCGCGTGCGGCGCACGGACGGGCTGATCAATGAGATCGCGACCGCGAGCGGTGAACAGAGCAGCGGACTCGGCCAGCTCAACACCGCGGTCGCCGCGATGGACAAGGTCACGCAGGCCAACGCCGCCAGCGCCGAGGAGACTTCCGCCTCCACGCAGGAGCTCGGCGTCCAGGCGCACGCGCTCGTGGTGAGCGTCGACACGCTCCATCTGCTGGCCGGTAGCTCGGCCGCGCATGCCGCTCAGCTGGAATCCGGGAAGAATACGTCGCCACTGTCGACGTCCACCGCCGCGCCCGAGTCGGTCGCGCCTCGGCACAGTTGATCCGCGGAGATCGAGTGGGCGCTGCGGTAGGGCGACTCCGCCGGGCCCACCGGGCCCGTGCGCGAAAGGCCGGCTTGGCGGCGTGCCGAGGCGGTCGCTGCCCGACACTCTCGCCGCGCGCCGATCTCAGGCCGTCTGCAACGGCGGGCGCGCGCCGGGGCTCGGCGGCTCGACCGATTCCGCCGCGGGCGTGCTGCCGTGGCTGAGCCGCGAGAGCCGCATGCCGAGGTTATGAAACGGTTTCTCCACGAAGCGGTACGTCGCCCACGAGAGCAACAGCAGCGGCGCGAGCACGAGCACCGAGCCGACGGTCATCTGGTTGTACGGGAAGCCGCCGCGCAGCGCCGGTTTCAGCAGCGGGAGCAGCGTCTCGATCAACGGCCCGTGCCAGAGGTACAGCGAGTAGGAGACGACGCCGATCCACGCGACGCCGTGCTCAAGGCGACCCGGTGAGCGGCGGTCGCGGTAGAGCTCGAGCAACCAGCCGAAGATGAACGCCCAGATTTCCCAGAGGATCGTCTGCAGCGGGGCGAACTGCGACGCGAATACGCCGAACGCGGCGAGCAGGCCGAAGCCGATCCGCGAACGCGGGAACACCCGGTCGCCGCGCGCGTGCCGCTCGCAAAGCAGCACGCCGAGGAACCAGACGAACATGTACTTGCTCCGGAAGACCGCGCTCTTGAGCGGGTAGAGATCGGCGCCGAGCTGCGCGGCGAACTGGCTGTAGAGCAGCGACCCGATCACCACGAAGCTGAACGCGCGGTAGAGACCAAAACGCCGACGCAGCCACACGAAGACCGGGTAGAAACAGTAGAGCTGCCACTCGTAGGCGAGACTCCAGAAGGCGCCGTTGATCCCGCTGAAGGTGTCCGGATCGGCGTTGTGCACCATGAACAGGTGGCTGAGGAGCTGCGGCCAGAGGTTCTCACGAGTGAGCGCGGTCGGCGCGTGGAAGAAGCTGAAGTACACGACCGCCAGCAGGTACACCGGGAAGATCCGAAAAAACCGCCGCACGAAAAAATACCGCAGGAACTCGCCTGAAGTGGCGCCGCGATGCTTCGTTTCGAAGGCGAGCAGCGAGCCGTGGATGCAATAGCCCGAGAGCACGAAGAACAGCGTCACGCCGAGCCCGCCGAGACAGTACGGATAGAACACGCGGCTCGAGAGCGTGGCCGCCCCGGTGAAATCCGGGAAGTAGCCGGCGAATGGCAGGTGATTCCAGCCGAACGTGGCGCCGTGCAGGTGCACGAAAAACACCATCAGGATCGCCAGCCCGCGGAGCACGTCGAGGTGGATGAGATGATCCGATGTCGGAGAATTGGCGGAGCGCGGTTTCACGGTGCGGGCGGCGTCGGCACGCAGCCGACGGAGCGCTCCTTGTGCCACAGAATGGATTTTGCGCCAGCCGCGATCTGGGCGGACCTCCGATTGCAGGACGGCTGTTGGCGGGCCGCGGTGGCAGTGGTGCGGCGAATGGCGGTGGCTGCCGCGGGCCCCTTTCGGTCGCGAGGCGCTCAGAGCGGGCGCGTGTGGCCGTTGGTCCGGAAGAAACGCTGCGCGATGGGCGAGAGTTCGTACACCGACACGTCCTCGTCCTGCGGCAGGCGATCGGCGCAGTTCGCGATCTGCTTCGCCAGATGCTCCGTGAGAGCGGCGCCGCGTTCGCCCACAGCGGCACCGGCGTGCGCCGGGACGGAGGGGTAGGGCGCGGCGAGCACTTCGTGGACACGCAGGTCCCACGGCGAACGCGTGCGCGGGGCGCAGGGGTAGCAGACGACGGCCAGGTCGAGGGCGACGCCGTCGAGGTCGAAACGGTAGGTCTCGCTCTCAGCCGGGATGCGCAGCGCGGGTTCCCAGAGGTCGCGTTGTTGGGCGCGGGAGAGCAGCGGGGATCCGACGCCGCAGCCTTTGGCGGCGAGCGCGGATTTGAGGGCGGCGGCGATGACCGTCTGTGTCTCCGCAAGGAAACTGCAAATTTCGGCGCTCGTCTGCGGTTTGCGGCGCAGCGCGCGTTCGTGGACGAGGGCGGCGGCGGCCGGTTCCATCTCGATGACGAGGTCGATCCAGCGGTCGTGCTCGAGGTCGAGGAAACCGGACCACGCGATGAACGAGGCCACTCCGGTCGCGTGCTCTCCGGCGTCGGCGATGGCGGAGTGGGCGGAGAGGCCGAGCTCGGTCAGGGCGCGCGGCACGAGATCCTGGATTTCGCCCGCGGCGAACCAGATCGGGGGCGGCGCGGTGGGCGCGAGTGGTGGCGCGGCGCGTTCGGCTTCGGCGATGGGATCGTCGACGGTGGATTCGAGCGTCTCGAGCGGAGGCTGCAGCTGCTGTGCGACGATCTCGCCGAGCAGGCTGTAGCGGCGGCCGAGCGAGTCGTACTGCTCGAGTTGTTTCTGGAGGGCGAGCTGGTAACCCACGATGCGTTCCGCGACGCGGAGGCGCGCGAGGAGTTCGTCGGGGTTGAACGGTTTGCTGATGAAATCATCGGCGCCGGCATCCAGTCCCGCCGTGATTTCACCGCTGAGAAACTTCGAGCTCACGATGATCACGTACGGCTGGATCGCCGGACTGGCGGCACGGAGCTGGCGGCATACTTCGGGGCCGTCGAGCCCGGGCATGACCCAATCGATGAGGGCGATCAACGGGCCGTCGGCATCGAGCAGCGCAGCGAGGGCGGCCTTGCCGTCGGCCACGACGACGGTCTCGTGATGCGCGCCGGCCAGCACCCGGACCAGGACTTCGCGGGAGACGCGATCATCTTCGGCGATTAGGACCTTCATGTTGCAGTGCGGTGCTCGAGTGGGTGGGGTATCCTATCGGCCGGAGGCGGGGAAACTTTTGAGGGAAACACCCTCGGCGACGCGGAGCGCGATGGCGCGGCCTCGACCCTCGGGGCGGATCGCCCGGCTGCGCGCTTCGCGGGCGAAGCGCGGCGCGGAAGCCTGGGCGGTGGCCTTCGCTACCGGCGGAGCGTGGCTCGCGGGCCTCGGGCGGCGAGTCAGCGTTCGCCTTCGCGGTTGAAGAAGGCCGCGAGCGGGGTGGGCGCGTAGACCGGGATCGGGTGTTGCTCGGAGGTGGCCTCGGCGAAGGCCGCGAGTTTCTCGATGAAACGGTCGTTGAGGATCGCACCGCGGTTGAGCAGAGCGACCTCGTTGACCGACGGCGGCGGGTAGGCCTCGGCGAGCACGTCGTAAATCCGGAGATGATTCGAACTTTTGCGGCGGAACGGCGCCGGTTGGTCGACCGCGGTGAGCTGGAGCCGATCGCCGCCGACCTCGAGATGCACGGTGATCGCGTCGTCGGGCACGGGCAGACGCAGCCGCGGGCGCTCGACGTAGAGGCCGCGGGAGAGGAAGGGCATGAGCGTGTCGCAGGTGCGTTGGCGCAGCTCGGTGCGCAGCGCGGCGCCGATCACGGTGAGGGCCTCGGCGAGAAACGCCGGCTTGGGCAACTGCACGTTGGAGCGGCGGTGCAGCGTCTTCGTGAGGAAGTTGCCGATCACGGCCGGCGACGCTTCGACGAGCAGGTCGATCCAGCGTTGCTCGTCGATGGCGATCACGGCGACCCACGCCGCATACGAGACGCGCAACGGTTCGAAATCCGGAGCCGGCTCCACCTGACGCGCTTGGCCGAGGCCGAGTTGTTCGAGCGCCGCGCAGGCGAGGGGGGCGAGTTGCTCGCGGGTGATTGCGGCTTTCGAGCGCTCGGCGGGCGCTTCGGAGCGTGCGGCTTGTGCGGCGGAACCGTCGGCCCCGGGCGTGGCGAGCAGGTCGCCGAGCAGGCGGTGGCGTTGTTCGAGCGCCTCGAGCTCGGCGATCTTCTGATGGAGTTCCACCTCGTATTCGACCATGCGTTGCGCGACGCGGAGGCGCGCGAGGAGTTCGCCGAGGTTGAACGGCTTCGAGAGAAAATCGTCCGCGCCAGCATCGAGGCCGGCCACCACCTCGTTCTTGTCGGTCTTGCTACTGAGCATGACCACGTACGGGCGGAACTTCAGCTGGGCGGCGCGGAGCTTCGCGCACACCTCGGGGCCCGACATTCCCGGCATCACCCAATCCAGAATCATGATCGGCGGCGCATCGGCCGCCAGCATCGCATCGATGGCTTGTTTGCCGTCGTCGACGGTCACGACCTTGTAATGGGCGTCCTCGAGGAACGCGCGCAGGACTTTGCGCGCGATGCGATCATCGTCGACGACCAGGATTTTCATGTGGCGGGAGAGGGGATCGGGATGCCCCGCGCAGGATTGATCGGCCGGTGGAGCGGGGGCTTGATCGAAAACCGCCGGGGAACACTCCCGATGTCGAGCCGGGAATCCGGGTTGAAAACGTCACGAGCCGAACCGTAGCCTGCACAGGAACCGCCGCCGGCCATGCCCGATACGCCCAACAACATCGACATCGACTACGTCGCCAATCTCGCGCGCCTCGCGCTCACCCCCGAGGAGAAGGCCACCTTTTCCCGCCAGCTCGGCGATGTGCTCGCGTACATCGAGAAGCTCAAACAGGCCGACGTGACCGGCGTGGAACCCACTGCGCACGCCTTCGATGTGCACAACGTCTGGGCCGCCGATGTGCCGCAGCCGGGCCTACCGGTCGAGGACGTGTTGCGCAACGCGCCCGCCGCCCGCGACAACATGATCTCCGTGCCGAAGGTCGTCGAGTAACGACCCCGCGCGCGCCGCGGCCGAGCCCATCTCGATCGGGCCGCCGCGCCGCCGTCCACCGTCACCGCCGACTCCGTCGCGCCAACCATTTTTCGTTCTCCGCAATGTCGTCCGCCCTCGTTTTCCAGACCGCTGCGCAACTCGCCGACCAGCTCGCCGCGCGCCAGGTCTCCGCCGTCGAACTCGCCCAGGCCTGCCTCGCGCAGGTGCGCGCCACCGACGCCCGCCTCAACGCCTTCCTCTCCTTCGACGAGGCCGACATCCTCGCCCAAGCCCGCGAGTCCGACGGGCGCCGCGCCGCCGGCCAGGCGCGCGGCCCGCTCGACGGCGTGCCCGTCGGCCTGAAGGACGTGATCGCCGTGCGCAATCAACCGCTGACCTGCGGCAGCCGCATGCTGGAGAAGTTCGTCTCGCCGTATGATGCCACCTCGGTGCTGCGGCTGAAGGAGTCCGGTGCGGTGCTCTTCGGGCGGTTGAACATGGACGAGTTCGCGATGGGCAGCTCGACGGAAAATTCGGCGTTCAAGACGACCGCGAACCCGTGGGACCTCTCGCGCATCCCCGGCGGCAGCTCGGGCGGCAGCGCCGCGTCTGTCGCCGCCGGCCAAGTACCGGTCTCGCTCGGCAGCGACACCGGCGGCTCGATCCGCCAACCGGCGTCGCTCTGCGGCATCGTCGGCCTGAAACCGACGTACGGGCTCATCTCGCGTTACGGGTTGGTCGCGTACGCATCGTCGCTCGACCAGATTGGGCCGTTCGGGCGCACGGTCGAGGACGTCGCGCTCACGTTGCAGGCGATCGCGGGGCACGACGAGAAGGACTCCACGTCGTTTCGCACCGAAATCCCGGACTATCGCGCCGAGCTCACCAAGCGCCGCGGCCCGTGGAAACTCGGCGTGCCGAAGGAATATTTCGGCGAAGGCCTCGCGCCCGAGGTGCGCGCCGCCGTCGAACAGGCGATCGCCTGGTATCGCGCGCAAGGCTGCGAGATCCGCGAGGTTTCGTTGCCGCACACCGAATACGCGTTGGCGGCCTACTACATCATCGCCACCGCCGAGGCGTCCTCGAACCTCGCGCGCTACGACGGCATCCGCTACACGCACCGCTCCGCGAAGGCGAAGGATGCGATCGACATCTACCACCACTCGCGCGCCGAAGGTTTCGGCTCCGAGGTGAAGCGCCGCATCATCCTCGGCACGTACGTGCTCAGCAGCGGCTATTACGACGCGTACTACGGCCGCGCGCAGAAGGTGCGCACGCTGGTCCGACGGGATTTCACGAACGCTTTCGGCGAGGTCGACGCGTTGCTCACTCCCACGTCGCCGGTGGTGGCGTTCAAGAAGGGCGAGAAGACCGACAACCCGCTGGCGATGTACTTGGTCGATGTTTACTCGCTGCCGCTCAACCTCGCCGGTCTGCCCGGCGTGTCGGTGCCCTGCGGTTACTCGCCGGAAGGGTTGCCGATAGGTCTGCAAATCGTCGGCCGCCCGTTCCAGGAAGCCGACCTCCTCGCCATCGCCCACGCCTACGAACGCGCCCACGATTTCCACACCAAGCACCCGCAGCTCTGACCCCGATTTCCTGTGTCCACTGTGGCTCAAAATTCCTCCGCCTTCGAAGCCGTCATCGGGCTCGAGGTCCATGTGCAGCTCAAGACGCGCTCGAAGATGTTCACGCGCGTCGCCACCGGCTTCGGTGAGCCGCCCAACACGCTCACCGATCCCGTCGTGCTCGCGCTGCCCGGCACGCTCCCGGTCCTCAACAAGGAGGCCCTCGACAAGATCATCAAGGTCGGCCTCCTGCTCGGCTGCGAGATCGCCCCGGTCTGCAAATGGGACCGGAAGAACTATTTCTACCCCGACAGCCCGAAGAACTATCAGATCTCCCAGTACGACCAGCCGATCTGCCTGCGCGGCGGCGTGGAGATCGAGCTGCCCGGCCCGGCGCGCAACATCATGGGCGAGCACAAGACGATCCCGCTCACGCGCATCCACCTCGAGGAGGATGTCGGCAAGCTCAACCACGGTGCCGCGGAGAGCCTCATCGACTACAACCGCGCCGGCACGCCGCTCATGGAGCTCGTGACCGATCCCGCGCTCAAGTCGCCCGAGGAGGCCTTCGCGTTCCTCACCGCGCTGCGCATGACGCTCGTCGCCGCCGGCATCTCCGACTGCGACATGGAAAAGGGCCAGATGCGCTGCGACGCCAACATCTCCATCCGCCCCATCGGTTCCGAGAAGCTGGGCACGAAGGTCGAGCTCAAGAACCTCAATTCCATTTCGTTCGTCCGCGACGGCATCGCGCACGAGATCCAGCGCCAGACCGCCGTCGTGCTCGGCGGCGGCACCATTCGCCAGGAGACGCGCGACTACGACGGCCAGACCGGCACCTCGCAGTCGCTCCGCTCGAAGGAGATGGCGCACGACTACCGCTATTTCCCGGATCCCGATCTCATGCCCGTGAAGGTCGACGAGGCGTGGAAGACCGAGCTTCGCGTCGGCCTGCCCGAGCTGCCGTTCGAGAAACAGCGCCGCTTCTTCGCCGAGTACCAGCTCCCGTACACGATCACCTCGGTGCTCGTGCCCGACCGCGCGCTCAGCGACTACTTCGAGGAGGCCGCGAAACTCGCCGGCTCCGGAAAAGCGCAGGCCGTGGGCAACTGGATCGCCAACGACCTCCTCCGCGAACTCGGCGCCGCCGGCCTGGTGCTTGCCGATTCGAAGATCCGCCCCGCGCACATCGCCGCGCTCGTCGCCCTCGTCGATGGCGGCGCGATCTCGTCGAGCAGCGCGAAGGAAGTCTTCGTCGAGATGGCCCAGTCGGGTGAGCTGCCCGAGCCGATCGTCGACCGTCGCGGCCTGCGCCAGAGCAACGACACCGGCGAATTGGAAAAATGGTGTCAGGAGGCGATCGCCGCCACCCCGAAGGCCGTGGCCGAGTTCAAGGCCGGCAACGAGAAGGCCATCAACTCGATCAAGGGCCCGGTGATGAAAGCCGCCAAGGGCAAGGCCAACCCCAAGCTCGTCGACGAAGTCCTCCGCAAACTCCTCGCGGCAACCTGAATCTCCGTCCTGCCGCCCGGGCACCAAGCCGCTGCCGGGCGGGGCTGGCGTGGCGCGAGCGGTGCGTTCGCGGGAACCGCGGAGGGTGTTGCCCTGTCTTGTTCGGTGTTTCGTTCCCGGCCGGCATCGGCCAACTTCTCCCCGCGAAACCCCTGTTCGCACCGCCAACACCCCACCATGAAAACGTATTTCGCCGGCTTCGGCGCCCTCGTCCTGGCCGGTTTCGCGCTTTGCAGCACCGGTTGTGTGACCGAGTACCACTCGATCGCCGCCACGCCTGCATATTCAGGGACCACGTTGCCCGCGGCGAGCCGCGTGGCCCTCGTGATGGAGTTCCGCGGCGGCGAGCCCACCGACCAGGAACGCGCGGATGTGCGCGCCATTCTCATCGATTACTTCAGGGGCAAAGGCTCCGTGGTCGTCGAGCAACCCTCGGAGGCCGACTACCTCGTCTACGCCGTGCTCGAGCGGCGCAACCCCGACAACCCCTCCGAGTGGACCGTCGTGAGCACCTCCTCCGCCCGCAGCCTGGGCGCGCCTGGCGGCGACGAATTCGAATGGCCCGGTGGTGTGATCGAGGACGAGGAGTTCGAAACGTCGCGTTTCTCCTATGTCGGTTTCGGCCTGTTCTACCCGATCTGGTTCGATGTGTGGGATAGCCCCTGGTACCACGGCCGCGTCATCCTTTGCCCGCCGCCGCACCGGCCCAGTTGGTACGGACGCGACGACTGGCGCCACGACCGTCGTTGGCACCGGCCGCACCGTTGGCACGACCACGACCGCCGGCGTCCGGATGGCGATCACCGCGACCGTGATTGGGACCGCGACCGCCGCGATGGCGACCACCGGCGCGATCAGAATCGTCCCGACAATCGCGACCGCCGCGACTCCGACCGGCGGGACAACAACGGCCGTCACGACGAGCACCGCCGCGGCGACAACGACCGGCGCGACCACAATGACCGCCGCGACGACAACCGGCCCGGCGACCATCACAACGACCCGAATTGGAAACCGGACAACAACCGCCTCGGCACCGAGCGCCCGAACAACGAGCTGCGAGAGCGCGCCCGCGAAAACATCCGTGAGCGCGACCGTGAAGAGGTGCGCGAGCGCAACCGCACCGATGTTCGCGAAGTGCGCCCGAACGATGCCCGCCGCTCGCAACCCCAGCCGCGCCACGTGGCGCAGCCTCCGGTCGTCGCTCCGCCGGCCTCGCAACGGCCGTTGAGCGTGCGCACGCCCGACCCCGTTCCGCCGCAGAACACTCCGGCAGTACGTCGGAATCCACCGGGCCGTCCTGCGCATGTCGCTCCGCCGCCCGCGGCCAACGATCACCCGAGGCCGACTCCGGGGCCGCGGCCCGTCACGCCTTCGGCCAATCGCGAGGTGAAATCTCCGCCGACGCCTCCGCCTCAGCCGGCGCCGATGCCGCGAGTCGCCCCGACCGTGCGTCCGCGCACTGAATCGCCCGCGCGGACGGAGCAGGCAACCCGCTCCGCGCCTCGTCCGCAGCCGCAGGGCGCGCGTGCCGCCGAGTCGATGCGCCGGCAGGAACAACAGCGTTCTTCGAACTCCGAAAACGGCGGCCGCCGCGGTCCGCCGCCGCGCGAGGACTCGCGTCGCGATTCCGGGAACTCCGCGGAAAAGGACGACGACCGCAAATAACGCCCGGCGCCTCAACGCGACCGCAGGTCCGCGGTCATGCGTTGGCGCTCGGGTTGGTTGTGCCGTTACCGAGTTTCGGGTTGCCCCGTGTGGGCGCAGCCCGAGAACAAGTCTTCGCGCATGAACGCCACGCCGACCGCCTCCGCCTCGACCGAGTCCCGCCGTCCCCGGTTGGCCCTGCTGAACTACGGCATGGGTAACCTGCGCAGCGTCGCGAAGGCCTTCGAGGCCGCGGGCGCGGAGGTGCACACGATCGAGCGGACGGAGGAGATCGGCGCGGCGGATGGTTTGGTTCTGCCCGGTGTGGGCGCGTTGCCGGATTGCGTGGCGGCGCTGGTAGCCACGGGTCTCGGTGCGGCAGTGAAACGTTGGATCGCGGAAGACCGGCCGTTCTTCGGCGTGTGCCTCGGCATGCAGGCGCTGTTCGAGCGCTCGGAGGAAGGCGATTGCCGCGGGCTCGGAGTGTTCCCGGGCGAGGTCCGCCGCTTCCGGCTGCCGCCTTCGTACAAAGTGCCGCACATGGGCTGGAATCCGGTGCGCTTCGTGCAAGCGGGTTCGCCGCTGGCCGCAGGTTTACGGAGCGAGGGCGAGCCGTTCTATTTCGTCCACAGTTACCACTGCGTACCGGCGGATCGCAGCCTGATCCTGGGCGAATGCGATTACGGTGGGCCGTTCGTGGCGGCGATCGCGCGCGGACGTTGCGTGGCGACGCAGTTTCACCCGGAAAAAAGCCAGGCCGCCGGCCTGCGGCTCTACGGAAATTTCGTCGAGCTTTGCCGCGCCGGCGCTTGAGATCGCGCGCGGATTTTCGCTGCACGTTCCGCGGTGCGGCGGGGCAGGGGACCGGGGCGTCGGCGGAGGTGTTTTGCAGGGCCGGCGTCGCTTGTCCGCGGGTACCGCGGCCAACAGGTTGGCTTCATCCGCCGCGGCGACGGCGCGGAGGTATCTAAATTCGCGAGCCCGTGCTTTGTCGGCTTTGCAAATCCGGACGGGACGTGTTCTCTGCCACCACTATGCCGACCGAAGCTACCCTCCGCATTGAAGATCAAGAGTACAAGCTGCCCATCATCGTCGGCACCGAAGGCGAGAAGGCCATCGACTGCCGCAACCTCCGCGCGAACACCGGACACATCACGTTCGACGAAGGTTACGGCAACACCGGCTCCTGCGTGAGCGAGGTGACGTTTATCGACGGTGAAGTGGGCATCCTGCGCTACCGCGGTTACCCCATCGAGCAACTCGCCGAGAAATCCGATTTCGTCGAAACCGCCTATTTGGTCATGCACGGCGAACTGCCGTCGCCCGGCCAGCGCCAACGTTTCTCCTCCTACCTGCGCGAAAACGCCGAGCTGCATCGCGGCCTCTACCACCTGCTCGAGGAGTTTCCCGCCGACTCGCACCCCATGGCGGTGCTCTCGGCCGGCATGAACGCACTGGGTTGTTATTACCCCCACCTCGCGACGAACAACCACGAGCGTGATCTCAAGAACTACGAGGAGGCCTCCGCGATCGCCGTGTCGAAAGTCCGCACGCTCACCGCGATGTCGTACCGCCTGAGCAAGGGCCTCGCGCTCGTGCATCCGAAACGCAACCTCACCTACTGCGAGAACTTCCT
>DATGXO010000207.1:0-5922 GCA_035298965.1 Opitutaceae bacterium | reverse complement strand
GTCTCGCCATGGATCCAGAACGATGGGTCGATCCACTGCGCGATCTCCTCGGTGCGCTTGCGGTACCACGGCAAGTATTCGCTGAGGTGTCCGTTCGATTCGGTGGAGTAGTACCCGAAGCGGTCGAGCACATCGAGGCGCACCTTCTCGGCCTTAGCGAGGTGCGGCACCTCGCGCATGATCTGCGGCAGCAGCGGCACCATGTCGCGGCCGCGGAAGGCGACCTTCACGAACCACGTCTGGTGGTTGAGGCCGGCGGCGGTCGCCTCCACTTCGTGGCGACTAAGGCCGATCTTCTCCGCGCCCTCGGCGCCCCAGAGCGTGAACGGCGTGAAGCCCGGCGAAACGTAGTCCTTCGGCAGCAGCCCCTCGCGTTTCGCCCAGCGCTCGATCGCCCACGCGATCTGGCAATGCGCGCCCTGCACGCCGTGGCAGAGTCCGAGCGTGGGCACCTGGCCGTATTTGTCGCAGGCGAGCGTGTTCATCGCCATCGGGTTCGAGTAGTTCAGGAAGAGCGCGCCGGGTTTCGCCACCTCGCGGATGTCGCGGCAGAAATCCAGCAGCGCCGGGATCGTGCGCTGCGCGTACATCAGGCCGCCGGCGCAGATCGTGTCGCCCACGCATTGGTCGACGCCGTATTTGAGCGGAATCTCCACATCCGTGCGGAACGCCTCCAACCCGCCCTGCCGGATCATGCAGATCACGTAGTCGGCACCCGCGATCGCGCGGCGACGATCAGTCGTGACCGTGATCTTCGCCGGGAGCTTGTTCGCGGCGATGTCGCGCGCACAGAGACGCGCGACCATGTCGAGGTTGCGCTGCGAGATGTCGGTGAGCGCGAATTCTGTATCCGCAAGCTCGGGCACAGCGAGAAAGTCCTGGATGAGCCGGCGGGTGAACCCGATCGAACCGGCTCCGATCATGGCGATTTTAAGAGGCATGACGGCCAGCCAAACGCCGGCGGACAGCGCGGGCGAGCCGTAACCGGAGGCGCGGAGGGAGCGTCGTTTCCGCCAACACCGCCGCTCCGGCGGCCCAACACAACCAACCGATGAAAACGACCCCGCATCTGCGTGCTGCGCTCTGGCTCGCCCTCGCCTCCACCGCCCTCCTCTCGCCCCGCCTCGCCGCGGACGACTCGGATCCGCCGCCTCCTCCGCCGCCTCCGCACCACCGCGGCCAACCGGCGGATCTCCTCGATCCCGAGCTGCGGCTGGCGCGCATGACCAAGCAACTCGCGCTCACCAACGAGCAGCAGGAGCAGCTGCGCCCGATCCTCGTCGAGCAAGCCGAGGCCGCGAAGAAGCAGGCCGAGGCGATGAAGAAGATCGAAGCAGTGCTCACGCCGGAGCAGCGCGAGAAGCTCGCCGCCTTCCGCGCCGGCGCGCGCGGCCGACACCCGCGGCACGAAGGCCCGCCGCCACCCGACACCGCCGAATAGGACGCTTTTCCCAGGCTCCGCTACTCGGGGAACTTAACCGAACCGGGCGGGTCCCAGCCACCCGTCGTATTTGGGTTCAAAAACTCGGGCGCCGCACACCATGCGGCGCCCGACTAGTTTACGGGGGGCCGCAGCGCGTGCGGCCTACGTTTCGAGGCCGCGCTCAACGGCGGCCGCGCGAGAGCCGGCTCACGGTCTTCGGAGCCGCCACCGCTTTCTCCTGCTCTTCAAAGAGCGCGGAGTAGAGATAGTTGAAGCCGTCGACCTTCCGGCGCGGCACGGACCGGCCGATCAGCCGCTCGATCGAGCGCGCGTTCCGCAGGTCTTCCTCGGTCATCAATGTGTAGGCGTCGCCCTCGTTGTTCGCGCGACCCGTGCGGCCGATGCGGTGCACGTAGTCCTCGGGATTCTCGGGCATGTCGTAGTTGATGACATGAGTGACGCCACGGATATCCAAGCCGCGCGCGGCCAGATCGGTGGCGACGAGCATCTGGAACCGGCCGCTTTTGAAGCCATCCAGGGCCTCGGTGCGCTCGCGTTGCGAACGGTCGGAGTGCATCACGCCGCTTTTCAGGCCGAGCGCGTGGAGGCGGTGCGCGATCTTGTCGGCGCCGATCTTTGTGCGCGTGAACACGATCACGCTCTTGTACTCCGTGCGCTCAAGGAGCGTGCAGAGCAGCTCGAATTTCTGCGCGGCCACGACAGGATAAAACGCGTGGTCCACCGTCTCGGCCGGCGAACTGCGGATGCCGATCTCGATCGTCTCGGGATTCGTGAGCACCGACTGCGCGAGTCCCTGAATCTCGGGCGGCAAGGTGGCGCTGAACAACAACGTCTGCCGCTGCGCGGGCACGTGGCGGATGATGCGGCGTACATCGGGCAGGAAGCCCATGTCGAGCATGCGGTCGACCTCGTCGAGCACGAGCACCTCGAGATCACCGAGCCGGCAAGTGCCATCGCCGAGTAGATCGAGCAGGCGGCCGGGCGTGGCGACGATCACGTCGACCCCGCGCTGCAGCTCCTCGCGTTGTTTGCCGTAGCCGACGCCACCGTAGACAACGGCGACGCGCAGCCCGGTGAATTTGCCGTACGTGCGAAATGCCTCCTCGACCTGCAACGCGAGCTCGCGGGTGGGCTCGAGGATCAGGCAGCGGCAACGGCCATGGCCGCCGAGCCGGTGCAGAATCGGCAGCGCAAACGCCGCCGTCTTGCCCGTGCCGGTCTGGGCCGTGCCGATCAGGTCGCGGCCGGCGAGCACGAGCGGGATCGCGCGCGCCTGGATCGGCGTCGGCTCCGTGTAACCCTTCTCGAAAACCGCGGCCACGACCTCCTTGCGCAGGCCGAGACCGAAAAACGTGTTGTCCGCCGGTACCTCGGGCATCGGCGGCAACTCGACCGGGAGCGGGGCGGCGTGCTCTTCGGCGTAGTCGCGACGCGGAGCCGGACCGCGCTCGCGCAGGCGGCCGCCGCCGTGTCCGCCGCCGTGCCGGCCGCTGGAGCCGCTGCGGGAGTGTTCGCCACGGCCGCGTTCTTCGCGGCGGGGTTCGTCGCGTCGAGGGCCACTGGAGCTGGAGCGGGTGCCTGCGGCGCGCTCGGTGCGGGGCCCCTTCTCGCCGGAGCGACCCGCGCCGCCGTGAGTCTTGGCGCTGCCGCCGTGACCGTGGCCGGCCTTGGTCGGATGCGCTCCGTGTCCGTGCGTCCCTCCGGATTTCGACTCGGAAGAACCTCCCTTGAGGGAGCGTGTGAGCGATTTCAAACCGCCAAGAATCTTACGTAACATGATGGAACAGAAACCTTGTTGTTTCCGCTCACGCCGGCAGTGGCAACACAATCCTCCGCGTGTTTCCCTCGGGAAAACACCGGAAAACTGGTCAAGACATGCCAAGGACAATGCCCGCGTGGAGATGGCTCTTTACCCTCCCGGCCGTTGCGCGCAGCGTGGCCGCGCCCAGCCATGGATGCGCTGCACCTACTCGTCCACTCCGCGAATCCGGCCCACGCCACCCGCGTCGAACAGGCACTCCGCTCCGCGGTGCCGGATTGCCAAGTCGAACTCCTGGCCGACGCCCACGCGCTCGCCCTCCGCCTGCGCGACAACGTCGCCGAAACCTTTGTCGTGGACGCCGCCGGCACCGCCCCGCCGCCGATGATCAGCCCGGCGTTGCGGCACGACCTGAACAATCACCTCGCGTTGATCCGTATGCTCGCCGACCTGCTGGCTGACAACCGCACCGCGCCGCCAAACTTCGTGGCGAAGGCGCGCGAGATCGCCGCCGCGGCCGATGCCGCCGCGCAGACGCTCCGCCGCACCAAACAACCGGAGGGCTGAAGCGCGCGCGGAACCCGCCCGAGACGCTCAAAGCGACGCCGGCGCGGGTACAGTGCGGGGCCCGCCTTCGCGATCGTACCGCCGGCGATGCCAACGGCGGTAGTAGACGCAGCCGGCCGTGGTCGCCGCGATCGCGCCCAACACGAACAGCGTCTGGCCCCAGCGCCCCACCGGCGAATCCCCGAGGTCGGGATACGAGAGCGCCATCTGCGTGGTCCAGATGCTCACGGTGAAAACCGGCAGCGGATGCTGGCCGATCGCTGCGAGCGGTCGCCACTCGAACCACTGCGGCCGCCGCTGCACGACGAGCGCGAGGAGAAACGCGAGCGCCGCGAAGTTCACCCAACGCAGCACCGCCAGCGTTGGTTTCCCGGTGAGCACCACGAGCTGTTCGGGCGACAACACGGCCGGCCAGCCGAACCGCCGCATCCCGAAGAGCAACAACGCCACGCCGGTCACCGCGACGACGAGCCAGGGCCGCGGCCGGCGCAGCGCGGCGGAAGTCTCGTCGCGCGCCGCGCCGAGCAGGACTCCGCTGGTGAAAGGCCATTGCCACGCGAGCAGGTGAAACGCACCGGTGTTGATCGGGCCCCACTCGAGCGGCCGCGGAGGGAGCAGCCATTGATCCGCCAGCCACAACGCCCCCGACGCAAACCACGCGACCTGCCCCCAGCCGGCGCGGTGCAGCCGCAGCAGCCCGAGCGCGAGAAACGGGAACACGACGTACATCGGCAGGATGTCGAGCATCCCCGGTTGGTAAAGCAGGCTCAGCCCAGCGAGCAGTCCTTCGACGGGCGCGTGATGGAACAGATACGGCAAACGCCACGGCGTTTCCTGGCCGGCGGCGAGCCAGCCCTGCACCCACAACCACACGCCCGCGAGCCCGACCGCATGCCAGAGGTAGGCGCGGCCGGCCCGCTGGCGGGCCTGCGAAAACTCCTCCGACGGCGGGCGCGGCTTCGCGCGGGCAATCGTGCCCATGAGCAGCCCCGAGAGAAACACGAACCCCTCGGCCGAAGTCACGAAGCCGAGCGGTTGATCGAGCCAGTGGCGCAGATCGGAGTCGATGTGATTGACCGCCATGTACAGGAGCAGCGCGCCGCGGATGGAGTCCAGGCGCAGGTCGCGAGGCTTGGCGGAGCGGGCGGAGGCGTGGTGCGATGTCATGCAACGCGCGCGCCGCGACCATTGGGGGCCGCGGCGCGCGCGAGCGAAAGGTCACGATCACGCGCGCGGAGTTCCGCGCGGATCCGGCATAATGTTGCGAACCGGAAGAGGGCGGAGGCGCGCCTCGGTGAGCGGCCCCATTGTGCGCGCCCGCCGGAACAGATCGCTCAGGCCGCAGCGCCGCCGAGCAGCGGCGGGATCGGGCAATCGAGCGCGTCGGCCACGGCGCGGAGCAAGTCGGCCTCGTCGGCCTCGACCGTGCCGTCGGCCGCGACCGCCTCGGTGCCGGCCACGAGCACGACCTTGCGGATCGCGGGCGAGGCCTGCACGAGCTTGTCGAGTGCGGCGGAGATGAGCTCGAGCGTGCACATCTCCACCGGGAGCAACCGCAGTTGTCCCTGCAGCGCTGGGATGCGGGCCGTGGCCGCCGCAAACGCTCGCGTCGTTTCATCAGCCGATTCGGAGCCCACCCGGGCGAGCGCCGAAAGCAGCAGACCGATCTCACCGGCGAGGCCGCCGAACGAGTAGTAGTTCACGACCCGCGGACGCTCCCCCCGGCTCGGCGCCGCCACATGGCGCTCGAGCGCCTTCTCGAACATGAACTCGAAGAGGCTCATCTCTCCATCGGCGGCAATGAGGACCTTCGCGGTCTCCACCAGGCCCGCGATCTCGCCGGCGGGCAGCGAACGCAGCGCCGGCAACGCGAGATTCAGCAACGGGAGCCGCAACTCGGGCGAGAGGCCAATCGCGAGGGGAAGCAGCGCCGCGAATCGCTCGGCAAACGGCGCTCCGTGGCGTACGCGGACCGTTTCCTCCTGCCGTGGGCGGACCGCGGCGTCGGGGCTGAGCAGAAGCGCGAACACGAGCGCGCAACTCTCGGTCGGCGAGCGGGCGGCCTCCGCCAGCCGCGGTGGAATCGAGGCAAGAAGCTCGCGCGCACGATCGAGATGCGCCGCCGAGGGCGCGCCCACGGAAGCCACGAACG
>DATGXO010000206.1:0-3245 GCA_035298965.1 Opitutaceae bacterium | reverse complement strand
TCGCGCGCGATTTTTTTCAGGGCGAGCAGGTAGGACGCGGGGCCGCCGTATTCGTTGTCGAGCTGGATCCCGATGACGGGGCCGCCGTCCTTCCAAAGCAGGCCGTTCAACTGGCCGGCGATCTGGTGGTAAAGCTTGGTCGTGCTGGCAAGGAACGCCGGGTCCTCGGAACGCGTCTTGCCGCGCGCGACGAGCCAGTCGGGCAGGCCGCCGTTGCGCACCTCGCCGTGGCACCACGGCCCGCAGCGGACGATGACCTTGAGGCCGGCGTCGCCGGCGGCCTTCACGAAGGAACGAAGATCCTTGTCGCCGGACCATTCCCACTGGCCCTCGATTTCCTCGTGGTGGATCCAGAATACGTAGGTCGCGACAATGTCGATGCCGCCGGCCTTCATCTTGAGCAGTTCCTGGCGCCATTCATTGGCCGGGTAACGCGAGTAGTGGAACTCGCCCATGACGGGCGTCCACGGCTGGCCGTCGCGGAGCAGGCTCTGGCTGTCGGCCGAGATGGTCTGCCCGGCGGGATTCGCCGCGGTGCCGAGGGTGAATCCGGTTTTCGGAGCCGTGGGCGGGACCAGCGTGACGGTGAGCGGCGCGGCAGCGACGGAGGTGGCGGCGAGCAAGGGGAGGAGCGCGCGTTTCATTTGCCAGCGGAAGTCTCCGGGACGGGCGCGCCGAAATCGGGGGTGCCGTCGGCGCGCCAGCGGATCGGCTGCACGCGGGTGTGGCGGTTGGGGTCGCGGAGCGGATCGCCGGGGATATCGCGGTAGTTGCGCGCGTGGTAGACGAGGAGATCGGCCACGCCGTCCTCGGCGACGGTGAAGCTGTTGTGGCCAGGGCCGAAGATGCCGTTGGCCTCGCTCGTCGAGAAGACCGGAGCGGGCGATTTCTGCCACGAGCGCGGGTCGAGCAGGTTGGCGTTTTCGCCGGCGGAGAGCAGGCCCATGCAGTACTCGGCGCCGGTACCGGCGGCGGAGTAGGTCACGAAGATGCGTCCGTGGCGGATGAGGACGGCGGGGCCCTCGTTGACGGCGTAGCGTACTTTTTCCCAGTCGAACTCGGGGCGGGAGAGCAGTACGGGCGTGCCCTCGATCGCGACGGGCGACGCCAGCTTCGCGATGTAGAGGTCGGTGTTGTTGTTCACCGAGGGATCGCGCTGCGCCCAGACGAGGTAGCGGACGCCGCGATGCTCGAAGGTGGTGGCGTCGAGCGCGAAGGTCTCCCACCGCGTGCGGAGCTGCCCACGTTCGATCCACTCGCCCTCAAGCGGATTGGCGGCGGCGTTTTCGAGCACGTAGATCCGGATATTCCAGATCTGCTCGGCCTCGCCGGCGGCGAAATAGAGGTACCACTTGCTGTCGATGTGGTGGAGTTCGGGCGCCCAGATGTGCGCCCCCATGGGGCCGGTGGGGTGTTTGCGCCAGACGATCTTCGCCTCGGCTGTGGCGAGGCCGGCGATCGTCGGCGCGCGGCGGAGTTCGATGCGGTCGTACTCCGGCACGGTGGCCGTGAAATAGTAGAAGCCGTCCGCGTGGCGCACGATGAACGGGTCGGCGCGCTGCGGAATCAGCGGGTTGGCGTAGGTGGGCGACGGCGCTGTTTCGGCCGACGCGACGAGAATGGTTGAAGCCAGGAGAACAAGGGAGAGGACACGAATGAACGCGCGCATAGGAAAGCGTCCGAATCGTGTCGCGCGGACAGCGTGGCGCAATCGGCAGGTGACTTTACCGTCCGAATGTGGCGGCGGTTCTCGCGCGCAATCAAGAAGAGGTTGTGCACGGCTCGGCGGCGGTGGAACAACAGGCTTGAGCCGCCGCGCGCGAATCCGTTGCTTCAATGCGGCGAGTGCGGGTGTGCGGCTTGTCGCGAGAAAAACAATGAGAACGATGGATCTTCGTCTGCTCGGCTGCGGCGTACTTTGCTTGGCGATCGGAACTGTCGCCGGCTACCAGCTGGGAATGGCCCGCGTAGGCGCGGACCGCCTTACGGAAACGCCGCGGAACGCCGCGCTCCCGGTGCGCGCCGGAGACGCGTCTTCCGCAGCACCGGCTGACGTCGGGTCGGAGGACTCCGTGGCGAAGGACGGGACACCGACCGATCCGGAACGGGCGAAAGTCGTCGAGCGGCTGGAGGCGCTGCGGTGGTTCAATCGCGAACATGGGGCCTGGTTCAGAGTGGGTGTTTTTACGAGTCCGCAGCGCGGTGAACTCGATGCCGGCTTCGTGTCGGCCTACGGCCTCACCGCGGAGGAAGGCCAGCGGTTGCGCGACGCCTTGACCGCGGCACGCGAAAAAATGGACCGCGGCCGATTGGCGGCGGCAAAGGTCGACGTGCGTCCCGATAATCTCGGCGCGCTTATCGAAGTGCCCGCACTGCCTGAGTTGGGCGGTGCGGCCTACGACGATGTGCTGGCGACGTTTCGCGCAGTGCTCGGGCCGGAACGCTGGGCATATTTCGACGAGTTGTCGGCTGATGGATTCGAGCACGGGTTCCTGCGCTTCGGGGCGATGCAGAACAAGATCGAGATTGAGGTGAAGGAGTTCCCGGGTGGTGCGCAGTATTTCGACGTGAAGGATCATTATGTCGGTACTGACGGCAGCGGATGGTCCGGGGGGACGGTTGATCCGGCTAGCTTCCGGCAGTCGTACCCCTTCGCGGCGAAGCTGCTGCCTGAATCGTTCCTGCGGTCGCAGCCGAAACAGTGATCGCTCGCGGGGACGATGACGCCGCCTCGCACGCGACACGGTACAAGTCGAGCTGAGACCCGCGATCAGCGTGCAGGCGCGGTTGCCGCAACCCGCACGCGGTCGATCACGATGCCGGGGGCGAGGCCCCAGAGGTGCAGCAGGTGGCGGCCAGAGTTGGGCACCGCGAGGGGCACCTTGAGGAGGCGCTCGTTGTCGAGCACGGCTCGGGTCCAGACGGCGTCACCATCGGCGGACTGGAGTTCAACGAGCTGCGGTGGTTGCTCGTCTAGTGCGACGGCGAAGCGGTGCGCGGCACCAGAAATCGGATGCGTGGGCAGCACGTGGAGGTGCAGCGTGAAGGCGCCGGATGCAGGAAACTCGAGCGTGTAGTCGAGACGCGGCGCCAACGCGCTCTCCGCCAGCGAGCGCGCGGGGGCGGTGAACGGCAGGATGGTGACCGCGCGTCCGCTGCGGCCGAGGCCTGGGATTTCGGTCCAGCGCGCGCCGTCTTCGCCCGGGGCATTTGCGAGCAAAGAGGCAGCGGCCGGCATCGTGGGC
>DATGXO010000205.1:0-25209 GCA_035298965.1 Opitutaceae bacterium | reverse complement strand
ACCGTGTGGATGTGGGACCGGCGGCGGCTCGTGCGCTACGATCCGCTTTCCGATGTGAGCCCGGCTCCCGTGCCTGCCACCCACATCGCTTCCGTGCAGCTCGCCAACAGCGGCCGCCTGCTCGTCGCACCGCCGGCCGCGCTGCCTCCGCTCGACCACGCGGACAACGCGTTGCTCGTGCGTCTCGCGGCGCCGGACAATCCGTTCGGGCCGGCCTCGCGTTTCGAAGTCCTGCTCGAGGGTTCCGCCCCGGAGTGGTCGCCGCTCGGCCCCGATGGCATCGCCGCGTTCCGCGGTCTACGCGAGGGCAGCTACCTGCTGCGCGCCCGCGCGGTGCGCGACGGCGAGCCCGGCCCGGAGGCGCGACTGGCGTTTGCGATCCGGTTGCCCTGGTTCCGTGCGCGCGAAGCTTTGGCCGGCTACGCCTTCGTCGTCGTGGGGCTCGGCTCGCTCGCGCTTTGGCGCACGGTCACGCGGCAGCGCCGGGAGCGCCGGCATCTCGAACAGGTCGTCGCCGATCGTACCCATCAGTTGGTGGCGGCGCGCGAGCAGGCTGAGGCCGCGGTGCAGGCGAAATCGGAGTTTTTGGCGAACATGAGCCACGAGATCCGCACGCCGCTCAATGCCGTGCTCGGCATGTGCGGCCTGCTGCTCGAGACCCCGCTCGGCCGCGAGCAGCGCGAGTGCGCGGAGACGATCCGCAAGGCGAGCGACTCGTTGCTCGAGATCATCAACGAGATCCTCGACTACTCGAAGATCGAGGCCGGCAAGGTCGAGCTGGAGCGGACGGTGTTCGTACTCGAGGAATGCCTCGAGACGGTGCTCGATGTGGTGGGTCCGCGGTTGCACGAGAAGTCCGTGGAGCTGCTCTACGAGGTCGCGCCGCAGGTGCCCGCAGTCGTGCAGGCGGACGGCGCCCGGTTGCGGCAGGTGCTCGTGAACCTCGCCGGCAACGCCGCGAAGTTCACCGAGCGCGGGGAAGTTGTGTTGTCCGTCGCCCTCGTCGGTGCCCCGCAGGACGACAAGGTGCGCCTGCGCTTCAGCGTGCGCGACACCGGCATCGGCATCCCAGCCGATCGCATGGGCCGGCTCTTCAAGAGCTTCAGCCAGGTCGACGCTTCGACAACCCGCCGCTTCGGCGGCACCGGGCTTGGCCTCGCGATCTCGCAGCGCGTGGTCGGCCTGATGGGCGGCGAGATCGCGGTGGAGAGCGAGGAGGGCCGCGGCAGCACTTTCCACTTCGAGATCACCATGGCCCGCGGGCCGGATCCGCGCGCGGCGGAGGGGGCGAACTTCGCCGGCCGCCGGATTCTGGTCGTCGACGACAATGCCCTGCACCGCCGCATCCTGTGCGATCGCCTCGGCAGTTGGGGCTCGCTGCCGGTCGCGGTGGAAAGCGGGGCGGCCGCGGCCAGCCTTGTCGAGCGTGGCGAACGTTTCGATCTCGCGCTCGTCGATCAGGCGATGCCCGGGATTGACGGGCTCGCGACGATCGCCGCGTTCCGCGAAACGAAACTCGGCGCCTCGCTGCCCGTGGTGCTTCTCACGCCGCTCGGGGCGCAAGCGTTGCCGCCCACTCCGGGGCTTGCCGGACACCTGAGCAAACCGCTCAAGGCCGCCGCGCTTCGGGCCGTGTTGGCGGCGGCCTTCGGCACCACGTTGCCGGTGGCGGGCGAGACAGCGCCGGAGAGCCCGGCCCGGAGCCGGCTCGGCGACCGTTGCCCGCTCGCGGTGCTGCTCGCCGACGACAACGTGACGAACCTCCGCGTTGCCCAGCTCATGCTCGCGAAGCTCGGTTTCGCCGCCGAGACCGCGACCGACGGCATCGCGGTGCTCGCCGCGCTCGAGCGCCGCAGTTACGACGTGATTTTCCTCGATGTGCAGATGCCGGTCATGGACGGGCTCGAAGCCGCACGCGCGATCCGGCGGCGTTGGAACGGCTCGACGCGGCCGCGCCTGGTTGCGATGACTGCGCGCGCGTTGCCCGGCGATCGCGAGGAGTGCCTCGGCGCCGGGATGGACGAATACGTCACCAAGCCGGTGAAACTTGCCGAACTGGAGCGCGTGCTCGAGGCGCTCGCTGCGGAACGGCAGCGGAAGGACGCGGGCCCGAACTGAGCTGTGCTCATGCAGTCGAGCGTCGAGAGGACGAGAGTCGAGAGCCGGAAGTACCAGCGGACGCCTGATCGCGAAGAGCCGATGATATCGACCCACCACTCGTCTGGCCCTCGGCCTTCGATCCTCGACTCTTGGCCGAGTCGTTACAGCTGAGTTTTCCGCGCCGGAGCGGACCGCGGATTTGCCAACCCGCGGCGTACACCGCAGCCTCGCCGCAACCTCCTCGCCATGCCCGCCCAATCCCGCCTCTCGCTCACGCATCGGCCGCGCCGGCTCCGCCGCACCGCGGGCCTCCGCGCCCTCGTCCAGGAAACTCGCGTCACGGCCGACGACCTGATCGCGCCGCTGTTCGTGGTGGAGGGAAAAGCGGAGCCGGAGCCGATCGCATCGATGCCCGGCGTGTGCCGTTTGAGCGTCGCCGACCTCGTGAAGGAATGCCGCGCGTTGCACAAACTCGGCGTGCGCGGCGTGGCGCTGTTTCCCAAGCTCGATAAGACGCTCAAGACCCCGCACGGCGCCGAGGCGCTCAACCCCGACACGCTCGTGCTGCGCGCCATCCGCGCGGTGAAGAAGGCCGTGCCGGAGCTGCTCGTCGTGGCCGACATCGCGCTCGACCCGTACACGACCCATGGGCACGACGGCGTGCTCACGTCCGCGGGGGACGATGTCGACAACGACACGACTGTCGCGGCGCTCGCCGAGATGGCGGTGCTGCACGCCGAAGCCGGCACGGACCTCGTCGC
Organism: Opitutaceae bacterium; assembly: GCA_035298965.1. Classification (GTDB taxonomy): domain Bacteria; phylum Verrucomicrobiota; class Verrucomicrobiia; order Opitutales; family Opitutaceae; genus CAJCBL01. The sequence goes on along the minus strand of DATGXO010000205.1, from coordinate 22,348 downwards.
GCCCTCCGACATGATGGATGGCCGCGTGGGGGCGATCCGCCGCGCGCTCGATGCCGCCGGCCATACGGGCACGGCGACCCTCGCCTACGCGGCGAAGTTCAACTCCGCCTATTACGGGCCGTTCCGCGAGGCGGTCGGCAGCGCACAGGCCGCGGGCACGACCTTACTCGGCAAGCACACCTACCAGCTCGATCCGGCGAACCGTCGCGAAGCGTTGAAAGACGCGCTGCTCGACGAGGCCGAAGGCGCCGACATCCTCATGGTGAAACCCGCCGGCGCGTACCTCGATGTGATCAGCGATCTGCGCGCGGCGACACGGCTGCCGGTCGCGGCGTACCAGGTGTCCGGCGAGTACTCGCAGATCCAGGCGGCGGCGAAACTTGGTTGGCTCGATCTGCGCCGTACGCGCGACGAGTCGCTGCTGGCCATCAAACGCGCCGGCGCCGAGATCATCCTCTCGTATTTCACCAAAGCCGTGGCGCAGGACCTCGCCGGCTGAGGCCGGAGCGGTCGCGGGCGAGCTGCGATCCTACCGCAAGCGAGGTGGCGGAGCCGGAGGTGCGATGGTGCAGGGCCGCACCTTGCGTGCGGCCGCGTGGGCGCGGACCGCGGGCGGACTCGTGGCGCAGGCGGGCGGCGCGAAGTCGGAGACTTCAGTGACCGCTAAAGCGCGACCGGGCGGGACCGATGTAGCGGGTCAGGCGTTTGCCTGCTCCGATGAAGGAAATCGAGATCACCCAAATCCCTCCGTTGGCGCCGGGGCAGCAGTCGCTGTTGGATTTCCACAGCGTGGTGAACGTCATCAACGTGCTCCAGGGCGAGCTGCTGGTGCTCGGCTACCTGCTCGCTTCGAACGACCAGCTCATGGCGCGCGGACTCGCCCATTGCGACGAGGTACTCGCCTCGCTCACCGACCACGCGCGTGCGTTGCGCCATGCGGCCGGCATCGAGGAACTGGAGCGGGCGGTGTTTGCCGAGATCGCCGAGAAGGTCGCGGGCCGCCCGCCGGCTGACGCGGAATACGACGAGGCGATGGGCAATCTGCGCTCGGTGTTCGCGATCCTGAAGGTGCGCGCGCGGGAGCTGCTCGCCCGGGCCGAAGCGCCCGAGCGTTGGGAGACTTTCGAAGTGGCGGCGCTGCGGCAGAATTTCGCCGACGTGTTCGCCGCGATCGAGCGCAACAGCCACGGCCGCTACCGGATCCTCTACAACGCCGCGCTGCAGCAGGCCGACGACTACTACGTGGATTTCAAAGTGGAGTCGGACGACGACGGCCGGTTGCTCATGCCGCCGGTGCTGCAGGACGTGATGCGCGACCTCATCGCGAACGCCCGGAAGTACACCAAGCCCGGCGGCCACATCACCGCGGCGCTGCACGCCGGCGCGGACGGGTTGCGATTCGTGGTGCGCGACGACGGTTGCGGAATTCCGGTCGACGAAATCCCGACGGTCGTCGAGTTCGGCAAACGTGCGAGCAACGTGGGCGAAGTGCGCACGATGGGCGGGGGCTTCGGGCTGACGAAGGCGTTTCTTGTCACGAAGCAATTCGGCGGGCGGTTCTGGATCGCGTCGCGGGTGGGGCGCGGGACGCGGGTGCGCCTGTGGATCCCGTTGCCGGCAGCCGAAGCGAAGGCCGCGTGAGACGCGGACGCCGCTGAAGTGCGGCGCGGGTCGCCGCTCTCGCATGCGGCGCCGCACCGCCGCGATCTGCCGGAAGGAACCGCTAATGAACGCGAATCCCGGAGGCTCGATTCGGGACAAGCATGCGTGGCGGAGCCATCACTACACGTTCAGGCCGCTACGGCCCACGGTGAAGCATGGCGAACGATCAGTTCTCGACGAACGTGGTGATCGTCATCGTCTGGTTGTGCAGTTGGCAGGCGGACTCGAGATCGGCGGGGGCGAGTTCGCCGTACGAGTAGAAGCCGGTGAGGAGCGGCCCGGGGCCGAGTTGTGAGCGCACGGCGGCGATCTCCTCGTCGGTGCGCGAGCCGAGCGCGAGGCGGCGGCCGACGCAGCTCACGCAGATCGCCAGATCGGCGGCGCGCGGCAGGCGGGCGGATTCGGCGGCTTTTCCGGCGCCGGCGATCAGGTCCTCCGCCGAGGCATGCATGAAACGGATGCGCGAGCCGGTCGGGATGTCGCCCGCAAAGATCAGGCAGTGCGTGCTCGGCTCGACGCCGAGGATCGAGCGCACGACCGGCGGCTTCCCGCCCGGGGGCATGACGTAGAAGGGGTGGCAGATGGCGGAGCCGGGCAGGTTGCGCGCCTTGTCGCCCATGAACGCGCTGTAGCACTCGAGCGCGGGCTGGTCGTTGAGGCGGAAGAGGAGGTTGCCCTCGCTCGCGGTGGCGATCTGCTCGGGGCCGGTCGGCGACCAGCCGCCGCTCGAGCCGAGCCCGACGCGCAGTGCGTGGCCGTAGAAGCCGATCGCGGCGATGCGGCCGGGCGCGGGGACCTCGTCGAGCCCGACGACGGTTTCCTCGAAACGTTCGCCGTCGCCGGCGAGACCGCCGGAGATGGTCACGCGCCGGCCGAGACCTTCGCCGAGGCCGACGGCGAGTTCGGTGCCGTTGACGAGCTGACCATCGGAGAGGACGAAGACGTGGACGAGGTCGTTGCCGCGGAGGCGGTCGGCGAGCGCGAGACCGGCCGCGCGGCTCTCGAATTGCGAACGCACCGAGACGGCGGCGTAGCCGGTGCGCGTCGATCGGAACGAGACCGCCGTGGTCGTGACCTGCTCCTCGGTGACGGCGGTGGCGGCGATTTCGCCGGCGGTGGAGGCGAAGAGCAGGCGTGCGCCGGGATAGGCGGCGCGCAGGGCGGCGAGCAGGCGCGGGTCCTTCAGGCGCATGCGACCGCCGAGGGTGAGGACAAATTGGGGGCGTTCGCCGGCGAGGTCGCCGGCGAGGGGCCGCCAACCTTCAATCGGGTCGAAGAACCGTTGTTCGCTTCTCATCGTTCAGGGGGTGGCGCGGGCCGCGACTTGGGCGGAGATTCTGGATATCGGCTGGAGGGAGGAGAGATTGAGCGTGTCCGCGCTTCGACGCCGGCGCAGGTCGGGCGGTGTTTGGAACGACGGACACGCCGTGCGCCTCAGGCCGTGGGCGAAGGGGACGCCTCGGTCGACGGGTTGCGCGGGATGGCGCGATCGGGCGGGAGCGGCAGGGCGAGGCGGAACGTGGTGCCGCGACCGGGCTCGGTGGTGAAATCGAGACGGCCTTGGTGGGTTTTCACGACGACGTTGCGCACGATCGGCAGGCCCTGGCCGGTGCCGCGTCCGATGCCTTTAGTGGTGAAGAACGGCTCGAAGATGCGCGGCTGGACCTCCGCCGGGATACCGGTGCCATTGTCCTCGACCTCGACGACGGCCCAGCCGGGCTCGTGGCGGGTGCGGATGACGATGCGGCCGAGCGTGCGGCCGAGTTTGATGTTGGCCTCCTCGATGGCGTGCGCGGCATTCACGACGAGGTTGAGGATGGCTTGGTTGAACTCGTCCAGCACGCAGGGCACCTGGGGCAGCAGCGGGTCGAGTTCGGTGACGACGGTGGCCACGTACTTCCATTCGTGGCGGGAAACGGCGACGGCGGTCTCGATCGCACGGTTGAGATCGGCGCCGCTCATCTCCTTGCCGCCGGGGTGGGAGAACTCCTTGAGCGAGGTGACGATCTTCGTGATGCGGCCGAGGCCTTCCATCGACTGATCGAGCGTGCGCGGGATCTCGCCGAGGAGATAGGAGAGCTCGTTCTCCTCCTCGATGGCGCGCACGGTGGCGAGCGAGGGGGCGCAGTCGGGGTGGTCGCCGGCGTGCGTGAAGGCCTCGCGATGGGCGGCGAGCACGCGATCGAGTTGCGTGAACGCGGTCACGAGGAACCGGAGGTTGTCGGAGACGAACTGCGTGGGTGTATTGAGTTCGTGGGCCACGCCGGCGGCGAGGCGGCCGACCGACTCGAGTTTCTGCGAGAGCTGAAGCTGGAGCTCCATCTCGCGGCGCTGCGCCTCGGCGCGTTTGCGCTCGGTGATGTCGCGGATGGTGGCCTGGAGGATGCGCCGGCCGCCGAAGTCGAATGCGGCGAGGAGGATCTCGGAGTGGAAATCGGCGCCGTCGTGCCGGCGGAGGATCCAGTCGAAGCGGCAGAAACCCTCGCGGTAGGCGGCGGCGGTGAACTCGGCGGTGGTGGCGGCGGAGTCGCGGCCGTCGGGTTGCTCGGGGGGCGAGAGATGGCCGAGGGTGAGCCCCAGGAGTTGTTCCTTGGCGCAGCCGAACATCTCGACTGTGCGCGGATTGCAGTCGAAGAACCGGTCGTCGAGGTAGAGCAGGATGGCGTCGTTGGAGCCTTCGAAGATCGAGCGGAAGACGACCTCGCTTTCGCGGAGCGCCTCCTCGGCGACCTTCCGGTCGGTGATGTCGTGCGCGATCGTGAAGGTGCCGACGAGTTTGCCGGCGCGGTCCCGGAAGGGCAGGCGCGAGGTGCTGGTCCAGGCGACGCGGCCGTCTTCGTACACGGAGCGTTCCTCGACGTTGATACACGCTTCGCCGGTGCGCAGGACAGTCTGCTCGGCATCGAAGGCGGCGGCGGCGTGTTCGACGCTGAAGAAGTCGAAATCGGTCTTGCCGATCGCGCCCGCAGGGTCGCTGAGGCGATGCATCGCCGCTTTCGAGCGGCTGATCCGGAGGTAGCGGCTGTTGATGTCCTTGAAGGCGATGCGGTCGGGCGTGGAATCGAGCAGCGCGTGCAGCATCTCCTCGTCGGAGCGGGAGCGGGCCTCGTCGCCGGTGGCGGTGTCGGGCAGTTGCGCGAAGATGCCGAGCGAAGAGCCGGTTTGGCCGGGCTGGCGATCGAGCGCGACAAACGTGGCGCGGCTCTGGAAAACGCTGCCGCGCGCATCGCGCAGGCCGAAAGTGCCGCTCCAACGGCCGAGGACGAGCACCTGCGGGAGGATCTCGCGGCGGAAACGTTCGTAGCTCTCGACGCCGAGGATCTGCTGCAGGCCGAGCTTCTCCGCCGTGGCGTTGCCTTCGGGGTCGAGGTGGCGCAGGCCCGCGGAATTCAAATACGTCAACGAGAGCTCCGGCAGCCGGAACGCCGCGACGAGCACGGGCGCGCGGTCGAGCAGGCCGGGAGGCGGTGCTCCGAAGCCGGGGCCGGTGGGCGGGGTGGCGGAGTTAGGCATCTGTCGTAGGGTGTTTCGGCCGGGGATCGGCGACGAGGGTCGTGGCGCTTATCGGCGGGAGGGCGGGGTGCTGAAGCGATGCGGGCGGGTTTCCGCGGTGAGTCGGAAGAAAACGACAGCGGCGCGCCGGACTCAGGGCGCGGCGCGGTTGAACGGTTCCTGCACGGGGAACGGGCCCTTGATCTGGCCCAGCGTGGCGGCATTGGCGATACGCTGGATGACCATCTTGGTGAGGCGCTCGCCGGATGCCACGAGCGTGACATCGCCGGTGAGCTTGATGTCGGACACGAGCACCTGGCCGGGCACGAGCTCGTCGACCTGCCGGTAGACGACGGGCACATCGGAGGAGAGCGCGTTGGAGAGGAACGTCGGGAAACACTCGAAGCATTTCTCGACCAGCGTGGGATCGTAGGAGCCGGTGCGGCCGCGCATCGCCAGGAGGGCGTTTTGCTTCACGACGCCTTCGAGCTCGAGCGTGAGCCGGTCGTTGAGGATGCGAAGCATGCGCGCGCCGATCGGGATGTCGCTGCCGGAGACGGAGTCCGACGGCACGCCGGTGCCGGTGAAGTCCTTGGCTTGGTAGAGGATGATCTGCGCGATCTGCGCGAAACGCGGGATGCTCGACACGAGCGAGTAGCCGACCTCGGGCACGCGGCGCACGATGGCGGCCTCGTCGGGGTCGAGATCGGTGCCGGCGGAGAGCTTGCGTAGCACGATGATCGGCAGCGACGCGAAGCCGATTGGCGAGAGCAGCGCGGCGACCTCGTATTCCCAGACCGACTCGAGGTCGAGGTGGCGGGCGAAGGTGCCCATGGACTCGCGCAGACGCTGGCCTCGGCCGAGCGCATCGGGCGCGACCATGCCGAGGACCTCGGACATGATCTGCACGCTGCCGGTGAGCGTGCCCTCGATGAGTTCGCGCTCGGTGCTCTGCAGCTCGTACTGCTTGAGCGCGGTCTCGAGCGCGGGGACGAGGACCTCGGGCGGGCAGGGTTTGTTGAGGAATCGGAAAACGGCACCGCGGTTCACGGCGTCGACGGCCGACTTCTGGTCGGCGTTGCCGGTGAGCATGAGGCGCACGGTGTCGGGGGCGCATTCGCGCACGGCTTCGAGGAGCTCGACGCCGTTCATGCCGGGCATCGTCTGGTCGGCGACGACGACGGCGTACGGTCCGCTCTGCGCGATCTTCTGCAGGGCCTCCGGTCCGCCGAGCGCGGTGTCGAATTCGAGCAGCTTGCGCAGGCTGCGGGCGAGGCCGGCGAGGAGGTTGGGGTCGTCGTCGACGAAGAGGATGCGTTTGTTCATGGCGCGGGCGGAGAGTCGGTGGAAAGCGGGAGCAGCAGGCGGAACGTGGTGCCGACGCCGGCGGCGGTGTCGTACTCGATGCGGCCGCCGTGGCGCTGGAGGATGCGGTGCACGAGGTGCAGGCCCTGGCCGGAGGCGATGGCGGCGCCGCGGGTGGTGACGTACGGCTCGAAGAGGTGCGGACGGATCTCGTCGGGGATGCCGGGGCCGTTGTCGGCGATCGCGATGATGGCGTGGGTCGTTGTGGTCGAGACGTGGATGCGGATGAGCCCCTTGGCTCCCTGCCGGCGCGCGGCGGCACCGGCGACGGCTTGGGCGGCGTTGATGACGAGGTGGAGCAGCGCCTGGTTGATCTCGTCGGCGAGCACGGGCACGGGGGGTTGCGCGGGATCGAAGTCGGTGGCGATCTCGGCGACGTCCTGCCACTCGTGGCGCGAGACGGCGAGGGCGGTCTCGACGAGGTGGGCGAGGCTGGCGGGGCTGCGGCGCTCGCCGGCGGGCTGGGCGAAATCCTTGAGCGCGCCGACGATGCGGGTGATGCGCTCGACGCCCTCGAGCGATTGCGTGAGGCAGCAGGGCACCTCGGTGCGCACGAAGCCGAGGTCGCCATCGGCGGCGAGGCGATCGAGTTCGCGGCAGAGTGGTTGCAATGCGGCGACGCTGCCGGCCTGTTGGCGGAGTTGCTCGACGACGGCGAGGTAACGCGTGAGGAGGTCGAACGCGGTGGAGAGGAAGCGGAGGTTGTCGGTGACAAACTGCGCGGGGGTGTTGATCTCGTGGGCGATGCCGGCGGAGAGGCGGCCGACGGATTCGAGCTTGTGGGCGATGTCGAGCTGCTCCTCGAGCGCGCGGCGTTCGTCGGATGCGCGGCGGCTCGCGGTGATGTCCTCCTTGATCGCGAAGTAGTGGGAGACGCGGCCCTGCTCGTCGCGCACGGCGGAGATGGTGGCGCGTTCCCAGAAGAGGGAGCCGTCTTTGCGGCGGTTGTGGAATTCGCCGGTCCACTGGCGGCCGGCGGTGATCGTCTCCCAGAGCTCGCCGTAGAAGGCGGCGGAGTGTTCGCCGGATTTGAGGAGGCGCGAGGTGTGGCCGCGCGCCTCGGTGAGGCTGTAACCGGAGACGCGTTCGAAGGACGGGTTGACGTATTCGATGCGCCCGGTCGGGTCGGTGAGGACGATGGCGACCGGGCATTGGTGCACGATGAGCGAGAGCTTGCGGTAGTTGTCCTCGGCGAGCTTGCGCGCGGTGATGTCGCGCGAGATGCCGAAGGTGCCGATGACGCCGCCGGCGAGGTCGCGCAGCGGGAGCTTGGTGGTGGAGACCCAGGTGGAATGGCCGTCGGGCCAGGTCTCCTGCTCGATGGCGTCGATGAGCGGCTCGCCGGTGGCGATGATGCGCTGCTCGTCGGCGAAGGCGGCCTGGGCGTGCTCGCGGGAGAAGATGTCGAAATCGGTGCGGCCGGCCATGGCCGCGGGCGAGGGCTGGCCCAGACGGCGGGCCATGGAGATGTTGACGCGCAGGAACCGGCTGGCGCGGTCCTTGAAATAGATATCCTCGGGCAGGTGCTGCAGCAGGGCCTGCAGGAGGATCTGCTCCAGTCGAGGGGCGGGGTCCGGCGTGGTGGAGGCGTCCGGCATGGTGGGCGGCGCGGCGACGCGGGTCAGCGCTCGGCGGCGAGGGGGACGGTGTCGAGCAGCTGGCGTTTGAGGTCGGCCGAGGTGAAGGGTTTCGGCATGAAGGCGTCGAAGCCGGCGGCGAAGCACTTGTCGCGGTCTTCGCGGAGGGCGTTGGCGGTCATGGCGACGCAACGCGGGCGGCGTTCAGCGGAATAATTGGAACGCACTTCGCGGAGGACATCGTAGCCGTCGCGATCGGGCATCTGGAGATCGATGAGCAGGAGGTCGAACGGTTCGGCGAGGGCGAGCTTGAGGCCTTGTTCGCCGCCGGTGGCGACGCTGGGGGTGTAGCCGAGCTTGGTGAGCATGCGGCAGGCGACGAGCTGGTTCATCGCGCTGTCGTCGATCACGAGCACGCGGAGCGGGTGCGCCTCGGCGAGGCCCTCGTCGAAGACCGGCACGGCGGGGCGGTCGGCGGTGGCGTCGCGCGCGGAGGGCACCTCGAAAGGGATTTCGCAGGAGAAGGTGCTGCCGACGCCGGGTTTGCTGGTGGCCCAGATGTCGCCGTTCATGAGGTTGCAGAGCGACTTGCAGATGGCGAGGCCGAGGCCAGTGCCGCCGTAGACGCGGGTGGTGGAGGCGTCGGCCTGGGAGAAGGGCTTGAAGAGGTTCTCGACGACGGCGGGGTTCATGCCGATGCCGGTATCGGAGACATCGATGCGGAGGGGGACGGGGCCCTTCTCGGCGGTGCGGCCCGCCTCGGCGTGGCGCACGGCGAGGGTGACGTTGCCGTGGTCGGTGAACTTGATGGCGTTGCCGACGAGGTTGAGGAGGACCTGGCGGAGGCGCGTCTGGTCGCCGACGACCTGCTCGGGCACGAGGTCGTCGAGCTCGAGATGGAGCTCGATGCGTTTGCCTTGGGCGAGGGGGCGGAGCAGGCGGACGATCTCGTGCAGCAGGTAGTGGAGATCGAAGGGTTCCTGCTCGAGGACGAGTTTTCCGGCCTCGATTTTCGAGTAGTCGAGGATGTCGGAGAGGATGACGAGGAGGTTCTGCCCGCACTCGCGCAGGGTGCGGAGATCGGCGCGCTGCTCGTCGTCGAGATTGGAGGCCTCGAGGAGTTCGGTGAGCCCGAGGATGCCGTTCATCGGCGTGCGGATCTCGTGGCTCATGTTGGCGAGGAAGCGGGACTTGATGAGGGCGGATTCCTGCGCGGCGGTGAGGGCGACCTCGAGCTGGGAGGTGCGCACGGCGACCATGTGCTCGAGCTCGGCGTTCTGGCGCATGATGCGCAGCTGGAGCGCGGCGTTCTCGAGGGCGTAGGCGCCCTGGCCGAGGATGATCGTGAGTAGGCGCATCCCGATGTCGCTTTCGTGCATGCGGCCGTCTTGGACGAGGCCGGCGAACATGCCGAGGCAGCGGGAGCGGGTGGCGATGGAGTGGAGGACGAGCGTGCCCGAAACCTTGTTACCCGAGCGGGTGAAGAGCGGGCGGTTCTGGCGGAGGGCCCAGGCGAAGGTGCCCTCGTCGATGGCGTGGTCGATGGCGCGCTGGATCTCGCCGCGGTTGTCGGAGGGGTCGCAGTCCTCGAGGAGAAACTCGGCGGTGTCGGGGTCGGCGAGGAAGAATGCCGCGGTGTGCAGCGGGAGGAGCTGCCGGAGGTGGATGCGCAGGCTTTTGAGGATCTGCGAGGATTCGCCGCTGTTGAGGCTGAGGGAGCTGCCGAGCGAGGAGAGGATCTCAAGCAGCTCGATCTGCTCGAAGGGGCGGAGCGTGCGGATGTCGCTCGTGGGCAGCGCCAATGGGGACTGCGGGTCCATGATGCGGCCGGGCCTCGTCAGGTGAGGATGGTCTTTTTGACCTCTTCGAGCTGCCGGTGGATCTCCTTCTGCAGCGGGCCGAGCATCTCCACGCCGAGTCCGGCGAGATCCCAGTTCGGGCCGTGCAGAGGCGGCACGTAACGTTCGCCGCTGCTGCCGCAGCGCATCGCGTTTACGATGACATCGGCGGTGTGCAGGATGGCGGTCTCGATCGGGTAGAGGCTCGAGCCGGCGTAGCTGTGGTGCATCTTGATCGGCTCGCAGAGGCGGCTCGGGAGCTTCCACGTGCGGAGGAGATCGTAGCCGACGGTGGAGTGGTCGAAGCCGAGCACGGCGGTCTCGGCCTGGTGGAGCAGGCGGCGGTCTCGCCCGGACTGGGCGAGCGTGGCCGCGGCTTCGTCGGGCAGGTGCTGGAAGATCACGAGCCGGCCGATGTCGTGCAGGAGGCCGAGGAGGAAGAAGCGCTCAGTGTTCGGTTCGCGGCGACGGGCGGCGATGAGGCGCGCGGTCACGCCGCAGGCGATGCTGTGCGTCCAGAACATCTCCATGTTCACCAGCTCGCGCGGCACGCGGTTGAAGATCGAGGCCACGCAGGTGCCCTGCACGAGGGCGACCATCTGCTCGGCGCCGATCATGGTGACGGCGTGGCTGATCGTCTCGATGCGCGAGGGGAAACCGTAGAAGGAGCTGTTGGCCAGCTGGAGGATGCGGGCGGAGAGGGCCTGGTCGGCCATCAACACCTCGCCGATGTCGCTCATCGAGCTGTCGGGGTTCTGCACGACCTCCTGCAGCCGGTGGAACGTCTGCGGGAGCGAGTAGACGGTGCGGACCCGGGAGATGAGCTGGGAGACGGTGGTGCTCATGGCGCGGGGGGCGGCGGGGGCGCGGAGGGGATGAGGTGGCGCAACTCGGCGACGACCGCCAGGCGCATGAGTTCGGCGATCGCGGGGTGCACGGGATCGGCGTGGCGGAAACGTTCGTTCACGCTGGCCTGAGCGCGGTCGAGCAACTCGGGGCTGGCGCGCGAGAGGAACGTGTCCTCGGTGTCGGGCGGTTTGGGGCCTTCGATCTCCACCTGTTGGATGCCCCACGAACGGAGCACGCGCAGGTGTTTCTCGGACATCTCGGTGCCGGCGCGCAGCAGCACCTGGCCGGACGCCTCGACGACATCCTTCCCGACTTTCATCCCCGGGGTAAGCGAATCGATATCCAGCAGAGCCATGGTGGTGATGCGCGCGCGCCCACCGGGCGTGCGGCGCGATTAACATCGGGCCGGCGGCCGAGAAGTTTAGGCGCGCAACAAACTCGTTTTCCCGCCCTCGGCCAGCGGCGGGCGGCGACTGGGCGCAAAAAAGGCGGAGCGCTCGAGGCGCTCCGCCGAAGAGGGCGAACGTGTGGCCGGCGCGGTGTCGGTGCCCGCTCAGCTGCGGGTGTACGTGGCCGCGTACCAGGTGGCGCCTCGCTGGCGTGTGACCTTCGACTGCGGGTTGGCCGCGAGGTGCTCGAGGATTTTGAACGTGAGTTCGGCATCGGCACCGATGCGGGCGGCGAGCGCCTCGGCGGTGAACGCGGTGCCGGGGTCGGCCGCGAGCGCGCCGGTGATCTTCTTCTTCAGCGCGATCACCGCGGTGGCGGCCTTCTTGCCGGCCTCGACGCCGGGCTGGTGATAGGCGTTGATGTTCACCAGCGTCGCGTAGAAGCCGACGGCACGTTCGTAGAGGGCGATGAGCGTGCCGACGGTGCGCGGCGAGACATCGGGCACGGTGATCGTGAGCGATTCGCGGCCCTTCTCGGTGAGCGCGTCGCGCGTGCCGAGATAGAAGCCCTGGAGGTAGTCGCCGGAGGTGATGCCCTCGGCCTCGACTTCCATCGAGTCGCCGGCGCGGTCGCGGAGGACCTCGATGAACGTCACGAAGAAGTTGTTCACGCCTTCGCGCAGCTGTTGCACGTAGGCGTGCTGGTCGGTCGAGCCCTTGTTGCCGTAGACGGCGATGCCTTGGTTGACGACGCGGCGGGCGAGGTCGAGCTCCTTGCCGATCGACTCCATGACGAGCTGCTGGAGGTAGCGCGAGAAGAGGAGCAGGCGGTCCTTGTACGGGAGGATGACCATGTCCTTCTCACCGGCGCCCTTGGTGGCGAGGAACCACGCGGTCGCGAGGAGCGCGGCGGGGTTCTCGCGGAGCACATCGCGGCGGGTGAGCTGGTCCATCGTGGCGGCGCCGGCGAGCAGTTCGCCGATGTCGACGCCCTGGAGCGCGGCGGGCAACAAGCCCACCGGCCCGAGCTCGCTGGTGCGGCCGCCGACCCAGTCCCACATCGGGAAACGGGCGAGCCAGCCTTCGCCTTCGGCGATCTTGTCGAGCTTCGAACCCTCGCCGGTGACGGCGACGAAATGTTTCGGGTAATTCAGGCCGGCGGCCTTGAACGCGGCGGCGGCCTCCAGCATGCCGTTGCGCGTTTCGACCGTGCCGCCGGATTTCGAGATGACGAGCGCGACGGTCTCGTGGAGCTTGCCGGCGAGGGCGGCGAGCACGGTATCCATGCCGTCCGGATCGGTGTTGTCGAAGAACCAGAGCGCCATCTTGTCGGTCTGCGGATGGCCGAGCGCCTCGCGCACGAACTGCGGGCCGAGGGCGGAGCCGCCGATGCCGATCACGAGCACGTGCTTGAACGGCCCGCGCGGGCCGGCGAGCTCGCCGCGGTGCACGCGGCCGGCGAAATCCTCGATGCGGGTGAGCGCATCGGAGATGGCGGTCTTGATCTCCGGCGTGGGCGCGAGCGCCGGGGAGCGCAGCCAGTAGTGGCCGACCATGCGCTGCTCGTCGGGATTGGCGATCGAGCCCTGCTCGAGCATGGCCATGTCGTCGAAGGCCTGCTGCCACTTCGGTTCGAGGATGCCGAGGGCATCGGCATCGAAATTCATGCGGCTCAGGTCGAGCGTGAAGCCGAGACGTTCGTCGTGAAAGGAGAGCGCGGTGAAACGGGACCAGGACATGGCGGGAAGAATGAGGGACGGATGACGAATGACAAATGGCCGTCGGTCAACGGCCGGAATGCGGAAGGCGCGAAACTGCCGCTGGGCGACGGGGCTGGCGAGCGAAACCACGAGGTGGAGTCGCGAAGGAAGCCGAACTCGCGGGGAAGATCTGTGGTGTGGCGCCGTACGCGAGGACGGCGATGGCTACGTTGTGCGGGACAGCTGCTCTCGCGAGCAGCTCCACATTGAACAGCCGACACCCCGCCTCCTCCGCCTGTGCGATTTCGCCCGGGGATTTCGAGCGGTCGCTCAATGCGCGTGCGGCGTGGGCGAGGGGCGTGGCGCCCACTCCTCGGGATTCTCGGCGGGCGCGGGCGTCTTCGTGTCGAGCAACTGCACCTCGCCCGTCTCCAAATCATAGATCGCGCCGACAAGCCGCGTTTCGCCCAGTTCGACGGCGTGGGCCAGCTCCGGGCTCAGGCGGTTAAGATCGGCGATGGCTTGTTCGACATTGGCGCGCACGGCGGCCTCGACCAACGGAGCGCCGTGCAGACCGGGATTCGCGGCGCGCGCGCGCGCGGCGGCGGGGGCGACCGGGCCGACCAATTGCGCGAGATTCGGACCGACATGCGCCTCTTCGACGACGGCCGTCACCGCGCCGCAGCGCGTGTGCCCGAGCACGAGCACCAGGCGGGCACCGAGGTGGCCGACGCCGTACTCAACGGTCGCTACTTCGTCGGTGCGCGCGACATTTCCGGCGACACGTACGACGAACAGGCAGCCGATCCCCTGATCGAAGAGCAGCTCTGGCGGCACGCGCGAATCGGAACAGGTGAGGACTACGGCGAAGGGCCGCTGTCCCTCGACCGCGGTGACATGGCGCCGCAACGCGTCCTGCTGGAAGTGCACCGCCTGCCCCGCGACAAACCGGCGGTTGCCGTCGAGCAGAAGCCGGAGGGCATCCTCGGCGGGCACGGCGCGGGCCGGTGATGGATTGGCGTGGAGGGCGAGCGCGGTGGCGGCGAGGAGCAGCAGGGCGGGAACGCGGAGGAGGGCGGGCGTGGGCATGTCACCACTCTTCGGTTCGGCGCGGGTTTTCTTGACCGGCCGGCGCCGGCGGCGGGCGGCAGATGCCGGCTTGAGCGGGATCGGCCGGCATGCTGGGATGCGCGCACCATGGACAAGCGCACTATGTTGGTCTTCACCGTGGCGGCGGCGGTCGGGCTGGCGGCCAGCGGTCGAGCGGAACGCGACGAGACGGCGGGCGACGAGGCGCGGCGGATTCGCGAGCGCGTGGTCGCCCAGACCGAGGGCGAGACTCCCGAACCCGACGAGCGCGCCTGGTCGCGCGAAGAGGAAAATTGGCGACGCGAGGAGGACAACTGGCGCCTCCGTGAGGAGACGTGGCGCCGGCGGCAACGCGAGCACGAGCAGTGGTCGGCGTTGCAACATCCGGACGCGCAGACCGACCGGCGCCGCATGGAGCTGGACCGCGCGGAGGAGATGCGGCGTTGGAACGAGGAGGAGCTGGAATGGAACCGCGCGAAGGCGGATTGGGAGTGGAAGCGGCAGCAGTGGTTGTTGCGCGAGGACGAGCACCGGCGCCGGGTCGAGGCGCGCCGCCGGGGCGACGACGAGTTCCAGTTGCGCCAGGAGGAACGCCGTTGGCGCGACGAGGAGCGCCGCACGAATCTCGACCAAGTGGAGCGGCAACGCCGCGCGGTGGAGGACGATCGTCACCGCATCGAACAGGAGCGCCGCCGGAGCCAACGCGAGCGCGAGCGCATCCGCGACGAGGCCGACCGTGAGCAGGCCGAGCGCGACCGCGCGAATCGTGAGCAGGCCAAGCAACGCCGCGAGCGCCCGTGGGAGGACCGCGAGGGCGAGGCGGACGCGGAGAAATGACACCGCGTTTCCCCGACCGCCGGTGAGGTGGTGAATCCAGCCGGGGCGCGTCGCCCCATCGCGCCGGCCTGCTCGCGCAGTCCGGCGTTGCGGCGGGGCACGGTTCCTGCGGTCATCGGGCCCCATCGCCCATGGCCGACGAATCCAAATCGCCCCGCGGCTTCGAGCCGTTCATCCCAGCTTCCACGATCCTGCCGGAGTTCACGGCGCGTGCCCTGATCACGGGTACGTTGCTCGGCATCCTCTTCGGCGCGTCGTCGCTCTACCTCGTGCTCAAGGTCGGATTGACCGTGAGCGCGTCGATCCCCGTCGCGGTGATCTCGCTCGCGCTGTTCCGCGGCTGGTCGAAGCTCGGCGGCCGCGACGCCTCGATCCTGGAGAACAACATCGCGCAGACGGCGGGCTCGGCGGGCGAGTCGATCGCGTTCGGCCTCGGCGCGACAATGCCGGCGATCCTCATCCTCGGTTTCGACCTCGAGATCACGCGCGTGATGCTGGTCGGCGTGCTCGGCGGGCTGCTCGGCATCCTCATGATGATTCCGCTGCGGCGGGCGTTGATCGTGAAGGAACATGGCGTGCTGAAATATCCCGAGGGCACGGCGTGCGCGGCGGTATTGATCGCCGGCGCTTCGGAGGAGAGTCGGGCGGCGGCGTCGGAGTCCGCGAAGGCGGAGATGCGCGCGGCGGCCGCGGCGGGCGTGGGCAAGCTTCCCGGAGCGAAGGTGATTTTCACGGGCTTTGGCGTGGGGCTGCTCTACAAGACGCTCAATGTGGCGTTGCGCGGCTGGAAGGATGTCGCGAACAAGGTTTTCGGCGCGCCGTTCAACGGCGGCTCGGTGGGCGTGGAGGTTTCGCCGGAACTGCTCGGTGTGGGCTACATCATCGGTACACGCATCGCCTCGATCATGTGTGCGGGTGGCGTGCTCGCGTACCTCGTGCTCATCCCGCTGATCAAGTTTTTCGGTGACCGGATCGCGGGACCACTCGCGCCCGGCACGATTCCGATTTCCGAAATGAGTCCCGATCAGATCCGCGGCGCCTACGTGCTCTACATTGGCGCGGGTGCGGTGGCGGCCGGCGGCATCATCAGCGTGGTGCGCTCGATCCCGACGATCTGGCACGGGCTGCGCGCGGGGCTGGCGGATTTCCGCGGTTCGCGCGGTGAACCGACGAGCGGCGCCGCAGTCGCGCGCACCGATCGCGATCTTTCGATGAAGTTCGTCGCGATCGGCACGGTGGCGTTGATCGCGGCGATCACATTGGCGCGGCCGCTCGAGATGAACGTGCTCGGTGCGCTGCTCATCATTGTGTTCGGCTTCATCTTCGTGACGGTTTCGTCGCGGCTCACGGGCGAGATCGGTTCCTCCTCAAATCCGATCTCCGGCATGACGGTGGCGACCTTGCTGCTGACGTGTCTCGTGTTCCTGCTGATCGGCCGCACGGGTGGCGCGGCGTACGTCGGTGCGTTGTCGGTGGGCGCGATCGTCTGCATCGCGTCGTCGAACGGCGGCACGACCTCGCAGGATCTGAAAACCGGCTTTCTCGTCGGCGGCACGCCGAAGCTCATGCAGTACGCGATCCTCGTCGGCGCGCTGGTCTCGGCACTCGCGCTCGGCCCGATCCTGCTCGTGCTGAACCGCGACGGCACGGTGTACGTGCCGGCGGCGCAGGTCGCGCCGGAGTTGCACGTTTCCGCGGAGCAACTCGTCGGCGCACACGAGGAGAAACTCGCCGGGCCGCAGGCCGCGGCCGATGGCGCGACCTACCGTTCGTGGCACAAGACCGACGATGCCGGCGGGCCCGCGGGCAAATACCTGATCGATGCGGAGGGCCGCGCCGTGTGGCTCGTCGATCCGGGCATCAACGGCGCATTCACGAAACGGCCCGACGGCACGGAAGCGCGCAAATACGCCGCACCGAAGGCCACACTGATGAGCTACATCATCAAAGGCATTCTCGATCGGAAACTGCCGTGGGCGTTGGTGCTGCTCGGTGTGTTCATCGCGATCACGCTCGAGCTTTCGGGCATCCCGTCGCTGGCGTTCGCGGTGGGCGTGTATCTGCCGCTGTCCTCCTCGAGCCCGATCTTCATCGGTGGCCTGGTGCGCTGGCTGGTCGACCGCAAGAAGCGGCACGAGCTGCGGCACATGGATCTCGACGAGGCGCAACTGGCCGCGGAGAGCGACAAGAGTCCGGGCGTGTTGTTGGCGTCCGGCTACATCGCGGGTGGCGCGATCGCGGGCATCCTGATCGCGCTGCTCACGGGCGTGCTCAGCGGGCTCGACGCACGAATCGCCGGCTGGGCCGAGGCGGTGAACCCCTTCTACGCCGGCGACTGGGCCGATGCGCTCTCGCTCCTGCCGTTCGTGTTGCTCACCGGCTTCCTGCTGTTCGTCGCGCGCGAGAAGCTGCTGAAATCGAAGTCCTGAACTCGGTGGTAGGGCGACCTTATGCGGTGAGCTCGATCCGGTTTCCGTCGGGATCGAGCACCACGCTCTCGAAGTAGCCGTCGCCGGTGCGGCGCGGCTCGCCGATCACGCCCACGCCGGCGGCGCGAAGCCGCTCGGTCGCGGCGCGCACCGCGTCCTCGCTGCCGAGCGTGAGCGCGAAATGTGCGTAGCCGGTGCGATCCGGCGCAGGGCCGGCGGCGGGCGGTTCGAGCCCGGGTTGCTCCATGAGTTCCAGCCGGCCGCCGCCGGGGAACGTGAGGAAGTACGAGCGGAACGGCCGCGTGCGGCTTTCGTAGAGCGGACCGGCGGTGCAGCCGAGATGGCCGACATAGAATTCCCGCAACGTTTCCAGGCGCGGAGTCCAGAGCGCAAAATGCTCGAGGCGCATGGCTCGATCGAAGTCGGCGACAACGCTCGCGGCAAGGTCGCGACCGGCGCCAGCGCCGAACGGGAGCGCTCGGCTCGCCCGGCGAATGCATCGCCATGGCTTCGCGGTCGACGGCGCCGGCGGGCCGCGTTCATTGGCCGCACATGAGCACGCCGTCCGACTCCGCACTCGCGCAGCAACTCGTCGACGAGATCGCGAAACTGATTTCCGAATACCTGCGCGATCCGATCGACCGCGAGATGTCGGCCGGCGGCAACGCGGCCTGCTGCGTGATCGCGCCGGACGGTGGGTTCGTCGGCCGCCTCTTCGGCGACAACGCTTCCAAGGGCCGCTGGGTCTTCGGCATCGCGAGCCGCAAAGTGATCCAGGTGCGTGCGACGGGTTACGCGACCGGGCGATTCGAGGAGTTGGTCTACGCGAAGCAGCTCGACGACGGTCCGTTCGGGATCATGCGGCCGGACTTCATCGGTTGGGAAGGCGGCGTGCCGCTGCTCGGCCCCGACGGGCGATTGTTCGCGGCGGCGTTCTCCGGTTTCCGCGGCGAGAAGGATGTCGAGATTGTCGTGCGCGCGGCGGCGCAGGTGCCGGGGCTGACTTTGAAACGGGATTGAGCGGCGGGGATGCGGTCGAGTGACGAGCGACGACGCCAGTTACGCATTCACCGTCGAGAAAACGGCCGGATCCCCACGCTGCGGGAAGTCCGGCTCTCGTGCCTCGACTCTCGTCGCTCGACTGACGCGGCTCAGCCGAGCACGTAGCGGATCACGTCGGCGGCGGTGTAGCTCTCGGCGTCACCGGGCAGGAAACGCGCGAGCTGGGAGATGTCGTTGCCGGCGGTCAGGATCGGGGGCTCAGCCGTGCCGTCGGCGCGGACCTGCGCGAGGCCGGCGGTGGCGATGAGGCCGTTGCAGAGGCATTTGCGACCGCGAAGCGCGGCGGGATCGCCCTGCTTGCGGACGAAATCCGCGTCGGGCTCGGCGGCGCAGCGGTAGCCGATCGAGCCGTCGGCGCGGGCGTAGGGCTCGCGCAGGTAGCCGAGATCGCAGATGCGCGGGCGCGCGCCGTAGACCTCGTCGGTCGAGAGCGTGTTCGCCATCTGGATCACCTTGAACGGGAAACCGGTGGGCGAGGCGAGCGGATCGGTGTGCACGCGCGCCTGGCCGGAACGGGCGAGGCGGCAAACTTCACGACGCAGATCGGGGCGCACGGCGGATTCCTCGCAGAACGCGAACGCGGTGCCGATCTGCACGCCGGCGGCGCCGGCGGCGCGGGCGGCGGCGAACTTCTCCGGCTCGGCGTAGGAACCGGCGAGCCAGAACGGCAGCCCGAGCGCGGCGATCTTCGGCAGATCGGGCACATCGCGCGGTCCGTAGATGGGTTCGCCCTCGGCGCTGAGCTGCATTGGGCCGCGCGGCGGGGCGTTGTGACCGCCGGCGACATCGCCTTCGACGATGAAGCCGTCGACGCGGCCGGTGGATTTTTTCGCCAACGTGATCGCGAGCGTGGCCGAGGAGACGATGGCGAGGAACTGCGGGCGGCGGAGTTGGGGCGCGGGCGCGCCGAAGAAATCGGAGGGGTCGAAGCGCGCAAAGGTCTTGTCCGCGCCGGCGGGCGCGCCGGCGATATCGATCGCGAGTTCCGCGGGTTCGCCGGCGGCGAAGCGGTCGAGCACGCCCGGGATTTCGCGCGGGATACCGGCGCCCATCAGCACATAATCGACGCCGGCGAGCATCGCGCCGTAGAGCGAGGTGAGCGTGCCGACCTGGATCTTCTCAAGCAGGTTGATGCCGACGGGATTGGTGTGGCCCTGCTTGGCGAGGTGCACCTCGACGAAGTTCGCCACGACGGTGAGCTCCGCGAGGGCGCGGGAGGGGTTCACGCCCGGCATGGCGACGGCCTTGAACGGCGCATCGGCGGCCTTGCCGCCCGGCATGTAGTAGGCGGCCCGTACACGCTCAGCCATCGCCGGGATCGGGAAGTGCGCCATGGCGTCGGCCATGTGGCCGCCGAGGTCGCCGGATTGAAGGCGGCGCGCGAAGACGACCGCGAGCAGCGTTCCGGAGATGACGCCGAGTTGGCCGAGTTGGGCGACGGAGCGGGCGAGACGCCAGTTGGAGACGGCGACGCCCATGCCGCCCTGAATGATCAGAGGTTGGGACATGATGGGCTAAACGTGGCGCTCCGCGGTGGGCGAAGCGTGCGCGACAGGGGAGCTTGGCCCAGGCGTGTCACGCGCGAGGCGCGTGGAGGAATGAACCGTGATCTACCGACGAGCGGCGCGGACATTGGGGGGCGCCGTCGTGCAAAGGAAGCCGCAATTCGCGATTCTGTTTGGAACGTGGCGAAGCGGCGCCGGGGCTGTGGCTTACTGGGCGGGCGCGCCTGGGCGTTCGCCACCGGCGGGAAAACCGTAGATGACGCGCGCGCCGCGGCGGAATGTCAGGTACGAATAGGTCCACGAGAGCAGCACCGAGAGTTTGTTGCGGAAGCCGACGAGGAAAACGAGGTGGATGAACAGCCACGCGAGCCACGCGCTCAACCCGCTGAACTGCAGCTTCCCGATCTTCGCCACCGCACGTGAGCGCCCGATCGTGGCCATCGAGCCTTTGTCGAAATAAACGAACGGCGCGCGCTGCGCCGGGTCCGCCGGGGCGCCGGCGCGGAGTTCACGGGCGAGTTGGCGGGCCAGGTAGGTCCCCGCCTGCATCGCGGCCGGCGACACGCCGGGCACGACCTGGCCTTTGGGGTCGGTGAGCGCGATCATGTCGCCGAGCACGCGCACTTCGGGACGGCCGGGGAGGCTGAGATCGGGCAGGACCTTCACGCGGCCGGCGCGATCGGTCTCGGCGCCGAGCTGTGCGCCGAGCGGCGAGGCCGCGACGCCGGCGCCCCAGATGATGTTGGCGGCGCGCAGCGTTTCGTTGGGCAGGACGACTTCGCCCGCGCGGATCTCCTTCACCTGCGTGCCGACCCACACGGCCACGCCGAGGCTCTCGAGTTGGGTGCGGGCGCGATCGGAGAGCTCCGGCGGGTAGGCGCCGAGGAGCCGCGGGCTGCCCTCGACGAGGATGACGCGCGCCATGCGCAGATTCAGCCGGCGGAAATCGCGGGCGAGCACATGGCGCTGCAATTCCGCAAATGTTCCCGCGAGCTCCACGCCGGTCGGGCCGCCGCCGATCACGACGATCGTCATCAACCGCTGGCGCTCGGCGGGATCGTCGGTCATCTCGGCGCGCTCGAAGGCGTGGAGCACGTTGCGCCGGATGCGGATCGCGTCGTCGATCGTCTTCAATCCCGGCGCGTGCTGCTCCCACTCGGGATGGCCGAAGTAGCTCGTGCGCCCGCCGAGCGCGACGACGAGGTGGTCGTAGGCCAACTCGCCGTGGCTCAGGCGCACGGTGCGGTTCGCGAGGTCGAAGCCGGTGACCTCGTCCATCAACACCGTCACGTCGCGTTTCTTCGCGAGGATCGAGCGCACGGGCTGGGCGATGTCGGGCACGGCGAGCCCGGCGGTGGCGACCTGGTAGAGCAGCGGTTGGAAGAGGTGATGGTTGGTGCGGTCGACGAGCGTCACGCGCGCGAGCCCGTCGGGAAACCGTTGCGCAAATGTCAGGCCGGCGAAACCGGCTCCGAGGACCACGACGTGCGGACGATTGTCGGCGGAAGTGCTCATGCTGGGGACAACGGATCATCCGGACCGCCGAATACGCAAATCGCGCCCTCGGCGGCGGCCCACGCGGCCTGCGTTGGCCGATTGCTGCGCGTCCGGTCGTGGCGCCTACGCCGGCAACAGTGGGAACTCCCGCCCGGCGACGATCTGGCCGTTGATGAGCAGATCGATCCGGTGCGGGCCGGGATAGAGGCGGCGCGTCGTCACCGGCTTGAAGCTGTGGCGGCAGGCGAGCGTGCGTTTCTCGCCGGCGGCGAGTGTGAGTTTCCAGCCTTTGAAGACCTTGCGGGAACGTTCGCCGTTGGCGCGCACGTGGTGCACGGCGTAGTCGATCACGAGCGGCTGCGGAGCGGAGTCGGTCGAGCGGAGTTGCACGTTGAGGCCGAGCGCGCCGCCGATGCACACCTCGGCGGCGGTAAGCGTGAGCGAGGCCTTGCCGTGAAGCGCGCGGCCGAGGCCCCATGCCTCCAACGTGGCGGGATGTCCCGCCTTGATGAGCGTGCGGCTGGCGTGGCGCAGCAGCGCGATGCGCTCGGGCCCGGCGTCGGCGAGATGCTCGCGCACCCACGCGGCGACGAGGTCGGGGTGGTCCTTGGCGATGTCGTTGAGGTGGTTTGCCACACTGCGGCGCACGTAGGCCGAAGGGTCATCCTGCAACGCGCGCAGCAGCGGGAATGTGGGCGACGGGTCGGCGACGAACGCCTGCAGCCGCAGGCCCCACGGCAGGCGCGGCCGGCTACCCTCGCTCACGAGCCGGCGCACGTGCGCGCTCGGATCGCGTGTCCATTTCTCCAAGGCGCGCAGCGTGGTCGCGGGGTGGCGTTGAAGAAACGGCCGGATCGCGAACTCGGCGGAAAACCGCTGCGTGAGCGCGTGCAGGCAGGCAAGCGCACGCGGCACGTGGTCCAGACCGTGGCGGGCGACGTACTCGCCCATCGACCAGACCGCCCAGCCGGAGACGCCTTCGTCACGAGCCGCCTCGCCGAGGCCGACCGGCTCGCCGTCGGCGTCGAAGCCGAGTGGTGACGCGAGCGAACTCTCG
>DATGXO010000204.1:0-52243 GCA_035298965.1 Opitutaceae bacterium | reverse complement strand
GCTCGGCGTGCGCTACGGGATCAATCAGCGCGCCGCGCAGGAGTTGCTCGGGCACTCCGACGCGAACCTGACGGCGAAGGTCTACACCGATGTGCCGGCGCTCGGCCTGCACGACGAGGTGGCGAAGCTGCCGTGGATCGGCACCCCGGCGCTGGTCGCTGCGAAGGAGGCCGCCCCGGGAGAGGCGCACACACAAAGCACACAAAGTCCGGCCGGTTCTCCTCTGGAAACACGCACACAACTGCGCACACAAAGCTCCGACAATTCCGGTCACCCGGTGGCACGGCCCGACTTTCTGCAGCAGGTCCGCGATCTCCTGCAAAGCATTGAGCTCCAGGAAAAAAGACACCCGGTGTCATCGTCTGACACCGGGTGCGTTTTCGAGAAAATGGCTGCCCAGGCTGGGATCGAACCAGCGACCAAGTGATTAACAGTCACCTGCTCTACCGCTGAGCTACTGGGCAGTGGCAGAAAGGTCCGCTAGCACAGGGCTGCGCGCGCGCTTGTCAACACTCCGATGCGCGTCGCGATGAAGAAATTTTCCGCCGACTTTCTGCTCCCGGACGGACCCCGGCGCGTTGGGCTTTGCATCACCCAAACGACTGAGCGGTGGGGGGGCGCTTGATTGCGGGCAAATGGATTGACGGTCGGTGACACGGTCGCGGAAATCGCAACCCGGCATGCCGGTCCACGCACGCTAGCGCTGCACCGACGCGCCTCCCTCCCCGAATACATCCGAAAACTGCTTCCATCCTCGTGAAAACCCAAGGCGTGTTCATCGGCACCGACAGCGGCGCCACCACCTCAAAAACCTGCGGCGTGTGGGCCGACGGCTCGGCGATCTCACAGAAGCTTCGCCAGAGTTCGACCAACTCTCAGCTCGGCACGCAAACCGTCATCGACGGGTGGGTCGATGGTGTATCGGGATTCTTGTCGGAGAACGGCCTGCTCTGGTCCGATGTGCGCGGCGTGGGCTTGGCGTTGCCCGGGCCATACCAGCGTTACGGCGTGCTCGATCGTTCGGCGAACCTGCCCACGAGCTTCATCGGCTGGGATTTTTTCAGCGACTATTCCAAGGCGCTCGCTGCCGCGGCAGGGCGTCCGGTGCCGTTGGTCGTCGGCAACGACGGCAACCTGGGCGGCGTGGGCGAAGCGCAACGCGTGCGCGGCAACGAGAAAGCCTCGGTGCTGATGCTCGCGCCCGGCTCCGGCCTAGGCACGGCCTACGTAGGTCCCGACGGCATGCCGCTCGATGGCGATACGCTCGCCGGAATGGAGGCTGGGCACATGCCGGCTCCGTTGCACCTGCTCGGCGGGGTGCGGGCCTATCCCTGCGGCTGTGGCCGCGATTGGGGCTGCGTCGAGGCGTACACGACGATCTCCGGGCTGCCCCATCTGCTCGCGGACATGTTGAAGAAGTACCCGCAGCACGAACTCGCCACCGCGGCGGGCACGCCGAAGGAGAAGGCGCTCTCGCTGCGCGGACGCGCGCAGAAAGGCGATCTGCTCGCGCTCGAGATTTTCGATTTCCAGGCGAAGGCGATGGGACTGCATGTGGCCAACCTGATGCTCGCGCTCGACACCAAGTATGTCGTGATCGGCGGCGGGCTCATGGATCCGGAATCGACGACACCGGAATTCCGGGAACGCTACCTGCGGATCGTGCGTGAGACGGCGATGCCGTACCTTTTCCCGGCGCAGCGCGCCACTGTGAAGATCGTGCCGGCCACGCTAGGCGAGCTGTCGCAGGCGATCGGCGCCGCGCTCGTCGCGCTCTACACCGCGAAGCAGCAGAAGCGTTGAGCGTCGATCGGTAGCGCAACGTGAGCCTCGCTCCGCGAAGCCACCCCGCAGCGTTTGCCGACGGTCGGCCGACATACTTGGTGGCGGCCGCGGCGAAGCGGCGCGTCTGACGCGTGCGAGCTTGCGACGACGGGCGCGCTTTCACTGAATCCGCCAATCCCAAACGATCCATGCCGCCGATCCGACTCGCCATCGTGGAAGATCAGGAGCTCTTCCGGCGTCTGCTGGTGGGGCTGTGCACCACGCAGTTCGGCTACGAAGTGGTTTGCGATGTCGGCACGGTGAGGGAGTCGCTGGAACGGATTCCGCCGCTCCGGCCCGACATTGTGCTGCTCGATCTTCAACTTCCCGACGGCGACGGACTCGATGTCGCGGAGCAACTGTTCGAGAAACTCCGGGAGGTGCGGGTCCTCGTGCTCACCTCGTTGCGCGACGAGGTCACCATTCACCGGCTTCGCGAGATCGGTATCCAGGGATTCGTCGACAAGAACGTCCAGCAGCCCGATGTGCTCCGCACGGCGATCGAGACGGTCGCTTCCGGCCGCGTCTACTACGCCGAGGTCGTGCAGCGGGTGCACCGCGAGATGCGGGCGGATCCGACCTCGTTCCCGAAGGTGCTGAGCGATCGGGAGCAGGAGTTGTTGCAGCTCCTCGGCCGCGGTTTGTCGAACGACGAGGCCGCGGCGCAGATGGGGCTCACTGCGTGGACGGTGCACTCGCATCGCCGCAACATCATGAAGAAGCTCGGGGCCGCCACGCAGGCCGAGCTGATCCGTTACGCGCTGCGCAAAGGATTTGTGCGGCCAGACGCCTCGAGTTTTTGACGACAACGAGGTCGCACGGGAACCGCTGGACGATGCGGCGAACCGCTAGGCGCAATCAGCGGTCGTTCATCCGGCGCTTCATCTCGCGCACCGCTTCGTCGATGCCGGTGAGCAGCGCGCGGGAGATGATGCTGTGGCCGATGTTGAGCTCGTGCAGCCCGGGGATCCGGCGGACTTCGGCAATGTTCACGTAATTGATACCGTGGCCGGCGTTCACCGTCAGGCCGAGTTTCTGGCCGAGCGCGGCGGCGCGGTGGAGTCGCGCGAGTTCGTTCGCCAGCTCCGGGGTGAAATAGCCATGGGCGAAGGCGCCGGTGTGGAGCTCGACGAACGGGCTCTTCATCTCGGCGGCGGCCTCGAGCGCGGCATCGTCGGGGCCGATGAAGAGGCTCGTCTTGATGCCGGCGGCAGTGAGCGCGGCCACTGTATCTCGCACTCGGGCATGCTGGCCGACGACATCGAGGCCGCCCTCGGTCGTGACCTCGGTGCGGTTTTCCGGGACGAGGCAGGCGAACTCCGGCTTCAGCTTGAGTGCGAAAGCCACCATCGCATCGGTGCAGGCCATCTCGAGATTGAGGCGCGTCTTGATCGACTCGCGCAGGCGCCAGACGTCGCGTTCCTGGATGTGGCGGCGGTCCTCGCGGAGATGGACGGTGATGCCGTCGGCGCCGGCGCGTTCGGCGGCGAGCGCGAGTTCGACAGGATCGGGCTCGATGAAGCGGCCGCAGGTCTCCGTTTCGGCGCGATAGCGGGCTTGGCGGAGCGTGGCGGCGTGGTCGATGTTGACGCCGAGGAGGATCGTCGAGGTGGACATGATGGCGAGGACGGGCCGAGGATGGGCGGCCGCTCGGGGCGCGCGAGCGAGAAGAACGGTGCGCGGTGGCAGCGGTTCAAGGTGGGCGGGAAAACGCTGTTCAACGTAGGGTGGTTCGGCTCAATGGCGCGCGACATGACCGAATCCGCCGCGACCGCGCCCGCCGAAAAGCAGGAAAACCTGCTGCTGAACCTGGTCTGCAACGTGGTGTTGCCCTCGCTTATCCTGATCAAGTTCAGCGGGCCGGCGAAGGTGCTGTTCTGGCAAAGCCCAGGGTTGGGGCCGGTCTGGGCGTTGATCGTGGCGCTCGCGTTTCCCGTGGGCTACGGCGCGTACGACCTGGTCGTGCGGCGGAAGTGGAATTTCTTCTCGGTCGTGGGCTTCATCTCGACGCTGCTCACGGGCGGGCTCGGGTTGTTCGAGGTGGCGGCGATCTGGATCGCAGTGAAGGAGGCGGCGGTGCCGCTGGTCTTCGGCGTGGCGGTTGTCGGCTCGCTCTGGACGTCGACTCCGCTCGTTCGGACACTGCTCTACAGCGACAAGATTCTGGACACGGCGAAGGTGGCCGACGTGCTCGCTGAGCGCGGTGCGCAGGCGACGTTCGAGAAACTGCTCGTGCGCGCCACATGGCTGCTGGCGGCGTCGTTTTTCCTGAGTGCCGTGACGAATTTCGTACTCGCGCGCGTGGTGTTGAAGAGCCCGCCGAACACGGTCGAGTTCAAGGCCGAGATGGGCCGCATGCTGGCGCTGAGCTGGCCGGTGAACGTGCTGCCGAGCCTGGTGGTGACGCTCTTCGCCCTGTGGTATCTGCTCGCCGGGATCAAGCGGCTCACGGGGCTCACCTTGGATGACATCTTCCGCCAGCCACCGGAGAAGAAGTAGGGAAGTAGCGAGGACGCACGGATAGCTGCTCTTGCGTGCAGCTCCACAGGTGGAGTGCTCCGCCGCTCGCGGCGCGAGCGGCGCCACGAGGCGGAGCGAAGTTCTCTGTAGGTCGGGCTTTACGCCCGACTCGTCTGGCAGCGGAGAGTCGGGCGTAAAGCCCGACCTACAAAGGGCGCCGGCGTTCAGCGCTGCTGGTCTCGAGCGCGGAGCTCGACGCGGCGGGTCTTGCCGCTGGTCGTCTTCGGGAGCTCCGCGACGAACTCGATCTCGCGCGGGTACTTGAAGGGCGCGATCGTGCGTTTGCAGTGCTGCTGCAATTCCTCCTTCAGCGCATCGCTCGGCGTGGTGCCGGCACGCAGCACGATGAAGGCTTTCACGATCTGACCGCGCGCGGGGTCGGGCTTGCCGACGATCGCGACGTCAAGGACGGACGGATGCTCGATGAGCGCGCTCTCCACCTCGAATGGCCCGATGCGGTAGCCGGAACTCTTGATGACATCGTCGCGCCGGCCCACGAACCAGAAGTAGCCGTCGGCATCGCGGGTGGCGCGGTCGCCGGTGAGATACCAGTCACCGTGGAACTTGTCGGCGGTCTCCTCGGCGTTGAGCCAGTATTCCTGGAACAACCCGAGCGGGCGGTGCGGCTTCACGCGCACGGCGATCTCGCCTTCGCCGGTTCCGGGCGGCACTTCGTTTCCACTGTCGTCGATCAACGAGACGTTCATCCCGGGCGTCGCTTTGCCCATCGAGCCGGGGCGAATCGGGAAGTCGAGCGAACGGAAGTTGCCGACGAGCACGACGGTCTCGGTCTGGCCGTAGGCTTCGTAGATGTCGAGGCCGGTGGCTTGTTTCCAGAGTTTGATGACCTCGGGATTGAGCGGCTCGCCGGCGGTGACGCAGTGGCGGAGTTTCGGGAAACGACGCTTCGACAGATCTTCGCGCACGATGAGGCGGAGCGCGGTCGGCGGTGCGCACCACGTGGAGATCGGGAAGCACTCGAGCATGTCGAGCGTGAGCGCGGGATCGAATTTGCCGTGCACATCGAGGGCGAAGATGCACGCGCCCATCTGCCACGGGCCGTAGAAGCTCGACCACGCGGCCTTGCCCCAGCCGAGATCGGAGATGTTCCAGTGCACGTCGTCGGGCTTGAGGTCGAGCCAGAGGCCGCCGGTGAGGCGGTGTCCGATCGCGTAGCTGGCCTGCGTGTGCAGGACCATCTTCGGTTCGCCGGTCGTGGCGCTGGTGAAGTAGACGATGCCGGGCTCGGTCGCGCGGATCGGTTCGCCGTGGAAAACGTTGGAGGCCGTGCGCAGGCCGGCGTCGAAATCGATCCAGCCCACGGCGGCGCTCTCGACGATGAGGCTCACGCCGCGGAAACCGCCGACTTTCGCGATGCCATCGCCGGTGGTGATCACCGCGGAGACTTTGGCGGTCTCGATGCGGTAGTGCACTTCTCGGGGCGTGAGCAGCAGCGTGGCCGGCACGGGCACCGCGCCGAGACGGATCAGGCCGAGCATCGAGATCCACCATTGCGGCAGGCGCGGCAGCATCACGAGCACGCGGTCGCCGCGTTTCACACCGGAGGCGCGGAGGAAGTTGGCGGCCTGCGCGCTGAGCGCGGCGATCTCGCGGAACGTGTACCGGCGCTCGGCGCGGGTGGCGCCGTCGACCCACCAGAGCGCGAGGGCGTCGGGGCGGGACTCGGCCCAGCGGTCGATCACGTCGGTGGCGAAGTTGAAGTACTCGGGAGCGGTCAACTCGAACGAATCGTGGGGCTGCATTTCGGCTCAATCGTGCCACGTTTGGCGGCTGAAATGGAAGCCGGAAGAACGCGGGACGACGCGGGCGGGGGTGCGCGCGATTGCTGACATTCGGTCAGGCGCTGAGGGCACGGGCTCCTTCGTTCCGCTACGGCAGCGGCAAGATCGCCGCTCTCGCGAGCGGTGCCACAAGCGGGGCATCCCTAGCGTTCACGTAGGTCGAGCTTTATGCCCGGCTGGTCGGGGGGGGCAGGTCAGCGACGAGGAAGTCGGGCGTGAAGCCCGACTTACGCGGAGCGGGATCGGCCGCTCACTTGCTCCACTCGAGCATGCGCTCGATGGGCGTGCGGGCGCGGGCGATTGTCTCGGGCGAGAGGTGGATCTGCGGCGAGAGCGTCTTGAGCGCGTCGCGGAGCTTCTCGACTGTATTCAGCTTCATGTACTTGCAGTCGTTGCAGGCGCAGGTGTCGGTCGGGCCGGCGACGAAGGTCTTGTCGGGCACTTCGCGGCGCAGGCGGTGGAGCATGCCCGATTCGGTGACGACGATGATCGTCTTGGCCGGATGGTTGCGGGCGAACTTCACCATGAGCTCGGTGCTGCACACCTCGTCGGCGAGATCGCGCACGGCCTCGACGCACTCGGGGTGTGCGACGACGGGCGCGCCGGGGAACTGGAGTTTCACCTTCTCGAGCGCTTGCACGGTGAAGAGCACGTGCGCGTAGCAACTGCCGGCCCAGAGGCGCATCTTGCGGCCGGTCTGTTTCATGACCCAGGCGCCGAGGTTCTGGTCGGGAACGAAGAGGATTTCGCGGTCGGCGGGCACGCGCTGCACGATCTTCACGGCGTTGCCGCTGGTGCAGATGACGTCGCTCAACTCCTTCACGCCAGCGGAGCAGTTGATGTAGGCGACGGTGTAGAGACCGGGGTTGGCCTTCTGGTAGGCGGCGAGTTGGTCGGCGGGGCAGGAATCGGAGAGCGAGCAGCCGGCTTCGAGATCGGGGAGGATGACGGGCTTGGACGGGTTGAGGATCTTCGCCGTCTCCGCCATGAAATGGACACCGCAGAAAACGATCACATCGGCGTTCGACTGCGCGGCCTGGTAGGAGAGGCCGAGGGAGTCGCCCACGTAATCGGCCACGCGCTGGATCTCCTCGACCTGGTAATTGTGGGCGAGGATGACGGCGTTGCGCTCGCGCTTGAGGGCGAGGATCTCCTCCTGGATGGCGGTGAGCGGCGGCAGCGGGCCGGTCAGCGGCTTGAGGACGACGGGTTCGTAGTTGAGGGCGGTGGGCATGAGCGGAAAAGGTTTCGCGTTTCGGGTCTCGGATTTGCCGGGCTTACTGCCCGCCGTGGAGGAGCGGATGAGAAGCCTTGTGCTTTCTCCTTTTTGGAGTTTGGCACTTGGACCTTGGGCTCTGCGCCGGTCAGGCGCTGCGGTGCTTGCACGTCCCCGTTTTCTGGAACTCGGGGCAGCGGGCGTGGACTTGCAGGCGCTGGCTCACGGGCTCGAGGCCGAGCTTTGAGCAGACGGAGGCGCCATACCACTCCATGAACGGCGCGCTGATCTCGAAGATCCGGTCGCAGTCGAGGCAGAGGACCTGCGCGTGTTGGGTGGGGGCGGTGTCGCGGTTGGCGACGTAAAACTTGTTGCCGGTGCCGACGTCGACCTCGCGTAGGATGCCGCACTCGGTGAGGATCGGCAGCGAGCGGTAGACGGTGGCGCGCGAGACGGAGTCGTCGATCGCGCGCGCGGCGCCGAGCAGGCCCTCAGCCGTAAAATGCTCCGGCTGGGCCGCGGCGGCGTCGAGGATGGCGATGCGCTGGTTGGTCAGGCGCAGCCCTCGGGCGGCGAGGAAGGAGCGAAATTTGTCGCGGTTGGCCACGGAACTCACGGAGGCGAATCTTCGGTCCGACGGAAATGCTGTCAAACGCTGCCTTGGCGGCGGTGGTGTCCGCTCCGGAACAGCGACGTGGTTTTCGCTCGTGCGGCGCACCTACAGGCCAGGTCGCCGACCTGGCTTCCGGTCGGCCGGGCCACCTCGGCGAGGTAGCCTACAGGTGGAGCGAGCTGGGGGTGTTGCCTTGAAGGGGCGTTGGGGGATCGACCTCACGAAGTTTTTTTCAAGCTCCGGAAAGGCCGTCCGATTTACGGGACAACATCGAGAACTCCTTTTCCGCCATGACCATCTTCTTCGCGATCATCGCCGCAATCCACGTCATCGGACTCTATGCCATGCTGTTTGCGCTGCGTCGCGCGCCGGTGGCGGTGGAGACCAGCGATGGCTTCCAGGTGATCGCGGAAGCGGAAGAGGTTCGCGAGATGGCCCACGCGCACGCGCGCACGGCCTGACCGATTTGCAGGGGACTGTGTTTCAGGGTATGGGCTCCCGGCTCGCGAGGCCGGGAGCTTTTTTGTTTACCGCGACCGCGACGCGCGGCGACAGTCGCCCAATGGAAACGCCTTCGCTGCGCCTGAAACACAACGCCGCCGCCCGCGCCTTGCGCGGACACCCGTGGGTCTTCGGCAACGAAGTGGAAACGCTCCTCCCGCCCGCGCTCGACGGCGAAGCGGTCGACTGCCGCGACGCACGCGGACGGTTGCTCGGCAGCGGCGTGTACAACAGCCGCTCGCAGATCGCGTGGCGCCGGTTTAGCCGCGAGCATGCGGCGTTCGACGAGGCGTTCGTGCGCGGGGCGCTCGAGCGCGCGATCGCGCGGCGCGAGGCGCTCGAGCCGGCGGCGAACGGCCCCGTGGCGCGGCGCCTGGTGTGGAGCGAGTCCGACGACCTGCCCGGCGTGGTCGTCGACCAGTTCGGCGACGTGTTGGTTGTTCAGACACAGACTCTCGCGGCCGAGAAACGGCTCGAGACGATTCTCACGGCGCTCAACGAGCGGCTGCGGCCTGCGGAGATCATTGTGCGCAACGACGCCCCGATTCGCCGCCTCGAAGGCCTGCCGGCGGAGGTGCGCACGTTCTCCGGCCGCGCCTACGAGCCGCGCTGGGTCGCGATCGGCGGCATGGAGTACTGGCTCGATCTCGCGGGCGGACAGAAAACCGGTTTCTACCTCGACCAGACGCGCGAGCACGCAAAGGTCGCGCGCCACGCAGCGGGGCGGCGCGTGCTGGATTGTTTCTGCAACCAGGGCAGCTTCGCGCTCCACGCCGCCAAGGCCGGGGCGACGCGCGTGCTCGGGCTCGACAGCTCGGAGGAGGCGATCGGCCTCGCGCGGCGCAACGCCGAGCACAACGGCGTCCGCGGCGCGGAGTTTTCGGTCGTCAACGTGTTCGACTACCTCGCCGAGAAGGACGAGACGCAGTGGGACGTGATCGTGCTCGATCCGCCGCCGTTCGCGCGGTCGAAGAGCGCGCTGAAAAACGCGCTGCGCGGCTACAAGGAGATCAACCTGCGCGCGATGAAGCGGCTCGTGCCAGGCGGCGTGCTCGCGACCTATAGCTGCTCGCATCACGTGACAGCCGAGGTCTTCCGCGACGTGATCGCCGAGGCCGCGCACGATGCGAAGCGCAAGGCGCAGGTGCTGGAATTCTCGCACCAGCCGCCGGACCATCCGGTGCTCGTGACGATGCCGGAAAGCGAATACCTGCGCGGCTACATCCTGCGGATCGAGTGAGCCGCGGTCGGCGCGGCGGATCGCTCAGAGCACGAGGTCTTCCGCCAACGCTTCCGTGATCGCGGCCGCCAGGCGCTCGATCTCGTAGGGCTTGGGCACCGCGGCGGCGAACCCGTGCTCGCGATGATGGGCAAGCACCGCGTCGCCGGAGTAACCGCTCGAGACGATCGCGCAGACCATAGGGTCGATCTTGCGCAGCTCGAGCAACGTCTCGCGGCCGCCCATACCGCCGGCGATGGTGAGATCGAGGATCACGAGATCAACGGGGCGGCGTTCGTCGATCGCCGTGCGATAGGCGGTCACGCACGCCGCGCCATCGGCGACAGTGATCGGGTCGTGGCCGAGATGGCGTAGGAATTTCTCGCCGAGGTGGCGCACCCCGGGCTCATCGTCCATCAACAGCACGCGAAGGTGGGGATGGACGTGCACGGTTCCCGCGGCCGTGTGTGCCGGCGAATGCGCGACGTGGGCCGGCGCGGCGGGAAGCCACAACGTGAACGTGGTGCCGGCACCGGTTTGCGAGCGCACGCCGAGGTGCCCGCCGTGTTTTTGGGCGATCGAGAAGGCGGTCGCCATGCCGAAGCGGTCGTCGTCCGCACCACCGGCCGCCGCGGCGTACGGATCGAAGAGCGCGGCGAGTTGCTCGGCGGGGACGACTTCGCCGTGATCCGTGAGCTCGAGCCGCACATACGTGCCGGCGGCGAGCGGGCCGGCGGTATCCGGATCGACCACCTCGGCGGCGAGGATGATCGAGATGGTGCCGCCCTGCGGCAGCGCGGGAATCGCGCGGGCGAGGAGGTTGAGCAACGCGCGGCGTACCTGCGGGCGGTCGGCCCACACGTCCGGCAGCAGGTCGGCGGGGATGACTTCGGCGCGGACCGATGAGCCGCTCAGCGCGAGCATGGCGCTCTCGCGCACGAGTGGCTCGAGCGCGAACGCCTCGCGGATCGGTTCGCCGCCGCGGGAGAACGTGAGCATCTGCTGGACGAGGTCGCGGGCGCGTTCGGCGCTCGCCTGCGCTTCCGTGAGCGGATCGCGCGCGAGGGCGGCGACGCGTTGGTCGAGCAGGCTGAAACTGAGATTGCCGAGGATGACGGTGAGCAGGTTGTTGAAGTCGTGCGCGATGCCGCCGGCGAGCGTGCCCAGTGCTTCGACACGGCGGGCGCGCTCCAGCTCCGCCTCGAGGTGCGCCTCCTTGTCGATCTGGCGCCGCAGTTGCGCGGTCTGCTGGCGGACCTTGCGGCGCAGGGCGGCGACCCAGAGGAACGCGACCGCCACGCAGGCGGCGGCGCTGTAGGTGAGGTTGCGGGCGCGTTGCGAAGTCCACCACGGAGCGGAGCGCACGATGCGGAGATCGGCGGGGCTGCGGAGGAGGAGTTCGAAGCCGGTGGCGCGGCGGTGTTCGTCGAACTTCAACCGGTAGATTCCGGTGAGCTCGACTTCGCTGCCACGGCGCCAGTCGGGAGGAGTTTTCTCGTCGGGAACGTCGGTGATCCGGGCGACGAGAGCGCCGGCGGGGTGGCGGATTTCGAGCAATCGTTCGCTGTCGAGTTCGGTGACTTCGTCGAGGGTGCCCGAGAGACGAACCAGGTGGGAGTCGAGATTGCGGTCGAGCGGCAGCGGATGTGCCAGCGCCTCGGGCCGCAGGGGAGGACCGGCGCCGAGCTGCCGCACTCCGGCATGGCGGAGCACCAGGCGCGCTCCGTCGCGGCCGTGGACTCCGGCGACTTCGACGCGTTCGCCGACTGCGAAAACGCGATCGTCATCGGGGGTGACGGTGAGGACATCGGGGCCGTCTTGGAGGATCATGTCGCGGCCCGGAGCGTGATAAACAACCGTGCCACTGGTGCGGAACCAATGCGTGGTGCTCTGCAGCAGGCCGAACTGGCGCAGACTCGCGATCGGATTCTCGGGCAGGGCGAAGAGATCCGCGGGCGGCGACTCCTCGACGACGATACAGTCGGGCGAGGGCATCCAGAGGCGGATGCCGGTGAGCTGATGCTGCGAGTTCGCGAGGCCGTTGCAGACGCCGCGGGCGGCGACGAAGCTGCCGCGTTGCGCGGCGTAGTCCGCTCCGGCGGGGGCGAGGGCCTCGAATTCGCCCGTGGCGGTGGCGATGAGCAGCCGCGTGTAGCGGCCGTCCGGCTCGGTGGCGCGCAGCAGTCCTTTGCACTCCACCCAAGCCGCCTCGTGCATGCCGGACAGAGCTTCATCGAGAGTGATCCGGCGCGGCTGCGGCGGGCTCATCAAGAACTGCATGACGAAACGGGTCGCCTGCACCGCGGGAGCGAAGTCGCCCATCGTGCTTGTCCCCTGCACCGAGATGCCGGTGCCTGGCGGAGGAGCCGTCAGCGAGGCATCGGTCCATTCGACGCGGATTCCCGCGCTCGCATCCTGCAGAAACAGGAAATTCGTGCCGGGCGCGGACCAGGTGACGACGCCTTGGAGTTGCACGGCCTGACCGCCGGCGGCCGAGGCAGGCGCGAGCTCGAGGACTTGTCGCGCAACACGGATCAGACGTTTGGGCCCGGTCGTGTTGCCGACTCCGGTCGGCTGGTCCGCGCGGACGAGGCCGTGGCGCAACAACCAGCGGGCTCCGACGATGGCGGGAAAGCCGATCGCCTCGACGTTGTCGCCGATGCGCAGGCCGTGCTCCTGCGGGGTGAGCACATCGAGTTGGCCGGTCTCATCGCGAAGGCTGACGGAGACGCCGGGCTCGAGCCCGACGACGCGGCCGGAGAAATGCAGCAGCGCGGTCGCGGGTGCTTGGGGGAGTCGCTCGACGCGGGTGGGCGGGAGCGCGAATCGGGGGTCGTGGCGGAGCGAGTGCTTGACGGTGATCCGCTCCGGGCCCGGCACGACCAACGTGATCGAATCCAGCTGCCCGTCGGGCCGCAGGCGGCTCCCGTAAACCGCCTCCAGACGGACGACCTGGCCTGCGAGAGGCGGAGCGACGCTCTCGGTGTCGAGCCAGATGAACACCTCGGCGCGCAGGCCTTCGGCGATGAGCGTGCAGCGGAGATGGTGGGCGTCGAAGAGGCTCTGGCTTTCGACGAACCCCTCGAGCTGGACGAGGTGTTCGTTGAGTGTGGCTGAATCGTGGAGACGACCGTCGGCAGGAAGCGGCGCGAACGGCGGGTCGGGGGCGAGCACGGTCGCCTCGAGCCGCGTCACCTGGCTGAAGTTCGCGGGAGTGGTCACTCCGTCCAACCGCACGAGTTGGCCGGCGCGGATCGGGAGGCGCTGGGGTGGGGCGACGAGGAAGAATGTGGTGTCGTCCTCCTGTGCCCAGAGGTGGCGCCAGTGTGGATCGTAGTGCAGCACGACGACGTCGAACTGGAAATGTTGGGGCCGTTCGTGGGCGCGGCCTTGGAGGTTCCACAGGTTGCGGTAGCCGACGATCGGTTTCAGCTGCTCCGTGGCCGCTGGGGCGGGGGAGTCGGCGACGGGCGCGGCGTTGCTGCTCGCGGGGCCGCAGAGCTCGATGAACGACTGGTCGGGCACGGCGAGTTCGATCGATTGGAGGCGTTTGTCGGCATCGAGCTGCGTGTGATAGAC
This sequence comes from Opitutaceae bacterium, assembly GCA_035298965.1. Classification (GTDB taxonomy): domain Bacteria; phylum Verrucomicrobiota; class Verrucomicrobiia; order Opitutales; family Opitutaceae; genus CAJCBL01. The sequence continues at coordinate 38,969 of DATGXO010000204.1, read as the reverse complement.
GCCGCGCACACGGACCGGCAGCCCGGCGTATTGTGGGATTGGGCTGCCGGTCTCGAGCCAGAGCGCGGCCTCGACCCGATAGCCCTCGACCAGCAGGAGGAGGCGCAGGTGGTTGGTGTCGACGAGTCGCTGGTTGTCGATCACGCCTTCGATCTCGATGAGGCGTTCGTTCAGGGCGGCGAAATCCGTCAGCCGACCGGTGACCGGCCACGCGGTCGTGGCGGGGTGCTCCTCGAGGACGACCGCCGACAGCGCTTCGACCTCCCAAAAGCGCTCCGGCCGGGAGACGCCGGTCAATCGGACTAGTTGCCCCGACTTGATCGCCAGAGGCTCGCGCGGCTCGAGATAGAACGTCGTGTCACCATCTTGTCCCCACAACTGGCGCCACTGGGGATCGTAGTAGTGCACGATGGCGTCGATCTGGAAACGCTGCGGTCGCGTGCGCGCCTCGCCCTGCAGGTTCCAGATGTTGCGGTAGCCGACGATCGTGTACTCCGGCGTGGAGCGAGTCGCCGCTTCGGCCGCCCGGCCCTCGCACGCGCCCGCCCACAGCAGCAACGCGGCGACGAGTGGCAGGCGGTGGAATGGAAACGCCGTGGACACGGGGTGGGGAGATCGGACGGTTATCGAATCGGCCGACCGGCGCAACCGGCGTCTGCGGCGGCTGAGGAGAGCGCCTCAAGTCCGCGGAGCGTGCGCCGATGGCTAGCGGGCACCCTACATCCCCATGATCCACTGGACATCTGATTTCGAAACCGGAATGCCCGAGCTCGACCGCGATCATCAACGCCTCGCGGAAGGACTCAACAAACTCGAGGAGTTGCTCAACCGCGGCCAAGGCTCCGCCAGCATCACCGCGGTGCTCGATTTCCTCGAGCGCTACGCCAACGAGCACTTCAGCCGCGAGGAAAGCTGCATGCATCGGCTGAAATGCCCCACCGCCGCCCAAAATGTCGCCGCGCATGCGCAGTTCCGGCAGACGTTCGCCCGGGCTCGCGAGAAGCTGCAGAATCCCGGCTCCACGGCGCTCGTGGCCCGCCAAGTCCATGGCGAACTCGTGACTTGGATCACGAGCCACATCATGCGGATCGACCGCGGGCTGCGGGCCTGCGTCGGCCGCTGAGCCGCGCGGCGAGAGGCGCGCGCCGTAACACCGGTCCTCCGGTCTCGGCGCCTGTCGATCGGTTGGACCGCCGGAACCGTGGGTGAAAAGCCGGACCGGGGCAACTGTCCCTCGCGCTGTCAGGCGATGGCGTGAGGTTTTCGCGGCTGCGTCGGCGCCAGCCAATGCCGGTGCGGCTGTTCGAATCTGTCGGCGGTCACGCGGGGCGTCGCGGCTGCGCTGGCGCTGGACACAGAAAAAAACGCCCGCCGGCTCGGGCCGACGGGCGTGGTTGAAACTTGCTTGGTAGGCGGGACTCAGTGGCGACCGCGACGGCGACGAGGAGCTTCTTCTTCCTCCTCTTCGTCGGCGTCCTCGTCGTCCTCGTCTTCGTCCTCGTCGTCTCCATCGCCTTCTTCGCCGCGGGCGCCGAGTTTGTCCTTTGCCTTGGCGCCGTCTTCGCCTTCTTTTTCTTCTTCTTCGCCCTTCTCGTCATCGTCGTCCCAACGCAGGGAGGAGTCGCCCTTGAGCTTCTCTTCCTCCTCGTCGTCTTCGATGTCCGGGAACTCGTCCTCTTCCTCTTCCACGGCGGCCTTGGCGGGGGTGTCGTCGTCGGATTCCCAGCCCTCGGGCACGAAGTCGAGGATGGCGATGACCTCCTCGAAGAGGTGCACGGCCTTGCTCTCCATGAAGCGGTTGTTCTGCTCCTCGCGGAGCTGGTCCTCGACTTCGTCGACGGTGAGCTTCTGCTCGAAGTCGAAGAGGTCGTTGAGCATCTTCACGCGGGCGCGGGTGATCTGATCGAGGAAGTCCGCGTAGGGCCCGTTCTCCTCGTCGACGACATCCGGCAGCGCGAAGAGCTTCTCCTCGGATTCGAGGAATGAGTCGCGCACGCGCACCAGGCGGACGCGGCCGTTGCCCAGATCTTTGTCGATGCGGAAGGGGATGAAGGCGGTGTCGATGTCGTCGAGATCGAGACCGTATTCACGGAGCGGCTCACAGAGCTCGACGACATGGTCGATCTGGCGCGGGTCGATGATGCTCAGTCCGTCCACATCCCAGTGCACGGTGTCGCTGAGCTCCTCGACCCACCAGTTATGATCGTCGCCGAGGCGGATGATGGCCCAGTCCAGCGTTGGGGTTGATTTCGCCATGTTGTTTGAGAGTCGGTGTTTCCTGTGAGAATTGCCCGCGTATGAAAATGCCGGGATAGGTGACCGCCAAAATCGGGCAGGGCGTCAACACCTTTAACGAAGCTTTTTTCATGGGTAATCGCCCCGGGTCGGGCTATGGGTTACGCCCGCCGGAAAACTCTGCGCGTCGGGCGCTTGAGTAATGCCGCCGCGCTGCCCAAGCTCCGCCGTTTCCCATGGGCCTGATCTACGAAAAACTGGTGCGTCCGCTCGCGTTTCGCCGCGATGCGGAGGCTGCCCACGAATCCGCCGTGCGCGCGCTGTCGCTGCTCGGCCATGTCGCACCGGTGCGCCGGTTGCTCGAGTGGTGGAACGCACTCCCGGCGAGCGCGCGCCAGCCGGTCGAATGTGCCGGCCTGCAGTTTCCGAACCGCGTCGGCCTCGGCGCCGGTTTCGACAAGAACGCCCACTGCTGGCCCGCTGCGGCGGCGCTCGGCTTCGGCCACGTCGAGATCGGCACCGTCACGCGTCTCGCCCAGCCGGGCAACCCGAAGCCCCGGCTCTTCCGTTTTCCCGCCGAGGAGGCGATCATCAACCGGATGGGCTTCAACAACGAGGGCGCCGAAGCCATCGCCCGCCGCCTCTCGCACCAACCGCGCCGCGGCCACCGCCGCATCCCGCTCGGCATCAACCTCGGCAAATCCAAGGTCGCCGCGCTCGACAAGGCCGTGGAGGACTACCTCGGCAGTTTCGCCCTGCTGGCTGACCATGCCGACTACATCGCGATCAACGTCAGCAGCCCGAACACGCCCGACCTGCGCAAGCTCCAGGAGCACGACCGCCTCGTCGAACTCCTCGGCGCGTTGCAAAACGCCAACGCCGAGCGCGAGGCCGCGATCATGGGCAGCCGCCGCCCGATCTTCCTGAAAATCGCGCCCGATCTCACCTGGCCGCAGATCGACGACATTCTCCAGATCCTGCACGACCTCCGGCTCGACGGCATCATCGCGACGAACACCACGCTCGAGCGCCCCGGCCCGTTCGCCTCGGTCAACGAAGCGGGCGGCCTGAGCGGCAAACCGCTCTGCCGGCGATCGACGCAGATCATCAACTACATCGCTCGCGTGACCGGCGGACGCCTCCCGATCATCGGCGTGGGCGGCATCACCGACGAGGCCACGGCCGGCGAGAAACTCGATGCCGGCGCCACCCTCGTGCAGGTCTATTCGGGCTGGATCTACCGCGGCCCGTTCTTCGCCGCCGAGTTGGCGAGGGCGCTGGCGAAACGTTGAGGTGCTGCCTGACGCGAAGTGTGGCTACACTTCAGGTCATGTCGCGCGCCACGCGGGTTCGGCCCGGCCCGCGTAGTGCTCGAAACTCAGGCGAAGAGCGCCGAGCACCTCGGCGCTGGTTTCACAGAGTGCCTTGAACTGGGGTTCATCGATCTGCTCGAGCTCCCGACGTAGACGCTCGGCCAAGGCGGTGAACTCGCGTTCGATCGCTTCGCAGTTCGCGCGCGACAGAAGACGGCGGTCATTGGGCATTTGCATGCCTCAGAGTTTAGCGCGCGTGACAGGCCGGAGCTATGGGGTGGGAAACCACGCGCGGCACCGGGTCGAGTCTGTTCCGTCGCGCGGGCGTGCGGCTGTCGCGCAGAGCCGTTGCCGGAGGTGTTTTCGTGCCATTCCGCTGCTGGACAAGCGAGCGGGCGCCGCCCATCGTCGCCGCCCATGAAGATTTTTCTCGATGGTTCGTTCGTCGACGCCGCCGAGGCCAAGGTCTCCGTCTTCGACCACGGCCTGCTCTACGGCGACGGCGTGTTCGAGGGCATCCGGCTCTATTCGAAGAACATTTTCCGCCTCGATGCGCACCTCGAACGGCTCGAGTACTCGGCCAAGGCCATCGCGTTGAAGCTGCCGTGGTCGCGCGCGCAGATCGCCGAGTGGACCTGCGAGACTTGCCGCCAGAACGGCCTGACCGACGGCTACATCCGGCTCGTGGTGACGCGCGGTGTGGGCAACCTCGGCCTCTCGCCCAAGCGCTGCCCGCAGCCGTCGATCTTCATCATCGCCGACAAGATCGCGCTCTATCCGCCGGAACTCTACACGTCCGGTCTCGACGTCATCACCGTGCCAACGCGGCGCATGAACGCCGCCGCGCTGCCGCCGGCCGTGAAGTCGCTCAATTACCTGAACAACATCCTCGCGAAGATCGAGGCGGAGAACGTCGGCTACCAGGAGGCGATTCTCCTCAACGATCAGGGCTACGTGGCCGAATGCACCGGCGACAACGTCTTCGCTCTCTTCAAGGGCGAACTGCTCACGCCGAAGGTCGCCAGCGGCGCGCTGCGCGGGATCACCCGCGACGCGGTGCTCGACATCGCCAACGAGCTGAAGATGCCCGTGCGCGAGCTCGACCTGACGCGCTACGACCTCTGGATCGCCGACGAGATGTTCCTCACCGGCACGGCGGCCGAGGTGATCCCCGTCGTGAAACTCGACGGGCGCGAAATCGGCACCGGCAAGCCCGGCCCGGCGACGGCGAAGTTCATCGAGGCGTTCCGCCGCCGCGTCACCGCCGAGGGCACGCGGATCTGATCCGGCGTGCAGTCGAGCCGCGCGTTGCGCCCACCGCGATTGTGTGGGGCGCAGCGCTTGCGCCATGCTCGGCAACTGGCATGTTCTTTGCGAAGAGGCACTGGTCCACACCACTGATGTCTCAGGTAGCAAGCTGAGCGGTCGATAAACCCACACACGAATTTCCGATGGCCAACCCGATAAAGTGCAGCCTCTGCGGCAAACCCGCGACGGTTCACCTTACGCAGATCATCAACAACAAGATCCATAAGGTGGACCTCTGCGAGGAGTGCGCGAAGGCCAAGGGCGTCACCGATCCGGCGGGCTTCTCGCTCGCGGATTTGTTGATCAAGGGCGCGTTGAACAACGCCGGTACCGAGACCGAGGGCGGCCTCGTCTGCCCGACGTGTGGGTTCACGCAGCAGGACTTCAAGAAAGTCGGCCGCTTCGGTTGCCCGGACTGCTACAAGACCTTCCGCCCGATCCTTTTGCCCATGCTGGGCGGGATGCACAAAGGGCCCGCGCACATCGGCAAAGTGCCGCGCCACGCCCTCGACCGTCGCTCCATCTACGAACGCCTGACGAAGCTCGAGATGGAACTCGATCTCGCCATCAAAACCGAGCGTTACGAAGACGCCGCCCGTTACCGCGATGAAATTCGCCAAATCAAACAAACCCCAGGGGCGTAGCGCCGACACGGAGGCGCGCATCGCGACCTTGCTCGACTCGAGCGCCGGTTCCGGGGAGTCCATCCTCGGGACGGGCCCGATCGTGCTCATGACCCGCGTGCGACTCGCGCGCAACCTGAGCCGTTTCCCCTTCACCGGCTGGGCCAAGGAGGCGCAACGCAGCGACATCCTGGCGGAGTGCACCGATGCCGTGCGCGGTCTGTCGCAGATGAAAAAGGCGACCTCGTTCACCATGGAGGAGCTTTCCGATCAGGAGAAACAACTCCTCGTCGAACGCCACCTCATCAGCCGCGAGCTCTCGGCTTCCAAAGCCGGCAGCGGCGTCGTCATCAGCCGCGATTGCTCCTGCTCGATCATGGTCAACGAGGAGGACCACCTCCGCATGCAGGTGATCAAGCCGGGCTTCCAGCTGAAGCGCGTCTGGAAAACGATGAACGCCGTCGACACCGCGCTCGAGGAGAAGCTCGACTACGCGTTCGACACCGAGCTCGGCTACCTGACCGCCTGCCCGACCAACCTCGGCACCGGTCTGCGCGCCAGCGCCATGATGCACCTGCCCGCGCTCGTGATCACCGGCCAGATGGACAAGATCGTGCGCGCCCTCAACCAGCTCGGGCTCGTCGTCCGCGGTCTTCACGGCGAGGGCACCGACGCCTCCGGCAGCATCTTCCAGATCTCGAACCAGACCACCCTCGGTGAGACCGAGGAGGCGATCATCGAACGCCTCCACAACGTCCTCACGACGATCTTCCGGCAGGAGATGAACGCTCGCGAGAAGCTCCTCGAGGCCGAGCCGGTGAAGCTGTTCGACAAGATCGGTCGCGCCTACGGACTCCTGCAGAACGCCCGCCTGCTCACCTCGGCCGAGGCGCTCAACCTCCTTTCGCTCCTGCGCCTGGGGATCGATCTCGGCGGCTTCCCCGAGGACCGCCGCGTCATCACCAACCGCCTGCTCATCCTGAGTCAGCCGGCCCACATCCAGCGCGCCACCGACACCGACGCCGACCCCGCGCAGCGCGACATGCTCCGCGCGGAGCTGCTCCGCCAGGCGCTCGCCGACTTCCCGCGTCCGGAGTTCAAACACGGCGCCCCGCCGCCGGAGAGCTCCAACTAACCGCACCCACCGCTGCCAACCTTTCCACACTCATGGAACCGATGAACAACTTCACTCCGCGCGCCCAGCAGGTCCTCTCGCTGGCTCGCAAGGAGGCCGACCGCTTCAACCACAACTACGTCGGTACCGAGCATCTCCTGCTCGGCCTGATCAAGCTCGGCCAAGGCGTTGCCGTGAGTGTGCTCCAGAAGATGGGGCTCGACCTTGAGACGGTGCGTGGCGCGGTCGAGAAGCAGGTCGGCGTGGGCCAGGAAGGCAAATCCGGCGGCAGCATCCCGTACACCCCGCGCGTGAAGAAGGTGCTCGCGCTCGCCGGCAAGGAGGCGAAGGCCCTCAACCATTCCTACGTCGGCACCGAGCACATCCTGCTCGGCCTGCTCCGCGAGGGCGAGGGCGTAGCCGCCCGCGTGCTCAAATCGCTCGAGATCGACATCGAGCGCACCCGCAACGAGATCCTCAAGGAGCTCGATCCGCAGTTCTCCGCCGAAGGTCCGTCCGCCGCTTCCGGCGGCGCGACTCCGGGCGCGGGCGACGAGGCGATGTCGTCGCCACGTTCCGGTGGCGAGCCCACCGGCGCTCCCGGCGAAAAGAAGGAACTCAAGACTCCCGCGCTCAAGGCCTTCGGCCGCGACCTCACCGAGCTCGCGCGCAAGGGCTAACTCGACCCAGTCATCGGCCGCAAGAACGAGATCCGCCGTGTCATCCAGATCCTCTGCCGCCGCACCAAGAACAACCCCGTGCTCATCGGCGAGGCCGGAGTCGGCAAGACCGCCATCGTCGAGGGCCTGGCGCAGGAGATCGCCGGCGGCATCGTGCCCGAGATCCTGATGGACAAGAAGGTCATCACCCTCGACCTCGCCCTCATGGTCGCCGGCACCAAGTACCGCGGCCAGTTCGAGGAGCGCATCAAGGCCGTGATGGACGAGATCAAGCGCGCCAAGAACGTCATCATCTTCATCGACGAGCTCCACACCATCGTCGGCGCCGGCGCCGCCGAGGGCGCCATGGACGCCTCGAACATCTTCAAGCCCGCGCTCTCCCGCGGCGAGCTGCAGTGCATCGGTGCGACGACCCTCAACGAGTACCGCAAATACATCGAGAAGGACTCCGCTCTCGACCGCCGTTTCCAGAACGTGAAGGTCGAGCCGCCGTCGATCGAGGACACCATCACCATCCTCAAGGGCATCCGCATCAAGTACGAGGACCACCACAAGGCGATCTACACCGACAAGGCTCTTGAGGTCGCTGCCAAGCTCTCCGACCGCTACATCACCGGCCGTTTCCTCCCGGACAAGGCGATCGACGTGATGGACGAAGCCGGCGCCCGCGCCCGCATCCAATCGTTGAACCGCCCGCCGGAGATCGAGGAACTCTCCAAGGAGATCGAGACCGTCTGCGCGCAGAAGGAGGAGGCGATCGCGAAACAGCACTTCGAGGAGGCCGCGAAATACCGCGACAAGGAGAAGCACCTCCGCGCCAAGCAGGAGCAGACGCTCGAGGAGTGGAAGAAGTCCCGCGAGGACAAGCGCGTCACCATCGACGACGAGCTGATCATGCAGGTCGTCGCCGACTGGACCGGCATTCCGCTCTCGCGCATGGAGAAGAAGGAGAGCGAGAAGCTCCTCCTGCTTGAGACCGAGCTGCAGAAGATCATCATCGGGCAGAACGACGCCTGCACCGCCATCGCGCGCGCATTGCGCCGCTCCCGCGCCGACCTCAAGGATCCGCGTCGCCCGATCGGCTCGTTCATGTTCCTCGGGCCGACTGGTGTCGGCAAGACGGAGACGGCCAAGCAGCTCGCCGCGCAGATGTTTGGCAACCAGGACGCGCTCATCCAGATCGACATGTCCGAGTACATGGAGAAGTTCGCGATCTCCCGCCTGATCGGCTCGCCTCCGGGCTACGTCGGTCACGAGGAGGGCGGCCAGCTCACCGAGCAGGTTCGCCGTCGCCCGTATTCGGTCATCCTCTTCGACGAGATCGAGAAGGCGCACCCGGACGTTGTGCAGCTTCTCCTCCAAATCCTGGAGGACGGCCGCCTCACCGACTCGCTCGGCCGCTCGGTCGATTTCCGGAACACGATCATCATCATGACCACGAACGTCGGGGCGTCGCTCATCCAGCGGCAGACGACGGTCGGGTTCGGCGCGGCGAACGAAGGCATCGGCGACCTCGACAAGATCAAGGAGAAGGTGCTCGAGGAATCGAAGCGCATCTTCAAGCCGGAGTTCCTCAACCGTATCAACGAGCTCATCGTCTTCCGCCCGCTCAAGAAGGACGACCTGCTCAAGATCGTGGATCTCGAGGTCGCTAAAGTGGTCAAGCGTGTCGCCGAGCGGAAGCTCGTCCTCGACGTGCAGACCGACGCCAAGATGTTCCTCATCGAGAACGGCACCGACGAGAAGTACGGCGCGCGCCCGCTGCGCCGCGCCGTCGAACGCTACCTCGAAGATCCGCTCGCCGAGTTCATCCTCCGCGGCGACTTCAAGGAGGGCGAACCGGTCCTCGTCGTCCGCGGTGAGAAGGCGCTCGAGTTCAAGACCAAGAACCCGACCTCCGAGACCGGCATCTCGTCCTGAGGCGATCGAGATCAAACGAATCTTCGCGGCGGCGCCTTCGGGTGCCGCCGCTTTGTCTTTCCGGCCCAGCGTTCCGACTCAGGTGGTGGGGCGGGCTTTACGCCCGCCGGTTCGGAAATGGCGCGCGTAAAGCCCGCCCCATCGTCGGAGATGTCCCGCCGGCGCCTTTGCGATTTGACTCGGGCGGAGTCGCGCCGGTTGTTCGGCGCCGCATGTCGACGCACCCGTTTCTCGCTCCGGATTTCGCCGTCCGCTGGTCGCAGCTCACGCCCGCCTCAATCGGGCCCGACATCCAGGCGGCGCTCGCGCAGGCGCAGTGTAACCTCGACGCGATCGCGGCGCAGGATCTGGCGGCGGCGACGTTCGCCTCGACGGTCGAGGCGCTCGAATGCGCGTGCGACGACCTCAACCGTGCCTGGGGCCTCGTCGGTCACCTCAACTCCGTGGCCGATTCGCCGGCGCTGCGCGAGGCGTACAACGCCATGTTGCCGGCCGTATCGGAGTTCTACGCGCGGATTCCGTTGAACGAAAAACTCTGGGCCGCACTGCGCGCCTTCGCCGCGACACCGGATGCGCTGGCGCTCACTGGCGTGCAGAAGCGGCTCTTCGAGGAGACGATGGCCGACTTCCGCCAAGCCGGCGCGGATCTCCCGCCGGAGAAGAAAGCGCGTCTCGAAAAACTGGAAGCCGAGCTCTCGCAGCTCTGCCAGAAGTATTCGGAGAACGTGCTCGATTCCACCAACGCTTGGGAACTGATCGTCGACGACGAGACGAAGCTCGCGGGATTGCCGGTGCACGCGAAGGAGGCCGCGCGGCGGAACGCGCTCGCGAAGGGGCAGGGGAGCGACGCGCAGCCGCGTTGGCGCTTCACGCTGCACATGCCCTCGCTCGAGCCGTTCATGACCTACCTCGACGCCGCCGCGCTGCGCCGCCGGATGTGGGAAGGCTCGATCGGTGTCGGCGCCGCGGGCGCGCATGACAACACGGGGCTTGTTCGCCAAATTTTGGCTCTGCGTCAGGAGAAGGCGGTGTTGCTCGGCAAATCACATTTTCCGGACCAGGTGCTCGCGCGGCGCATGGCGCGCAATGGCGCGACGGCGCTGCGCTTCGTCGAGGATCTGCACGGGCGCGTGCGCGAGGCGTTTGCGCGCGAGACCGCCGAGCTCGAGCAGTTCGTCGCCGAACGCACGGGGCGAACGGCGGGCCGGTTGGCGCCCTGGGAAACCGGTTACTGGGCGGAGAAGCTTCGGCAGGAACGCTACGCGTTCGACGAGGAGGCGCTACGTCCGTTTTTTCCGCTCGAGAAGGTGATCGGCGGGTTGTTCGAAATTTGTCGCCGCGCGTTCGGGGCGGTCGCGGTCGAGCAGCCGACGGGCGCGGTCGAGGTCTGGCACCCGGAGGTGAAGTTCTACGAACTGCGCGACGAGGCGACGGGACGGCACCTGGGGTCGTTCTACGCCGACTGGCATCCGCGCGAGTCAAAGCGCGGCGGCGCGTGGATGAACTATCTGATCACCGGCGAACCGGATGCCGAAGGGAAACTCTCGCCTCACCTCGGCCTGATTTGCGGCAACCTGACTCCGCCGGGTGGCGACAAGCCGGCGCTGCTCACGCATCGCGAGGTCGAGACGGTCTTCCACGAGTTCGGCCACCTGCTGCACCACTTGCTCGGCGAGGTGCCGTACAAGTCGCTCAACGGCGTGAATGTCGCCTGGGACTTTGTCGAGCTGCCCTCGCAAATCTTCGAGAACTGGACTTGGGAGCGCGAGGGTTTGGACCTCTTCGCGAGGCATTTCGAAACCGGTGCGACGATCCCGTATGATCTCTTCGCGAAGATGAAGGCGGCGCGGAATTTTCGGGCGGCGACGGTGACGATGCGCCAGCTCTCGCTCGGCAAGATGGATCTCGAGCTGCACTTGCATCCGGAGCGCTACGCCGCGGGCGACCTCGATGCTGCGATCAAGGCGACGCTCGCCGACTACCTGATGCCGACGGAACCGTCGGCACCGTCGCTCGTGCGGCGTTTTGGCCATCTTTTCTCGGGCTCGGTCGGCTACGCGGCCGGCTACTACTCCTACAAGTGGGCCGAGGTGCTCGATGCGGACGCGTTCACGCGTTTCCAGCGAGAAGGCATCTTCAACGGCGTGACCGGCGCGGAGTTCCGCCGCCACGTGCTCAGCCGCGGCAACGCAGAGGAGCCGATGACGCTCTTCAAGCGGTTCATGGGCCGCGAGCCGGACCTCGACGCGCTGCTCGTGCGCGCCGGATTGGTGTGAGCGACTGCCGCCCACCGCTGCGGATTGGCTGTGGGCGGCACCGCGGGGCCGCCGTTGTCGGCTGACAAACGCGGCGCGCCAGCGGTCGCGCCCTACCTTGGCCAGCGGCTTACGCCGCCTGCATTTTTGCGAGCAGCGGGAGCGCTTCGGCGGGGAGTGCGAGCGATTCTTCGCTCTCGTTCTCCTCCTCGGCGGGTAGCGGGTACATCTGCTTGAAGTGCTCCCAGTCGATGAGCTCGAAACGGCCGTCGTGGTGCTCGACGAGAGCGGTGAGCGACTCAACCCAATCGCCCGAGTTCAAGTAGTGGATCCCACCGATCATCTTGTCGGCCGCGGTGTGGATGTGGCCGCACATCACCCCGGTGCAATCGTGGCGGCGGGCGAGCTCGACGATCTGGTCCTCGAATTTGGAAACGAAATTCACCGCGCCCTTCACGCGCGCCTTGATCGCCTTGCTGATCGAGTAGTACTCGAGCCCGCGCCAGGCGCGGTAGCCGTTGTACACGCGGTTGAGCCGCATGAGCAACTGGTAGCCGAAGTCGCCGAGGTGCGAGAGCCAGACCATCTTCATGGTGATGGCGTCGAGCACGTCGCCGTGAAGGACGAGATAGCGGCGCTCGGCGCCCTCGTGGATGTGCTGCTCGACGATCTCGAGGTTCTCGAATTGCAGCGGGAGGAAGCGGGCGAGGATGTCGTCGTGGTTGCCGCGGAGGTAGACGATCTTCGTGTCACGCTTCTCGAGCATCTTGAGGACGATTCGGATGAAGCGGGAGTGTTGCTTCGTCCAGCTGCCGGAACGGCGGAGTTGCCAGCCGTCGATGATATCGCCGTTGAGGATAAGTTTCTCGCAGCGGACGTGCTTGAGAAAATGGTTCACTTCCTCGACGCGGCAGTCGCTGGTGCCGAGGTGGACATCGGAGATGATCACGGTCTTGACGCGGAGTTTTTGCATGCGGTGCGCGCGGGGCGCGGCCAGTTTATAGCAGGCGCGAGCCTCGCCGCATAGAGGGGCGGTCGCATTGTCACCGAAACGTCACGAGCCGGGCGGAACCGCGACCGCACACGCTCGCGGATGCCTACAGATAGGCGCCGCCGCCGAGGAGACGTTCGCCGTCGTGTAGAGCGAGGATTTGGCCGGCGGCGAGACCCCGTTGCGGCTCGCGGAAATGGATCAACGCCGTGCCGTCGGCCTGCGGCTCGAAACGAAGCGCGATGCGTGGATCGCGGTAGCGCACGCGGCCTTCGAGGTCGCGTGCAGCTGTAACCGGCTCCCCGATCCAGCTGAGCGCTTGGACACGAACAGTCGTCGTGTGGAGGCCGAGCGCATCGGGCCCGTCGAAGTCGACGAGGAGCGCGCGATCGGCGGCGCGTTTGGCGACGACGACGTAGGCCTTGTTGTCGGTGTTGGAGGGGATGCCGATGCCTTTGCGTTGGCCGAGGGTGAAGAGATGGAGACCGCGGTGCTTGCCGAGGACGCGGCCGTCGGTGGCGCGGACGATCGGGCCGGGAGCGTCGGGCACGTAGGCGCGGAGGAAATCCTGCATGCGCACTTGGCCGATGAAGCAGATGCCCTGGCTGTCCTTCTTCGCGGCGTTGGGCAGGCCGGCGGCGGCGGCGAGCGCGCGGACTTGCGGCTTGGTGAGTTCGCCGAGCGGGAAGCGGGCGGCGGCGAGTTGCTCCTGCGAGAGCAGCGCGAGAAAGTACGACTGGTCCTTGTTCTTGTCGGCGCCCTCGAGCAGGAGGCAAGAGGCGACAGGTGAGCGGAGCGAGTTGGTCGTCCCGATCCGGCGGGCGTAGTGTCCGGTAGCGACGGCGTCGAACCCGTGATCGCGGGCCCACTGGAGAAACACGCCGAACTTGATCTCGCGATTGCACATCACGTCGGGGTTGGGCGTGAGGCCGCGGCGGTAGCCGTCGAGCAAGTAGTCGACGATGCGCGAGCGGTATTCGCGCATCAGGTTCACGACGCGGAACTCGAGGCCGAGGCGCTCCGCGGAAGCGCGGGCGTCCTCGATGTCCTGTTGCCAGGGGCACTCGCCGACGACGTTGTCCTCGTTGATCCAGTTCTTCATGTACGCGCCGACGAGCTCGTGGCCCTCGCGCTGCAGGAGGAGCGCGGCCACCGAGCTGTCGACTCCGCCGGACATGGCGACGAGGATGCGCATGGTGAACGGCCCACGCTGGAAATGCCGCCCGGCGAGTCCAGCGCGGAAGCGCGGGCCTCGTTCTGTTCAGGACCGATGTTTTCGTGGCCGCAGGGCTTCGCCAGCGGGCAAGACAAAGGCCGGGCCGCTGCAACCAGCAGGCCCGGCCGAATCACGATGGACGGAGCAGCCGTGGTGCGGGCCGCTCCTTGTGACGATGATCAACGCTGGCGGAAGCGGCGGTAGGCGACGAGGCCGCAGAGCGCAACGGCGCCCAACAGTCCGTACGTGGAGGGCTCGGGGACGGCGCCGCCGAACGACGCGATGGCGAACTCGCCGACGGCAAAATCGGTCTCGGCGCTGATGCTGATGCTGTCGATCGTGCTGCCGTTCAAGCCGTAGAAACCGACGTACTCTGCTCCGCCGGTGCCGTTGACGATCTCCGCGAACGAGTGATCCCCGGAGGTGAACGTGAAGGACACGTCGGAGAACGGATTCGGCTCGATGTAGAAATAGAACGCACCGGTTTGTGTCGGCAGGGTCAAGGTGAGGGTGGTCGTGCCGCCATAGTAGACCGTGCCCGTGTACCCGTGGCTCCAGGTTGCCCAGTTGCTTCCGACTGTACGGATCTGTTGTGGCGAGCTGAATAGCACGGAGCCACCCAACGGGGAATCGACCGACGACACCGACGAGAAATCGGGCCGGAGGTCGGCGCCAAAGGACGTCATGGTATACGGACCGAGGCCGGAACCGGGTGCCGCGGTCGAACCATGTACGGAGAAGATCTGAGCGAACGCGGTGGTCGTCAGCAGCACGGCTGAGGCCACGGACATGAGGACGAGCTTCGTTTTCATGGGATAGGAGCGATTTGGAATCTTGGGCTGGGGGTGCCGAAGACTTTACCACCCCCGGGTGAAATCGTGTATCGGATAGCCCCTGTTTGACCAGTAGTGGAATATCCGACGCCAAGGAGTCCGATACGAGCGAGGTGACCATCCGTTACGGACGGGCGCCGGCGGCGGCTATGGCGGGGGGCGCCTTGGTGGCGATTCTTGCGCGGGAGCCCGCTACGCGTAACGGTGTCTCGGCCCGATCCCTCCACCATGAAGAACTGTCGGCTCTCATTTTTCGCCCTGCTCACGTGCGTCTGCACCGTCCTGACTGTTGCGCAGGACCAGTTCGCAATTCTCGTCTTCGCGCAGCCGGAGAAGTGGCACAAGGACTGTGTGCCGGTCGCGCGTGAATCAATTTCCGCGGTGGCTCGGCATCACCAATTCGCGCTCACATGGACGGAGGATGCCGCGGCGTTCGATGATCCCCAACTCTCGCGCTTCGCGGCGATCGTCTTTGTGAACTGCACCGGCGAGGCGCTCGGCGCGGCGCAGCGGGAGCGGTTTGCGGCGTACATCCGCGGTGGCGGAAATTTCGTGGCGGTGCATGCCGCCGCCTCGACGACGCGGGGTTGGGATTGGTACGACCAGCTGATCGGGCGGGTCTTCCGCACGCATCCGTACGTACAAACCGGCGTAGCGGTGGTGACCGATCCGGGGTTTCCGGCGTGCGCGCATCTGCCGGGCCGTTGGGTCTGGACTGACGAATGGTATGAGTTCGACGCACCCCTGACGGCGAACCTTCGCACCGTGCTGCGCGTCGACGAGACGACCTACGATCCCACCCGGACGTGGCCCGGCGGCAAGGCCGAGGGGATGGGCGCCGATCATCCGGTGGCGTGGTACCACGAGTTCGAGGGCGCGCGGGTCTTCGTGACAGCATTGGGCCACATGCCGGAGCTCTACCGCGATCAACGTTACCTCGACCACATCTACGGCGGGATCTACTGGGCTGCGACCGGCCGCGGCGCGGCGGCCACCGGGCCGATGCCGTCGCAATAGCGGGTGCGGGCCGCGCGCGGTCCGGTGGCGGCGATGTACCTTTTCCCTTCCGAGAATTCGATTGAGACGGTCCCTGCGCGCGGGAAACATGCGCGCCCCGCATGACTGCGCGCCGACCCACGATCGCCCAAGCCTGGCTGGAGACTCCCGACTCGGGCGTGATCGAGCTGACCCGCGATTGGTTCGGCAAGACGCCGCCGCCGGTCTTCCTCGGTTCGCCGCCGCGGCCGTTCCGCTCCTTGCGGCCGGTGCCGGCGGTCTTCTACGCCGAGGAGAGCGGGTACTTCGTCAGCAACCGTCAGGAACTGTGGTTTCTGCTGGAGCCGGAGCGGTTTCCGTGGATCGACCCGCAGCACGCGCAGCTCTACGTGGCGGGTGACTTCAACGGTTGGAGTCAGGCGATCGGCCGGCTCGAGTGGCAGCTCAAGCTCGAGGATTTCGGCGGGCAGCTCGTGTTTGTCCTGCGCAAGCCGGCGGACGCGTTGCTCGCGGGCGGAAGGCAGCGTTTCAAGTTCGTGACTGCCGAGCAGCAGTGGTTGCCGGTGTCGTCGATCGCGCCCAATGCCGTGCGCGACGAGCAAGGCAACGTGAACTACTCGATCGACCCCGATCGCACGGGTCAGCATCGCTTCGCGTTCGAGACGGTGCTGCCGCTCGACCTCTCGGAGAATCTGGTCGTGCTCTGGAGCGATCCGGCGGGCGAGCAGAAGGTGCCGCTGCGCCCGGATGGATTCTTCTTCCGGTTACGCTCCGAGCTGCGGCTCGGAGCGACCGTCGAGGGCGACGAGACGGTGTTTCGCCTTTTCGCGCCGCGCGCGCGCCGCGTGCGGCTGAAGCTGCTCGAGAAACGCGACCGGCCGGAAGACGCCGCGTTCTTCCCGCTCGAGCGTGGCGCGGATGGCGTGTGGGAGCTGCGGCTCGATCGTGAGCTCTCGGGCTGGTTCTACTGGTTCCTGGTCGAGGGCCCGGCGAGCGTCTTCGGGCATTTCGACCGACAGTTTCCGATCCTCGATCCCTACGCCCGCGCGGCGGTCGACCGGCTGGGGCCTGGTATCGTTTTGGCGGATTCGGCGTTCCCGCGGCCGGAGCCGTTCCGCACGCCGCAGTGGCAGGATCTGGTCATCGCCGAGGCGCACGTGCGCGACCTCGTCGCGCAGGCGCCGCTCGCGCTCGGACCGAAGGAGCGGCTCGGTTTCGCGGGGCTGGCGAAGTGGGTCGAGCAACCGGATTTCTATCTGAAACGGCTCGGCGTGAACTGCGTCGAGCTCCAGCCGGTGCAGGAATTCGACAACCGCACGCCCGAGGAATACCACTGGGGTTACATGCCGGTGAACTGGTTCGCCCCCGCCAGCGCCTACGCGAGCGAGCCGGAGAAGGCATCGCAGGTCGCGGAATTCCGCGAACTCGTGGCGGCGTTCCACCGGCAGGGCATGGCGGTGGTGCTCGATGTCGTCTACAACCACCAGGGCGAGCCCTCGCACCTGATGTTCGTGGACAAGCACTACTATTTCGACGACAGCGCGGACGGCTCGCTCACGAACTGGAGCGGCTGCGGCAACGATTACCGCGCCGGCTCCGAGATGGCGCTGCGGCTGATCATCGACAGCTGCGCGCATTTCATCCGCGCTTACGGCGTGGACGGCTTCCGCTTCGACCTCGCGGACCTGATCGGACTCGAGCCGTTGAAACGCATCGAGACCGCGCTGAAAAAGGTGAAGTCCGATGTGATCCTCATCGCGGAACCGTGGAGCTTCCGTGGGCACCTCGCCGGCGCGCTCTCCGAGACCGGTTGGGCCTCGTGGAACGACGGTTACCGGAAGTTCCTCCCCTCGTACGTGCGCGGCGAGGGCTCGCGCGAGGGCTTCGAGTATTTTCTCAAGGGCTCGCCGTGGTTCTTCGCGAAATGGCCGGCGCAGACGGTGAACTACACCGAGTCGCACGACGACCGCACCTGGCTCGACGTGATCACGGAGAACGCCGACGGCAACGGCCACACGCCCACCGCCAACGACCGGCGTCGCACGCATCTCATGTGCGCGGTGCTGATGAGCTCCGTCGGCATCCCGATGCTCGCCGCCGGCCAGGATTTCCTGCGCTCGAAACACGGCGTGAACAACACCTACCTGCGCGGCGACCTTAACGCGCTCGACTACCGCCGGATCTTCCGTTTCCCGACGACGCACCGCTATTTCGCCGACTGGATCCGTTTCCGGCAGAGCGAACGCGGGCGGCTGCTCCGCCAATTCAGCCGGCCGAGCGAGGGCTTTTTCCAGTTTCGTTTCGCGCCCGACAGCACCGCCGCGGCCGTCGTCTACAACGCCGATCTCTCGCAAGGCCGCACGCGCCTCATGGTCGCCTTCAACCCGCACGCGCACGAGGTCACGATCCCGTTGGCCGAGCTCTCCCCCGCCGCGTGGCGGCAGCTCGCTGACCACGAGCACTTCTTCGTGCGGCACGACGTGGAACCGGCGCTCCCGCTCGACGGCGAACTCTTCCTGCCGCCCTTCGGTGTCGGGCTGTGGCTGGCGGAGTAGAGTGGGGGGAGATTGGATTTCCAATTTGCGATTGGGGCGGAGAGCGGGAGAGCGGAATCGTTGCCCAAAATCGGGCTTCCCGCGAAAGGCGGCTGTGCCTACGAATTGGTTACCCTGTGTAGCTATGCGCTTCTACTCCAGATTGCTTCCGCTCGTCTCGTATCTCTCGGTCTGCGTCGCGCTCGGTGCGCAGCCGCAGGCGGCGGAGACGGTAGACGAGGTTGCCGCGATGCGACAGGTGACGGAGGCGAACAACGCCTTCGGCGTGGCGCTGTATCACGAGTTCGCGCAGCAGGAGAAGGGGAGTTTGGTGTTCTCGCCGTTCAGCTTGTCGAGCGTGCTCGCGCTCACGGCCACCGGCGCACGCGGGCAGACCGAGAAGGAACTCTGGCAGGCGCTGCGGCTCGACCTTCCGCGGGAGCAGGTGGCGGCCGGGTACGAGGGGATCGCGGAATCATTCGCGCGCGCGACCCGTGACGACGTGGCGGTGCTCACCGTCGCGAATTCTCTCTGGCTGCAACAGGGGTACGTGCTGAAACCGGAATTCCTCGACGTGGCGCACCGGCAGTTCGCCGCTGAGGTGACGCCGCTCGACTACGCGCTGCCAGCTGCCGCGGCCGACCGGATCAACCGGTGGATCGATGCGAAGACCGCGGGCCTGATTCCGAAGTTGGTGGATGCGTCGAGCTTCAGCGAACAGGCCCGGCTGACGCTCTGCAACGCAGTGCATTTCAAATCGGCGTGGCAGAGCGAGTTTGCGCCGGAGGCGACGAAGCCCGCGCGGTTCAGGTTGGCGGACGGCACGCAGGTCAAAGTGCCGACGATGAGGCAGACGGCTTGGTTTCAGTTCGCTGTCTCCGACGGATGCCGCTTGCTGCGGCTTCCCTACGCCGGCGATTTCGAGATGGTCATCGCGTTGCCGAAGAAGCCTGACGGACTCGGCGAACTCGAACGCTCGCTGGACCCGGCGCGGCTGGAGAAGTGGACCGAACGGTTGGAAGAGGCGAAGCAGCAGTACCTCGCTCTTGAGTTGCCGAGGTTCAAAACCACCACGCAGCCGGATTGCGCTGCATCACTGAGACGATTCGGCGTTGCGGCGGCGTTTGATTCCGCGAGTGCCGATTTCTTGCGCATCGTCGAGGAGCCCGGTCTGTCGGTCGGAGCCGTTTTGCAGCAGGCAGTGATCGAGGTGGACGAGGAGGGGACGGAGGCAGCGGCGGCAAGTGTCGTGATGATGGCGGCCTTCGGCGGCGCTGAGCCCAAGCTCCCCACGCCCATCCCCTTCAAAGTCGACCATCCGTTCCTCTTCCTTATCCGCGAGACGCAGACAGGTGTGATTCTGTTCATGGGCCGGGTCGTCGATCCGCGGGTGGTGGAGTGAGAGACGAGCTCGGCGGCTCCCGCGGGCCCCATCCGCAGGTATTGGCCTGTTTCGCGCATTTCTTGGCGGGTTCATCATCCCTCTTGCCAAGCGAGCCTTCGTCCGGTGTCCTGCCCGGCTCCGGTGCGTGTGCGCCACGGCGGTGATCGCCGAAGCGGACGCCTGCCGCTTCAATTCCATCCAGTAAACCAACCTCCACGGAGATAAATATGGCAGTCAAAGTTGCTATCAACGGTTTCGGCCGCATCGGCCGCCTCGTGTTCCGCGCCCTCGTTGAGCAGGGCCTGCTCGGTACGACGTTCGACGTCGTCGCCGTCGGCGACATCGTCCCGGCCGACAACCTGGCCTACCTGCTGAAGTACGACTCCACGCAGGGTAAGTTCAACGGCACCGTCGCCTCCAAGAAGTCCGCCGCCGACAAGGCCGAGGACGATGTCCTCGTGGTCAACGGCAAGGACATCCTCGTCGTGAGCGCCAAGTCGCCCGCCGAACTTCCCTGGGCCAAGCTCGGGGTGCAGGTCGTCATCGAGTCGACCGGTCTCTTCACCGACGCCGAGAAGGCCAAGGGCCACATCGTCGCCGGCGCCAAGAAGGTCATCATCTCCGCTCCGGCCAAGGGTGAGGACATCACCGTGGTCCTCGGTGTGAACGACGAGAAGTACGACGCCGCCGCGCACAACATCGTCTCCAACGCTTCCTGCACGACGAACTGCTTGGCCCCGATCGTCCACGTCCTCCTCAAGGAAGGCTTCGGCATCGCCGAGGGTCTCATGA
The DNA here is from genome assembly GCA_035298965.1 of Opitutaceae bacterium. Classification (GTDB taxonomy): domain Bacteria; phylum Verrucomicrobiota; class Verrucomicrobiia; order Opitutales; family Opitutaceae; genus CAJCBL01. Next base: position 18,775 of record DATGXO010000204.1, on the reverse strand, counting down.
CCACGGTCCACGCCTACACCGCCACCCAGAAGACCGTCGACGGTCCCTCCAAGAAGGACTGGAAGGGTGGCCGTACCGCTGCCCAGAACATCATCCCGTCTTCGACGGGTGCCGCCAAGGCCGTCGCGCTCGTTTGCCCCGAGGTCAAAGGCAAGCTCACCGGCATGGCCCTCCGCGTGCCGGTCCCGACCGTCTCGGTCGTCGACCTGACCTTCAAGACCACCAAGGACACCTCGCTCGTCGAGATCAAGGCCGCCCTCAAGAAGGCGTCCGAGACCTACCTGAGCGGCATCCTCGGCTACACCGAGGACGAAGTCGTCTCCACGGACTTCATCCACGACAAGCGCTCCTCGATCTTCGACGCCGGTTCCTCGATCGAGCTCAACAAGAACTTCTTCAAGCTCATCAGCTGGTACGACAACGAGTGGGGCTATTCCAACCGCGTCGTCGAGCTGACCAAGAAGATCGCCGCGAAGCTCTGAGCTTCGTCGCTTTCTCCAAACACGTTACGTCTTAGCGAAGGGCTGAACGCTGACTCGACTCAGCTTCAGCCCTTCTGTCTTTTGCTCCGCTACCGCTCGCCAGTCCGTCCGCCGTTTCCCCGTCCGCACTCCCTTCAGTTTATGGCAAAGTTCAAATCCATCCGCGACCTCGACCTCGCCGGCAAACGCGTCTTCATCCGCGTGGACTTCAACGTCCCGCAGGACAAGGCCACTGGTGCCATCACCAACAACGCCCGCATCGTCGCGGCCCTCCCGACCATCAAGTACGCGCTCGAGAAGGGCGCCTCGGTCGTCCTCGCCAGCCACCTCGGCCGCCCGGACGGCAAGGTCAACGCGAAGTTCTCGCTCAAGCCCGTCGCCGACGAGCTCGCCAAGCTCCTCGAGAAACCGGTGACGTTCCTTCCCGACTGCGTCGGCGCCGCCACCGAGGCCGCCTGCGCCGCACTCAAGGCCGGCGAGGTCGTCCTCCTCGAGAACCTCCGCTTCCACATCGAGGAAGAGGGCAAGGTGAAGGAGAAGCAGGCCGACGGCACCGAGAAGTCCATCAAGGCCGATCCGAAGAACGTCGAGGCCTTCCGCGCCTCGCTCACGAAGCTCGCCGATGTCTACGTCAACGACGCCTTCGGCACCGCGCACCGCGCGCACTCCTCGATGGTGGGCGTCGCCCTCCAGCAGAAGGCCGCCGGCTTCCTCATGGAGGCCGAGCTCAACGCCTTCGCCAAGGTCATCGACGAACCGAAACGCCCGCTGCTGGCCATCCTCGGCGGCGCCAAGATCGCCGACAAGATTCCGCTCATCAAGAATCTCATCGAGAAGGCCGACAAGATCATCATCGGCGGCGGCATGAGCTACACCTTCAAGAAGGTCCTGCTCGACATGCACATCGGCAACAGCCTCTTCGACGCCGAGGGCGCGAAGCTCGTCCCCGAGCTCATGGCCAAGGCCAAGGAGCGCGGCGTGAAGATCCTCCTGCCGATCGACCACGTCTGCGGTGATGCTTTCCCGAAGACGCCGGACACCCCGGTCAAGATCGAGCTTGATAACGACCAGCCCGGCATCCCCGACGGCTGGATGGGCCTCGATGTCGGCCCGCAGACCTGCGCGATGTTCCGTCAGGCGATCATGGAGTCGAAGACGATCATCTGGAACGGTCCCGCCGGAGTGTTCGAGGACGACCGTTTCGCCGCCGGCACCAAGGTCATGGCCGATGCCATCGCCCTCGCCACGGTCAACGGCGCGGTCACCGTCGTCGGCGGCGGCGACACCGCCACCGCGGCCAAGAAGTTCAAGGTCGCGAAGGTCGTCACGCACTGCTCCACCGGCGGCGGCGCCAGCCTCGAGCTCCTCGAAGGCAAGGTCCTCCCCGGCGTCGCGGCGCTCGAAGGCTGAACGCGCAGCAGGTGATCGGTCATGGGCCATGGGTGCTGGGGCGACCCGGGATCCCGACTCCGTGACCGACACCCATTGCCTCTCACCAAACACCCATCACCTATTCTACTATGGCTCGCAAAATCCTCATCGCAGGCAACTGGAAGATGAACAAGACGGCCGCCGAGGGCGCCGACCTGGCCAAGGCCATCGTCGCTGCCGCCGGCAAGTCCACCGCCGTCGAGATCGTCGTTTGCCCCACGTTCACCGCCCTCGAGTCCGTCTCGAAAGTGCTCGAAGGCTCCGACATCAAGCTCGGCGCGCAGAACATGCACCCGGAGGCCTCCGGCGCCTACACCGGCGAAATCTCCGCCGGCATGCTCCGCTCGCTCTTCTGCTCGTATGTGATCCTCGGTCACAGCGAACGCCGCACCTACTTCGGCGAGAACGACGCGTTCATCAACAAGAAGGTCGTCGCCGCCCTCAAGGCCCAGCTCAAGCCCATCCTCTGCGTCGGTGAGACGTTGCAGGAGCGCGAGGCCGGCAAGGCGTTCGACGTCGTGCGCACGCAGACCATCGCCGGCCTCGAAGGCGTGGCGAAGGAGCAGATCGCCGATGTGGTGATCGCCTACGAACCCGTCTGGGCGATCGGCACCGGCAAGGTCGCCACGACCGCGCAGGCGCAGGAAGTGCATGCGTTCATCCGCAAGCTCCTCGTCGAGAAATATGGCGAGGCCGCGCAACGCGTCCGTATCCTCTACGGCGGCTCGATGAAGCCCGACAACGCCCCCGAGCTCCTCAAGCAGGAGGACATCGACGGCGGCCTCATCGGCGGCGCCGCCCTTCAGGCCCCGTCCTTCCTCGAGCTCGTGAAGGCCGGCAGCACCGCCAAGGCCTGAGCCAGCCGAAAGTTCATTCCTCTCCGGCCGCGGACCTTAGGATCCGCGGCCGTTTTGTTTCCGGAGCCGGCCGCCTCTACGCTTAATCGTTAAGCAGCTACGGAGTTGGCACGTAGTGCGCCAGCGCGTAGGGACTCGATTGCCCACCTTGCTGCTCCGGTTGTAACGGCTGCGTGTCTCCACGCGTCCGATCGCCGGAGCATGCCTGTGCTCGGGTCGCACGCAGGATGAAAACGCACGGCCAACTTCACCGACAGATCGAGGAGCATCTGGGGGCGGCGCCGCGGCTTTCTCCCAAACTCGTGCGGCTGCTGGAGTCCGTTGACGCGATCTATCGGTTGTTTGTGCCCGAATCGGCGGCGGGGATTGCGTCGGGCAGCGACACCCAGTTCGGCCGCGTCTTCGAGGCCATCGCGGAGGGCGTCGTCGTGCGTGCGAACGATGGGCGGATCTTGGCCCACAACTCCGCCGCGGAACGCCTTCTCGGGCTGAGCGCCACGCAGCTGCGCGGCGAGGAGGCGTACGACCCTCGCTGGCGCCTGGTGGACGAACAGGGACGCGACTTGCCGCTGGAGCACATTCCCTCTTTGCGGACGATCCGCGACGGCAAGGCGCGTCAGCGGGTGCTGCTCGGGGTCACTTCGCCTTCCGAGGGACAGCGCTGGCTGTCGGTGAGCGCGATGCCGTTGCACGATGCCGATGGCACGATCATCGCCGCGGCGGCGACATTGGTGGACGTCACTGACTTGGCGGACCGAATACCGCCGCCCCTGTTGGCCACCGAACCGTTGCCACGCGAGGACCGGCCGACGATGAGCACCATCGCGAAGGCGCTCGGGGTGTCTGCGGCGACGGTTTCCATGGCCCTTCGTCAGCACCCGCGCATCTCGGCGGCGATGCAGGCGCGCGTACGGCGCGTGGCGGAGCAACTCGGCTACCGGCCTGATCCGCACCTGCGGCGTGCGATGGCCTTGCTGCGTAAGGGTGGCAGGGCGACGTACCAGTCAACCGTGTGCGCGCTAACCGATCCGGAATCGTTCCGGTCGCCCTACGTCGAGACGTTGGTCGCCGCGGCGCGGGAGCGGGCCGACCGCTTGGGCTACGGTTTCGCCTTGGAACTGCTCGACCGTCGGAAAGCCGACGGAGCGAGACTCAGGCGGAAACTGTTCCATTGCGGGATCGAGGGCGTGCTCCTCCTGCCGTTGGCCACTCCGTGGAACGCGGTGGAGTTCCTCGAATGGAACCGCCTGGCCGTCGTGGCCTGCGGCTATGCCGTGCACACGCCGAATTTCGACCGGGTGGCCTCGCACTGGTTCGCGGGTGTCCACGGTGTTTACGCGGAGCTCGCGGCGCGCGGTTACCGGCGGATCGGTGCGGTGATCGACCGGAGATTCGACGAACTCGTGAATTACCGCGTCACCGGCGCGGTGGCCAGTGCGCCGCTGCACCTTCCCGTCGCTACGATCGAACCTTTCTACCATTGTGGTCTGTCGGGCGCAGAGGCGCGCTGCGCCCGCTCACGCCAAGTCTCACCGCGGCCGTTCTGTGGACGGTTCGCCCAATGGTTCGCGCAAGAACGTCCGGACGCGCTCGTGTTCAGTTGCGAAGCCGGGGCCAAGGCAGCTCTGGCGACGCTGCCGCCGGGCCCGCTCGGAACCACTGGCGTGGCGGTGTTGGCGTGTGGGCCGGGTTCGAGTTTTTCCGGTTGGGAGGAGCGGCCGGCCGAAATCGGCGCCATGGCGATCGACTGGCTGGACCAGAAGATTCGCGCGCGAGAACTGGGTGCGCCGACCGCGCCTTCGAAACGGTTGGTGCTCGGAGCGTGGCGCGAGGGCGCGAGCGTGCGGCAACAGGCGAGCGGCGCTTCGTCGCTCGTTGGGCGATCCCTGTCCGCCTGCCGCGCCACGTGTTGCGACGGCGTAACGCCGCCGGTCTGAAGTTGCGGCGGCGTGGCGCCACGCGAGTCAGCCGCGCAGGGCCGGCTCCAGCCCGCGCCGCTTGGCCAGGGCGGCCTGCTCGCGGACGGCGAACTCGCGCAGCTCGCGCCCTTGGTTTCGCTCGCCTTCGACGAGCTTCGTGAGATCGAGCACGTGTTTGAATAGCATCTCGGCCTGTGCGCTGAGCTCCTCGGCCGAAGCGGCGCATTCCTCGGCCGAAGCGGCGTTGCTGTGCGTGACACGACCGATCTCGGTGAGTGCCGACGAGGCGGCGTTGGCGCGACCGTCGAGCTGATCGGCGGTGCTGGCTATTCCGGTCACGACCTCGTCGAGATGGCGTGTCTTGGCGAGGATGGTGTCGAGCTTCTCGGAGGCGGTGGCGGAGAGCGCCGCCCCCTGGTGTGTCCGCGAGTTGGACTCCTCGAGCTTATGGGCGGTTTCCTTGGCGGCGTGGGCGGCGCGTTGGGCGAGATTGCGCACCTCGTCGGCGACGACGGCGAAACCGGCGCCGGCTTCACCGGCCCGCGCGGCTTCGACCGCGGCGTTCAGGGCGAGGATGTTCGTCTGAAACGCGATCTCGTCGATGGTCTTGATGATCGCCGCGGTCTCGGCGGCGGATTTCTGCGCGGCGGCCATCGCATCGCGGAGGCGACGCATGTCCTCCGAGCCGCTTTCAAGCAGTGTGCGTGCTTGACCAGCGGATTCGCGGGCGGTCCGGCTGTTGGCGGCGTTGGCCTGCTCCGCGCGCAGGAGTTCGGCCACCGTCGTGCTTGCCTCGTCGAGGGAGTGGGACTGTTCCTCGGTGCCCGAGGCCAGCCCTTGGCTGGAGGCGGCGACCTGTTGCGCGGCGGCCGAGGTGGCGACCGCACCTTCGTGGAGCGAGGACGCCACGCGGCGAAGCGCGCGATTCACCCACAAGACGATTCCGAAGCCGAGTGCGACCGACACGGCCGCGGAGACGACCGTGCCCGAGCCCAACCATGTCTGTATCGTGGAGAGATCGGCGGCGATTTCGTTGGCGAAGCCGATCGCGCGGTCCGCGTTCCATTTGAAGAGCCCGTCGTAGCAGTAACGGTAGTCGGAAAACGCGTTCTCCAACTCGCCTTGGAGCGCGTCGGCATCCGTCAACCGGTTCGAGTTGATCGACCCGAGGTACTGCGCCCGAAGCCCGAGATAGCGGGCTTTCTTCGCGTTGAGGTCGGCGAACTGGCGCCGGTCAACTTCAAGCGTGATCGTCGCTTCATAGGCGGACAGCGCGGTGTCGGCTTCGCTCAGGTTGGCATCGGATTTCCGGACGTGCTCCGAGTATTGGTTGTTGTCGCGGGCGGATCGCGCGGCGACGACCCGCAGGTGCGAGCGCAACGTCTGCACCATCGCCTCCGAAATTCGGACGGTGCCGGGCACGCAGTCTGTGCTGATCAACACGCTGTGGTCCTGGGCCCCGCTTCCGAGACGCCAGACGATGACCGTCAGGGCGATCGTGATCAGGACGACGGTGGCGAGTGCCGCCGCGATGCGCTGGGCGATCGAGAGCCGACGCCAGGACTGGAGGGAGAGCAGGGAAGTGAACATGGAGTAGTTTGATTGATTCGGGCGGGCTGCCTGAGGCAGGCACTACGACAGCACCCGCCCCGGGAGCGCGTCCTTGTTCGGCACATGTGGACACGCGTTTAGCCCGATCGTTGGGAGTTCGCGCTTAATCGTTAAGCTGCGGTTCGTCCGGGTGGTCGGTGTTCGTGGCTTCGACATCGGCTGCGCAACAACGCGAGCGGGCGGTCCGTTGCCCCGGGGTTTCGCACCAACGTTTCTTCTCGTGCCAGCAAACCCGGGCTGTGCGTCGCCAGGCACCTGACCCTCTCACAAACACGCTTTCCTATCGCATTCGGCGTCGCCGCGTGCCCACGCGCGGCTGGAGCCGGCTATTCTCGCGCCGGCTTGGTTGCACACCATCCGGCGCGCTCTCCCGTATCATTTTCCCCGGTGCAGGAGCGATTCGACGAGTGCGCGCAGGAAGGCGGTGTTGCCCGGCAGTTTTGCCAGTTCCGCCAGCGCGGCGGCAGTGTGGCGGGCGGCGCGTTCGCGTGCGCCATTGAGCCCGAGTACCCGGACCATCGTGGCCTTCTCCGCCTTCGCGTCTTTGCCCGCGGTTTTGCCCAGTTCGGCGGAGGTGGCGGTGGCGTCGAGCACGTCGTCGATCACTTGGAACGCGAGCCCGACCTCGCGTCCGAGCCGGCGCAGGGCGTCGAGCTGTGCTGTGTCGGCGCCGCCGATCAGGCCGCCGAACGCGAGGCTAACTGCGATCATCGCCGCAGTCTTGCCGTTGTGGATGAACTCCACCTGATCGCGCGTGGCGGGCGTCTTCTCCGCTTCGATGTCCTCCATCTGGCCGCCGATGAGTTCGGTGCTGCCAGCGGCGTGGCCGAGTTCGCGCACGAGCGCCGCGGCGAGGGTGGGGCGCTCGGCGTAGTGAGTGGCGAGCAGTGCAAACGCGTGCGTGAGGAGCGCGTCGCCGGCGAGGATCGCGGTAGGCTCGTCGAAGGCCCGGTGGCACGTCGGCCGGCCGCGGCGCAGGTCGTCGTTGTCGAGCGCGGGGAGGTCATCGTGAATGAGCGAATAGGTGTGCACGCACTCGACTGCGGCGGCGGCCGCACCGGCATCGGCGCGCTTTCCGAAAAGCTCGGCCGCGGCCAGGACGAGGATCGGGCGAATGCGTTTGCCGCCGGCCTCGAGGCTGTAGCGCATCGCGGCGTGCAGACGGGCGGGGCGTGTCGACGCGGCGGGCACGTGACGGTCGAGCGCTTGCTCGGCCTCGAGGCGAAATTGTTGAAACTGCGTGGCGAAATCCATGGCGGCGGTGGGTGGCGGACGGGCGCGTGGATTAACCGCAAAAGGGCCGGCGAACGCAAAGCGGGTTTTCGCGGGAGGCTGCGTCGTGCCGGGCCGTCGGGCGGCGCGCACTTGCCCGTTGCGGGGGCGAAAATGTGCCGTTTGTCTCCGGCAGAAAATGTCCGCCAATCCCATCGTCCAACGCGCCCGGCCGCACATCCGTGCGCTGCACGCCTATGTGCCGGGCCTGCAGCCGCAGGAGCCGGGCTGGATCAAGCTCAACACCAACGAAAACGCCTACCCGCCGAGCCCGCGCGTGGTCGAGGCGCTGCGCCGCGAGATCGGCGCCGATGGTGCCTCGCTGCGGCTCTACCCGAATCCGACCAGCGCGCCGTTGCGCACGGCGGTGGCGAAGCGGCACGGGCTCGCAGCGGAAAACGTCTGCATCGGCAACGGCGGCGACGACATCCTCAATCTCCTCGTGCGCGTGTTCTGCGGCCCCGAGGTCGCCGGCGCATGGACGGTGCCGAGCTACTCGCTTTATCCGGTGTTGATCGGTCTCGAGGGCGCGCCGGTGCAGGAGGTCGCGTTCACCCGCGAGATGCGACTGCCGGTCGACGCCCTTGTGCAGTCGGACGCGCCGATCCTGTTTCTGACGACGCCGAATGCGCCGACAGGTGTCGGTTTCCCCGAGGCGGATCTGCGGACGGTGATCGGCGGCTTTCGCGGGCTCGTCGTGGCCGACGAGACTTACGCACCATTCGCCGAAACGAACATCGCCGGCTGGGTGCGCGAGTTCCCGAATCTCTGCGTCACACGCTCGTTCTCCAAGGCGTACTGCCTCGCCGGCCAGCGCATCGGCTACGCGCTCGCCCACGCGGAGGTCGTCGACCTGCTCGACCGCGTGCGCGACAGCTACAACGTCTCCCGGCTCGCGCAGACTGCCGCGCTGGCGGCGTTCGAAGACGTGGCGTACTACGACGGGCTCGTGGCGAAGATCCGCGCCACACGCGACCGCTTCCGCCGCGAGCTGACGGAGCGACTCGGCTGGTTCGTGTACCCGACGCAGACGAACTTCGTCTTCGCCGAACCGCGCGACGCCGCCGGGCGCGCCGGGCCCGACGTCGCGAAGGCATTCTACGCGTTCCTTTGCGCCAACAAGATCCTCGTGCGCTGCTTCCCGAGTCACCCCTTGACCGCGAATTTTGCGCGAATCAGCATCGGCACCGACGAGGAGATGAACACGCTCCTCCAAACCATCGACACATGGCTTCACAACGCACCGCCACCGTCCAGCGCCGCACCCGCGAAACCGACATCGAGCTGACGCTCACGATCGACGGCACGGGCGAGTCGAAGATCGAGACCGGGATTCCGTTCTTCGATCACATGCTCACGCTGTTTGCGCGGCATGGGTCGTTCGACCTGCAGGTGCGCGCGAAGGGCGACATCGAGGTCGACTACCACCACACGGTGGAGGATGTCGGCATCGTGCTCGGCCAAGCGTTCGCCGAGGCGCTCGGCGACAAGGCCGGCATCCGCCGCTACGGCTTTTTCCTGCTGCCGATGGACGAGACGCTGGCGCGCGTCGTCGTCGACCTGAGCGGGCGGGCGGTGCTGGTCTACAAGGCCGAGTGCGCGCATCCGTTCGTCCGCGACTTCAATCTCATCCTCGTGAAGGAGTTCTTCCGGTCGTTCACCAACGCGATCGGCGCCAACGTCCACGCGGCGATCGAGTATGGCGAGGAGCCGCACCACATCGCCGAAGCGCTCTTCAAGGGGCTCGGCCGCGCGCTCGACGAGTGCTGCAAGATCGACCCGCGCCACGCCGGCAAAGTTCCCAGCACGAAGGGCAGCCTGAAGGGCTGAGCCGCGCTTCGGCGCGTCGGGAGACCGGGGCGCATCAGCGCGCGTGCTGGACGGCCGCGGACGGCATCGATCGGGGATAAACTCGGGCTGCAGGTTGGGGTCGTCCTCTCAGCGAAGGGCGCCGTGCTGGCGACCTGCATCATGTCCTCCGATTGCCCGGTGTTGGAAGAGCCCGCGGAGCGGCAAGTGCGGGCGATGAAGTTCTCTCCCGCGAAGCTCGACGGTGCGGCAGTGCCCACGTTTCTCGTTTTTCCTGTCAGCTACCGGTACAGCGAGGGCCAGTAGGGAACGGCCGGAGCGCGCCGTCGGGGCGCTCCGCCAAACTCGGGCGGGCGCGTTGACGCAGACGGGGGCGGCGGCATGTTCCGCGCGCCACCGTCGCCCGCCATGTTTGCCTCGTTCAATCCCGCTCACCTCGGCCTTGATGTGTCGCTCGAGGAGGGACTCGCGCTGGCGGAGCGCCACGGGTTTGGCGGATTCGATCCGGCGATCGACTCGTTGCACGCGGCGGTCTCGCAGCTGGGGGCGCAGCGTGTGCGGGAGTCGTTTCTAGGGCGCGGACTGCGGATCGGTGCGTGGTGTCTGCCGTTCGTGCCGTATGCGGTGGATGAGGAGGAGTGGCAGGCGTGGCTGAAAAAACTGCCGACGTTGCTTCCGAGCGCGGCGGCGGTGGGCGCGCGGCGGGCGTTCATGTGGATCCTGCCCGGCGACGACGACCGCGGCTACGCCGTCAATTTCGAGCATCACCTGGTGCGGTTTCGGCCCGTGGCGCGGCTGTTGGCGGACTACGGCATCCGTCTCGGGCTTGAGTTTGTGGGACCGGAGACGGCGCGACGTGCGTTCAAACATTCCTTCATCCACACGCTTGCCGGAGCGCTCGAGCTGGGGCGTGCGATCGCGCCGAATTGCGGGCTGCTGCTCGACAGCTGGCACTGGCATTGTGCGGGTGGGACGGTCGCGGAGATCGCGGCGCTCCAGAGCGAACAGATTGTGAACGTGCACGTAGACGATGCGCCGCTGGGCATCGCGCGGAGCGAGTTGCAGGATTTCCGCCGCAAGCTGCCGGGCTCGACGGGCGTGCTGGACCTCGACGGATTCATCCACGCGTTGGCGGATGTCGGCTACTACGGGCCGATCACGGCCGAGCCCTTTGACTCGGAACTGAACGCGCGGCCGCCCGAGGAAGCCGTGTCGCTGACGGCCAAGGCAACCCGCGGCGCGGTGGCGCGCGCGTTGCGGCGCACGGATCGCCCGCTCGTCGAGGCCGCGATGCAGGGAATGGCGTAGGTGGGCGGGACTTGCGACGCGGTCGCGAGACTCGGTTTTCGGGTCCGGCTACGATTGCGACGGACTGTAACGATCAAGGGAAACGCTGTTTGTGCCGATACGTGGGTGTGTCGCGCATGCCACTAGGAGTCGCCCATCCGCCCACGGATGGTACCTCGTGCGTTGCCCGGACTGTCGCCCAGAACGGGAGCGATCGGTCCCACCCAACGCTGTCGGTGCGTCGCGCCGCCTGCACCCGCGGAGATGGCGTGATCGCGTCCAGGATGGGCGTGCGGCTCCTCACGGAGAGCGCGCGTGGATTACCGTGAACGCCGCCGAGCACAGATCGGAATCCGTCGAGGGGCGTCGCGCAGCGGTCGCCGGATTGTGGTGCGCATGGGCCGTGTTATTCGCCGGCCTCGTGATCACGAGCTACGCCGCGATCCTGAGCAGGACGGCGGTGGAGCGCGCGGCGGAGCGCGACCTCGATTTTGCGAGCAACGAGATCCGGCTGAATGTCGAAGCGCGTCTGGCCGCCTGCGCCCAGATGCTGCAAAGCGGCGCGGCGCTGTTTGCCGCCTCCGATGAGGTCACCCGTGAGACCTGGCGCGAGTTCGCCTGTGGTCTCGATATGGAGAAATCGCTGCCGGGCGTGCAGGGTATCGGGTTTACGGCGTTGGTCCCAGGGGCGGCGCTGGCCGAGCATATCCGCTCCGTGCGCGCAGCGGGTTTCCCCGATTATGAGGTGAAGCCCGACGGCGGGCGCGAGCTCTACACACCGATCCTGTACCTTGAGCCGGCTGCGGGGCGGAACATGCGGGCGTTCGGTTTCGACATGTGGGCGGAGCCGGTGCGTCGGCAGGCGATGGAACGGTCGCGCGATGGGAACACGGCGGCGCTGACTGGCCGCGTGGTGCTCGTGCAGGAAACGACCGAGGACGTGCAGGCCGGTACTCTGATGTACCTGCCAGTGTACCGCCGCGGACGGCCGACGGACACGGTCGAGCAGCGGCGCGCCGCTTTGCTGGGCTGGATCTACAGCCCCTATCGCATGCACGACTTGATGCACGGCACGCTGCGCGGCTGGGAGGAGATCGGCGCGCAACGCGGCATCCAGCTCGAGGTTTATGACACGGCGGACGTGCGCCCGGAGACGCTGCTCTACGCGAGTGCCGGTGTGGGGAACGCCACGGGACCGCAGGCCGATCGGCTGGTGCGGCTGGTGCCGGTCGAGTTTGCCGGGCGTCGCTGGACGCTGCGCATCCAGAGAGCCGGTATGTCGCCGACTGCGCCGGCATACGGCCAGGTGTGGCTGGTGGTCGCGGGCGGCTGCCTGACCACGCTGCTGTTGTTCGGACTGATCCGCTCGTTACTCGGCACGCGCGCCGAGGCGCATCGAATCGCCGAGCGGTTGACGCGCGAACTCAGTGCAAGCGAGGCCTCTTACCGGCGGCAGTTCAGCGAAAACTCCGCAGCGATGCTCCTGTTCGATCCGGCAGACGGTCGCGTGGTGGATGCAAACGACGCGGCGGTGCGCTTCTATGGCTGGGGGCGTGAGCAACTGCTGAAGCTGCGCCTGACCGACATCGACCGATGCCCGAGGGAAACGGTACTCAGCCGGTTCGCGGGGATTCCGGCGGATCGCGGCGCTAGTGGCGAATCAAAGCATCGCCGCGCCGACGGCACCGTGCGCGACGTGGAGGTTTTCAGCACGCGCATCTGGTTGGGCGCGCGCACGGTCGTGCACTCGATCGTGTTCGATATCACCGAGCGCAAATGCGCCGCCGCCGAATTGAAGCATCGCGAGGCGCAGGTCCGCCTGCTGCTCAACTCCGCGGCGGAGGCGATCTTCGGAGTAGATCTCGATGGCAGATGCACCTTCGCGAACCCCGCTTGCGTGCGGATGCTCGGTTACCACGAGCAGGCGGCGTTGGTGGGGCGCAAGATGCACGAGCTGATCCATCCGACGGCGGAGGACGGTCGCTGCGGCGCCGGAGAGGATTGCCGGCTGGCGCGGGCGTTTCGCGAGGGCGAGGCGTTGCATCTCACAGACGAGCCGCTCTGGCGGGCGGACGGCACAAGCTTCCCGGCGGAATACTGGTCGTCGCCGCAGATCGAGGACGGACGCCTCGCCGGCGCGGTGGTGGCGTTCGTCGACATCACCGAGCGCAAGCGAGCCGAGGCGGAGCTGCGCAAGCTCTCGATGGCGATCGAGCAGAGCCAGTCCTCAATCGTGATCACGGATCTCGCCGGTCACATCGAGTACGCGAACCCGCGGTTCACGACGGTGACCGGCTACAGTCTGGAGGAGGCCCGCGGACGAAACACGCGTTTCCTGAAATCCGGCGAGACACCCGCCGCCGTCTATGAGGACCTGTGGCGGACGATCCTCGCCGGCCGCGTATGGCGTGGCGAGCTGATCAACCGGAAGAAGAGCGGCGAGGTCTTCGTCGAGCAGGCGGTGATCTCGCCGGTGATCGGTGCCGACGGACGCACCACGCACTATGTGGCCGTGAAAGACGACATCACCGCGGCCAAGCTGGCGAGCGCGCAACTCCGGCGGCAGGAGAACCTCATCAAGTCGCTGGTCGATTCGATCCCCGAACTCGTGTTCTTCAAGGATCTCGCCGGCGCATACCTCGGCTGCAATCCGCCCTTCGCGGCCCTCGCTGGCCGGCCGCGCGAGGAGATCGTGGGCCGCACCGATCGCGAGGTCTTCCCGCAGGCGTGGGCCGCCATTTTCCGTGAGCAGGACGAACGCCTGGCCCAAACCCGCCAGCCGCAGCGCGTCGAGGAGTGGGTCACCTATCCCGACGGACGTCGCCAATTGTTAGAGACGTTCAAGACGCCCTATTGGTCGGCCGACGGGGAGCTCATTGGTGTGCTCGGGATCAGCCGCGACATCACGGCGCGCACGGAGGCCGAGGCGGCGTTGCGCGAGAGCGAGCGGAACTTCCGCACCTTTTTCGAGACGATCGGCGACCTGATTGTCGTGGCGCGCCCCGATGGGGGCATCGTGTTCGCGAACCACGAAGTCGAGCGGAAGCTCGGCTACACCGCGGACGATCTCACGCAGATGCAGGTGCTCGATCTCCATCCGGCCGACCGTCGCGCCGAAGCGGAAGCGATCCTGTCGGCGATTCTCCGGGGCGAACGTTCCACCTGTCCGCTTCCGCTGGCAGCGAAGGACGGCACCCTCGTGGCGGTCGAGACCCGCGCCTGGTTCGGCAAATGGAACGGCGAGGACTGCGTCTTCGGCGTGAGCAAGGATCTCTCCGCCGAGCAGGAGGCGCAGCAACGCTTCGAGCGGCTGTTCCGCAACAACCCCGCGCTCATGGCGATCTCGGCGCTCCCGGAGCGCCGCTTTGTCGACGTGAACGATGTGCTCCTCACTAAACTCGGATACACGCGGGCGGAGGTCGTCGGACGCACGGCCGCCGAGCTAGGGCTGTTCGCTCCCGAGGCCCAGCGCCGCGTCGCCGCGCTCGTCCAGACCGGTGAGCGGATCACCGATCTCGAAGTTGAAGTGATCCGGAAAGACGGCTCGATCCTGCACGGTCTCTTTTCGGCGGAGGTGATCAGCAGCCAAGGCCGGCAGTACCTCCTCACGCTCGTCATCGACATCACCGCGCGCAAACAGGCCGAGGACCTGTTGCAGGAGAAGCAGGCCGAGCTCGACCAGTATTTCACCAACAGCCTCGACCTGCTCTGCATCGCCGATACCGGCGGGCATTTCCTCCGGCTCAATCCGGAATGGGAGAAGATCCTCGGCTATCCGATGGCGGAGCTGGAGGGCCGACTCTTCCTCGACTTTGTGCATCCGGAGGATGTCGATGCCACGCTCGCTGCGATCTCCGTGCTGGCGAGCTCCGGCGAGGTGAAGAGCTTCGAAAACCGCTACCGGCGCAAGGACGGGACCTACGCTTGGATCGAATGGCGCTCGAAACCCGTCGGCCGGCGCGTCTATGCCGCCGCGCGTGATGTGACCCGCCGCAAGGCGGCCGAAGAAGCCCTCCGTGCCGCGAACCGTGAACTCTCCGCCGCGACCCGCCGCGCCGAGGAGGCCAACGCCGCCAAGAGCGAGTTCCTGGCGAACATGAGCCACGAGATCCGCACGCCGATGAACGGCGTGATCGGGATGATCGGTCTCCTGCTCGACACCGAGCTCGACACCACCCAGCGGCACTATGCCGAGACCGTGCGCACCAGCGGCCAGGTGCTGCTGCAGCTCATCAACGACATCCTCGACTTCTCCAAGATCGAAGCCGGCCGCCTGGAGCTCGAGAACCTCGACTTCAATCTCCGCGCCGTCCTCGACGATTTCGCGACGATCGTCGCCGTGAAAGCCGCGGAGAAAGGGCTGGAATTCATCTGCGCCGCGGCGCCCGCCGTGCCGACGCTGCTGCGTGGCGATCCCGGCCGGCTGCGGCAGGTGCTCACGAATCTCACGAGTAACGCGCTCAAGTTCACCCAACGCGGCGAGGTGTGCGTGCGCGTCGAGCTCGACTCCGCCGACGCCGCCACCGCCCGCCTCCGCTTCCGCGTGACCGACACCGGCATCGGCATCCCGCCGGAGAAACAGGGGCTGCTCTTCCAGAAGTTCACGCAGGTCGACGCGTCGACGACGCGTAAATACGGCGGTACCGGCCTGGGGCTCGCGATCTCCAAGCAGCTCGCCGGCCTGATGGGCGGCGAGATCGGCGTGCGCAGCACTCCGGGCGAGGGCTCGGAGTTCTGGTTCACCGCGGCATTCGGGCTGCGCCCGCCGCAGGCGGCGGTCCCACCGCGTGCGCCGGCGGATCTGCACGGCCTGCGCGCGCTCGTGGTCGACGACAACGCCACCAATCGCGAAATCCTCCGCGTCCAACTCGGCGCCTGGGGCATGCGCCCCGCGGAGGCGGCCGACGCCGCCAGCGCGCTCCAAGTGCTCGGTGAGGCGTGCCGCGCCGGCGATCCGTTCCGCTTGGCGCTGCTCGACCTCGACATGCCCGCGATGGACGGACTCGCGTTGGGTGCGGCGATCCGCGGCGACCCGCGCCTCGCCTCGACGGTGCTGGTGCTCATGCCGTCGCTCGCGGTACGAGTCGACGCGCGAGAGATCGCCGACGTGGGTTTTGCGGCGTGCCTCACCAAACCCGTGCGCCAGTCGGAATTGTTCGAGTCGCTCTCCTCGGTACTGACCGGTCGTCAGGTGGCGGCGGAAGCGGGCGAGCGCCGGCCGATGTTCCCGAAGTTGTCCCGCCATGCCAGGCTGCTCCTCGTCGACGACAACGTGACCAACCAGCTCGTCGCCGCCGGCATCCTCAAGAAAATGGGCGCGAGCACCGACACCGTCGCCAACGGCCAGGAAGCCGTCGAGCAGCTGGCTTCGGTGCCTTACGATCTGGTGTTGATGGATGTGCAGATGCCGGTGATGGACGGGCTCACCGCGACACGGCTGATCCGCGACTCGGGTTCGCCGGTGCTCGACCACGGGATCCCGGTGATCGCGATGACGGCGCACGCGCTCGCCCGCGATCAGGAGGCGTGCCTCGCGGCCGGCATGAACGACTTCGTCACCAAGCCCGTCGAGCCTGTCGAACTCGGCGCCGTGCTCGCGAAGTGGTTGCCCGCTGTGCCGGTCGCTGTTCGCCCACCTCTTTCCGACGCCCCGCCCCCCGCGCGCCGCACTGCCATCGTCTACGATCGCGCCTCGTTCCTCGCCCGCATGATGGACGACGAGAACCTGCGTGGCCTGATCCAGGAGACATTCCTCGGCGATATGCCGACTCAGCTCGCCGCGCTCGGCGAGAGCGTCGCCCGCGGTGAGATCGAGCGGGCCGGTGCGCTGGCCCATCGTGTCGCGGGAGCTTCGGGCAATGTGGGCGGCGACGCGATGCGCAGCGTGGCGGTCGCCATGGAGGCCGCAGTGCGCGAGCGGGACGCCGCGGCACTCGTCCGACTCTTTCCCGAACTGCAGGAGCAATTCCAACGGCTGAAAGAAGCCATGGAAGCATGAAGCACCCACCCATCCGCATCCTGATCGCCGACGACGACCCCACGTCGCGCGCCGTGCTCGCCACTGTGCTCCGCAAAAACGATCACGAAGTACTCGAGGTCGCCGATGGCGCCGAAGCGTGGGCCATCCTCCAGCAGCGGGACCCGCCGCGCCTGGCGATTCTCGACTGGATGATGCCCAGCGTAGATGGCGTGGAGATATGCCGACGCGTGCACGCTCGCGCGTCCGATCAACCGACGTACCTCATCCTGCTCACCACCCGGTGCGCGAAGGGCGATCTGCCCGAGGCGTTGCACGCCGGCGCAGATGACTATGTCACCAAACCTTTCGATCCGCGCGAGCTGCTGGCGCGGGTCGGTGTCGGCAGCCGGTTTGTCGAGCTCGAGGACCGTCTCGCCGCGAAGGTCTGCGAATTGCAGGAGGCGCTCGCGCAGATCAAGACGTTGCGCGGCATCGTGCCCATCTGTGCCAGCTGCAAACGCGTGCGTGACGACGCCGGTTACTGGCGACAGGTCGAGGCCTACGTCGCGGCACACTCGGAGGCGACGTTCTCCCACGGCATCTGCCCGGAGTGCATGGCGAAACTCTACCCGGAGTACCTCGACGACGAGGAGCGCAAGACGTGACGCGCACCCGACGCCGGCGCTGGGCTCGTCAGCGCGCCGCTGCCTGCGCCGCCTCGGCGCGGGTGAAATAGAGCACGTCGATCACGTTGCGGACAAACTGCTCGTCGGAGAGTCCGTCGCGCAACTCGTCCGGGATCGCGGTGCGCGTGAGGAACTGCGCGGCGAGTTCGGAGAAGAGCGCCACGCGCGCCTCGGGCGCGAGCGCATCGCGGCGCGCGAGGGCCTGCCACGCGAGGCGGGCCTCGGCCGGCGAGATCGTCTGGCGCAGGCGCGCGACCACGGCGGCGTGGCGGCGGAGCGAGTTGTATTTCTCGCCGCAGAGCGCGGCGAGGTCGGGCATCGGCTCGAGCGGCTCCCAGATCACGAGCGTGCCGGCGGCGAGATCGCCGAGGCGTTGGCCGCGGGAGCTGGCGAGCGCGGCGACACCACCGATTGCGTACGCGACGGGCAACGCGTCGATGAAGCGGAGCAGGTTGCGCAGCGTGACTTGGGCGAACGTGAGCGGCAGACCGCGTTCGTCGACGACGCGCAGGTGGAGCAGGCGTTTGCCGATCGTCTGGCCGCGCCAGCGCCACTCCATCGCGATACGGCAGCCTTCGGAAAAGAGGAAATAGCCGACGATCGCCGCGGCCCGCGCGAAGTCCTGACTCACGATCCCGAGCAGGCTGAAGAGCACCGAGAGCGTGCTCCACGCCGCGGCGATGCAGGCGGTGTCGATCGCGAGAGCGGCGAGGCGGAGCACGGGACTCGCGAGTCGAAACGAGAACGACACGCCCTCCGGCGTGCGCAGGCGGATCTCGTGGTAGGCACTCGCGTTCATGGTTGCGGTACGGTCGCGGCTTCGTCCCGCCGACCGGAGCGGGCGAGCCACCACCAGAGCGCCGTGGCCTCGACGCAGCCGAAGGCGATCTTGGCCCAGTACGGCACGACCGGCGCGTGATATTGCGAGAGGAACGATTCCACGCACCCCGCCCACACCAGCAGCAGGCCGGCCCCGAGCGAGAGCGTGACGACATCCGGCGCGGCGGCGCGGAGGCGTTCGCGGAGTCGGCGACGTTCGCCGCGGCCGAGCATCGCCTGGGCGAGCACGAAACCCGCCTGGCTGCCGATCAAGACCGCGGGCAGTTCGATCACGCCGTGCGGCAGCAGCCAGCCGAGAAGGAACACGCTTTCGCCCGCCAACACGTAATCGATCACGACGGCGCCGAGCATGACGCCGTTGGAGAAGACGATCATCAACGTGCCCACGCCCGCCGAGAGCCCGAGCGCCATCGAGAGCAGGGTGACGCGGGTGTTGTGCACCATCAGGTAGCCCGCGAACGTGCCGCGTTGTTGTCCGAGGCGGTCGAGATTGTCGCCGCGTTCCTCGGCGGCGACGCGTTCGCGCGGATCGCCCTCGAGGTGGGAGAACGGCATGAGCACCGCTTTGGCGTCGGGATCGAGCGCCACAGCGAACACGCCGAAGAAGGTGCCGATCAGCAGC
>DATGXO010000203.1:0-33049 GCA_035298965.1 Opitutaceae bacterium | reverse complement strand
AGGTGAACATATTGGTTGTTGTACATGTACCCGAACTTGATCGAGCTTTTGTCTTTCAGCAGAATTCGGCCCCGCCTGGCGCGCCGCGCTCAAGGGCGAACGCGCCGAGGACACGCACGCCGTGCTCGCGGGCGGCACGTTGCTCGCCGCCGCGGTCGCGTTTGCCTGCGGCGTCCAGAGTTGGCGGACGCGGTCCTCCGCCCCAACCTCGCGCGCCACATGACCGCGTCCGCGCCCGAAATCTCGATCGTGCTCCCGTGCCTCAATGAGGCGCTGACGCTCGCCACCTGCCTCGACGAAATCGCCGCCGCGCTCAATGCGCACGGCATCGACGGGGAAATCGTCGTCGCGGACAACGGCAGCACCGACGGTTCACAGGCGATCGCCACCGCGCACGGTGCGCGGCTCGTGCCGGTCGCGGCGCGCGGCTACGGCAACGCGCTCCGCGGCGGTTTCGCCGCCGCCCGCGGCCGCTACATCCTCACGGGCGACGCCGACGGCAGTTACGACTTCGGCCACCTTCCGCGTTTTCTCGACCGCCTCCGCGCCGGCGCCGATCTAGTGATGGGCAACCGTTTCGCCGGCGGCGTACAGCCCGGCGCGATGCCGTGGAAAAACCGTTACATCGGCAACCCGGTGCTCTCGTTCCTCGGCCGGCTATTTTTCCGCACCGGCATCCGCGACTTCCACTGCGGCCTGCGCGCGTTCTCCGCCGAGGCGTACCGCCGGATGGACCTGCGCACGACCGGCATGGAGTTCGCGTCGGAGATGGTCATCAAGGCGAAGCTGCTCGGCCTGCGCGTCGAAGAAGTACCGACCGTGCTCCGGCCCGACGGCCGCGACCGCCCGCCGCACCTGCGCCCGTGGCGCGACGGCTGGCGGCACCTGCGCTTCATGCTGCTCTTCAGTCCACGCTGGCTGTTTCTCCTGCCCGGCCTCGCGCTGATGCTCGCCGGCACCGCCGCGATGGCGCTGCTGCTGCGCGGTCCGCTGCACCTCGGCGGCGTGGTGTTCGATGTGCACACGTTGCTCTTCGCCGCGTTTGCGGTGCTGATCGGATTCCAGGCGGTGTCGTTCGCCGTGCTCGGGAAATTCTTCGCGATCCGCGCGGGCCTGCGCGCGCCGGAGAAACGTTTCGCGCGGCTGCTCGATGCCGCGAGTCTCGAGGCCGGTCTGATCGCGGGCGCGTTGCTCGCGCTCGTCGGTTTCGGGATTTCCGCCGGCGCGGTCTGGCTCTGGGGCCGCGGAGGCTTCGGCGATCTCACGCCGCAGGCGATGCTGCGCATCGTCATCCCCGGCGCGCTCGCGCTCACGCTCGGCTGCCAGATCGCGCTCACGAGCCTGTTCCTCGGCGTCCTGCGCCTGGATACACGGGAGGAGCGCGCGTGAACGAGCCCGCCACCGACCGCCGCTGGTTCTGGGCCGCGCTCGCGCTCACCGCGCTGAAGCTCTGGCTCACCGCCGCCCAACCGATCTTCGCCATCGGCCCCGCGCTGCACGACGACGCGTTGTTTCTCCAACTCGGCGAGTCGATCGCGCGCGGCGAGTGGCTCGGCGCGTACAACCAGATGACGCTCGCGAAGGGCCCGTTCTACCCGCTCTGGATCGCGCTCGCGCATCTGATCGGCGTGCCGCTCTTCCTCTCGCAACATCTGCTCTACGCCGGCGCCTGCGCCGCGCTCGTGCGCGCGTGCCGGCCGGCGCTGACCTCCGCCGCAGCGCGCTTCGGTTTCTACGCGCTGCTGCTGTGGAACCCGATGACGTTCGACGCCTCCAGCCTCGGCCGCGTGCTGCGCCAGCACGTGTACGTCGCGCTCGGGCTGCTGCTCTTCGCCGGGCTCGCCGCGCTCTATTTCCGCCGCCGCGAAACGCTGCGCCGCCAGCTCCCGTGGGCGGTGCTGCTCGGCGTGTCGTTCGCCGCGTTCTACCTCACTCGCGAGGAGACGATCTGGATCGCGCCGAGCCTCGCGCTGCTCGCCGGTGCGGTCGTGCTCGGGGCCGTGCGCGAATCTCTCCGCACCGCGCTGCGCTCCGCCGCGGCGCTCGCGGTCGCCACCGGCTGCGCGCTCGCGCCGTTGCTCAGCGTGTGTGCGCTGAATCTCCACCACTACGGCTGGTTCGGCACCGTCGAATTCCGCGACCCGGCTTTCAACGACGCCTACGGCGCGCTCACCCGCGTGCGCGTCGGCCCCGACCTGCCGAGCGTGCCCGTGACGCGCCAGGCGCGCGAAGCGCTCTACGCCGTGAGCCCGACCTTCGCCCAGCTCCGTCCGTACCTCGACGGAGATCTCGGTCGCGGCTGGGCCGCGGCATCGAGCTCCGTGACCGGCCAACCTCCTGAAGAACGCCAGATCGGCGGCGGCTGGCTTATGTGGGCGCTGCGCGACGCCGTCGCCGCCGCGGGCCGGGCGCACTCGGCGGGCGAGGCACACGCCTTCTACAGCGCGATGGCCGACGAGTTGAACGCCGCCTGCGACTCCGGCCGCGTGCCCGCCGGCCCCCGACGCAGCGGGTTCCTCCCGGTCTGGCGCGAAGGCCAGAAACCGGCCGTCGCGCGCACAGTCGCCGAGTTCGCCGACTTCGTCGTTTCGTTCAGCCGCTTCAGCGCGCACGCGCCAGCCAGTGAAGGCGGCGAAGATTCGCTCGCCCTCTTCCACCGGATGACCGGCGGCGATCTCTCGCCAGAGCGCACGGCACTTCTCGCCGACGCGCGCATCGGCGCGTTGCACGTGATCGGCAAGACGCTGCGCCACGTCCTGTTCTGGCTCTTCGTCACCGCGCAACTCGTCGCGATCGTGCGCGTCGTGCAGGTGCTGCGCCGCCGCACGTGGACATTCCCGCTCACGCTCGCCGCCGCGGCGTGGGGCGGCGGCCTCGTCTACGTGACGATCCAAGCGATCATCCATGTGACGTCGTTCCCGGTGATGGTGATCTCGTCGTTCGCCTCGGCGTACCCGTTCGTGCCGCTGTTCATCGGCGCCATTGCGTGGGACGTATTCGCCGCCCGGGCTCCGTCACAAAACGCCGCGCCGAGCACCGCGGCCGAGCCCGCGCGCGCCGCTCCCGTCGAAAGGGCCGCGCCCGCGGAGGCCGATGTTCCATGGCGCCGTCGTCTGCCGTGGTTCACGGGCCTGCTCGCACTCGCGCCGTTCGTGCTCTGGCACGGCGAGTTCGCGAAACTCGTCTGGTTCGCCGACGACCTCTTTCTCGTCGACGAGATCTCGCGCATCGGACTGTGGCGCTGGCTGTGCGTGTTCTTCACCGAGAGCTTCGTGCCGCTCTTCAAACTCGGCTGGGGCGGCGCGCTGCACCTGTTCGGCGGCAGCTACCTCGCGCTGCTCACGCTGCTCTGGCTCACGCACGCGCTCAATGTCGCCCTGCTCGGTCGCGTCCTCCTGCGCGTGGGCCTGCCGTGGTTTGCCGCCGTGGCCGCACAGGTCGTGTTCGCGCTCACGCCGGGCAACCTCGAGTCGCTCGCCTGGTCCGTGCAATGGTCCGCCCTGCTCGCGACGACGTTTCTGCTCCTCGGCCTGCATGTTCTGGGGAACGACTCCGCTCGCGACGTGTGCCCGAGTTGGCGCACCACGGCCCTGCTCGCGCTCTGCGCCGCGGCGAGCGCGTGCTGCTTCGCGCGCGGCGTGCTCACCGGCGGCGTATTCTCCGTCGCCGTACTCGCGCCGGCGGCGCTCGATCGCGACTGGCGCGGCCTCGTGCGCCGGACACCCGCCGCGCTTTGCGCCCTCGCTCCCGCGATCGCCGTGGCGCTCGCGATCCTGCTCATCCCACAGGGCAACCAGCGCCAGCTCGGCGGACATCTGTTCGAAGTCGCGCAGTTCGCGGCGACGTTTCTCTTTCTCAGCCCCGGCCCGCAACTTTTCGGCGCCGATGTGACCTTCGCCTCCGCACTGGTTTTCGGCGCAACGAAGATCGCGGTCGTCGCCGGAAGCTTTTCGGTCGCGCGCGGCCGGATGCGCGCGCTGCTGCTCGCGCTGACTGCGTACGACCTCGGCAACGCGGTGCTGCTCGGCATCGGTCGCTACCACACCGGAGCGCTCGCGGCGCTCGGCCAGCGCTATCTCTACGGCTCGCTGCTCGCGACGCTGCCCTTCCTCGCCTTCCTGCTCGCCCACTTCGCGACTCGCTTTGTCGCTCACGTGCGTCTGCGCACCGCGCTCGCGTCCGCGTTGCTGCTGCTGCTCGCCGTGCATTTCCTCCGCGGTTGGCCGGCGGCGCTCGCGCCCTTCGTCGCCTGGCGCGGCACCGAGATGCGCGCGCTGCTCGCCGCGCCCTACAATCCTGCGCCCGACGTGAAAGTCCCCGCGCTCGACTTCATGCACCTCGAACGCGCCAAGGCGCTCCAGCGCGCGTACGATCTGCATTGAAGCGCGGATCCGGCATCGCAATCCGGATGGGCGCACCCACGAAAAAGGCACCGCAGCAGCGGTGCCTTGGGAAACGGATGCGATGGTCGCGGCGCGCTCAGGGCACCACTTCGACCTTCACGATGCGCGCCGGCGGCTCACCCCAGTTGTTCCAGGTGTCCTGCCACTTGATGGCCGCGCCGGTGTAGTCGACGTCGCCCGCGGCGCCGCCGCGGTACGCGACGCGTGCACGCACGAGAGTCGCCGTGCCGGCATCGCCGGCCGTGACGGAGAGCGTGCGCGACGTGGCGGCGCCTTGGTTCTGCTCGAAGCAGAGCCCCGCCCAAGTCTTGCCGCCATCGTTCGAATACTCGACGTGCAGGAAGCCGATCTGCTCGCCCGCTCCGGCATCGGTGCTGGCACGCACGACGACCTTCACCGGCTGGTGCGCGGGAGCCTTGACGGGGGCCTGGACCTTCAACACGCGTTCCACGGCCTGGGCCGGGACGGCAAGCAGGGACGCGGCGACGAACGAAAGGGCGAGAAAACGGGCCAGCTTCGATCCACGCGCCGGCACCGGTGTGTTCTGGGGTTTGTTCATAGCGGGCCCCAGCACGGCGCAATCAGGCGCGTGTGCCAACCCCATTTCCGCTCTCTCGCCGCGCGACCAGCAGAAGCCCCACGCCGAACGGCAAACCACCGCGGCGCAGCGTGGCCTGGGCGACAAATTGCCAGCGCAGCAGGGCGTTGAGCCAGCACGGCGGCACGCGATCCTCCGCCCGCGGCCCGGTTTGCCGGCCACCGCGTCGCGCGCGTCGCAACATCCACACGAGAGGGAAGGCCAACGAGTTCACATGCGCGAGGCGCTCGATCGTCCAGCCGTCACCGAACAATGCCCGCAGGCTCTCGCTTTCGTAGCGCCGGAAATGGTGCAGCGAGACATCCCAATCGCTCCACAGCAGCATGCTCGCCGGCACCGTCACGACCGCCAGTCCGCCCGGTCGCAGCACGCGACGAAATTCCGCCACCGCGGCGGCGTCGCGCTCGACATGCTCGAGCACATCGAGAGCAGTCACGCAGTCGACGCTCGCATCGGGAACCGGGATGCGCCCCGCGGCCGTGGGTTCGATCACCTGCGCCGGCGGCAATCTCCGGCGGAGCCGTTCGAGCGATTCGGGAAACGAGTCGAGCGCCAGCACGCGGCAACTCGGCGCCATCTCCTCAGCAAACAGCCCCGTGCCCGCGCCGAAATCGAGCAACACATCGTCCGCCCCGAGTGGCCGCAACCGCTCGATCCAGCGCCGCACGATCCGCCGTTTCCCGTCGTAGAACCAGTGGACGCGCTCCACCCGCTCGAGATTCTCGTACTCGCTCGATTCCATGCGGCTAACGGTTCACGCGCTCCGAACGCGACTCGACGAACTCCTCGCCGCGCTGTCCCACGAGGAACGGCGCCGAAGACCGGCTGCTGAGCACCGAGAACAACACCACCGCGGCGAGCGTGAGCGACTGGAAGAACACCACCATCGAGAGGCCGAAGACGTTCGTCGCCCAGCCGGGGATCGCGAGATCGGTGCCGAAGCGGAGTGCGACCGCAACCGCCGCCGCGACGACAGCCGCCAGCGAGGTCGCGCCGAAGAACAACAGCAGGCGCGTGATTGCGGTGTCGATGAAGACGGAGAACGCGCTGAAGCCGTGCACCACGAGCGAGACGAGATTCATCGTCGAGCGTCCGGCGTAGCGCGTGCCGCGCGCGGTCGGCCGGCCGAGGATCGGCAGACGCGATTTCACGATCGTGGCGGCAAGGTGGTTCCAGCACTCCGGCATGAACACGAGCCGCCGCGCCGCCGCCACGGGCAGCACGGCGAAATTGCCGAACGCGATCACCCGGCCGGTGAGGAAGCGGAACGCGAGCTTGTACACGAGGTACGCCGCGCGAAACACCAGCCCCTCCGTGCGCCGCGCCCGCTGCGCCACGACCACCTGCCCCGGCCGGCGGAACGCCTCCTCGAGCAACACCGCCAGGTCGGCGGGACGATCCTCGCCGTCGGCGTCCATCGTCACCACGTAATCGGCACGCGCGGCGCGCACGCAGTCGGCGAGGCCGATCGCGAGCGCGCGCTGGTGGCCGAGGTTGGCCCGCAGCCGCAGCACCTCGATTCGGCGGAGATGGCGGCAATCGGCGCCGAGCGACGAGGGTGCGGGCGTGAGCGAGCCGTCATCGACCGCGAGCACCTCAAGGCCGGCGGGGAGCGCCGCCGCCGCCGCATCGAGTTCGCCGAGCAACCGCGCGAACGCGGCCCAGTCATCGAAGACGGGCACCACGATCGTCACGTGCGGCGGCGCGGATTGTTCGGCTTGGTCGGGCACTGTCGGGAAATTGCGGAGGCCGGCGGCATTTGTCGATCCCGCGCCCCACGTTCACTCCACCGCGATGCGGTACCAATAGAACCAATCGTAAGCGAGATCGCCGGTGACACCGGTCGACGCCTCGAACACGAGCGAGCCGCGCACGTCGTGCGGCAATGCGAATCGCGCCGTCTGCATGCCGCGATCCGCCGGGTTTGCCACCGGATCGAGCGCGCGGCGGTACAACGTGCGTCGCGGCCGGCCCGGTTCGGTTGTGTAGATCGACACGACGACTCCGTCGGAGCGCGTGTCGGGGCGGATGCATTCGTCGCCCAAGCCGAACTCGACCTGCACGGAGCGCGCCCCCGTCGGCGGCGCCAGCGCGAGCTGCGACGGCGCGTGGGCGACGATGCAATCGCGGTCGCCATTGCGCGCGATCGACAGGCCGTACAGCGAGCGCCCGGAGAGCGGGCTCGGCCGACAGAGCAACTGGTCGCCGGGTAACGGCGACAGGAAGGTCTTGTAAGTTTCCGCCGCCGGCCAAGCCGCGACCGCCTGCGTAGCAGACGAGAGGCCGGGCAAAGCTAGTTCCTCGAGCTGCGCGCGCAGCGCGGCCGTCGCACCCGCGCGGACGAAGAGCGTGTTCTCGCCATCGCTCACGACCGGAGTGCGATCGAGGCCGAGTTCGTTGAAAAGGTAGCTGTGCAGTTCGACCGGGATCGCCGCGGTGCCGCGCCAAACGAGCGCCCGCGGCTCCTCGGGCGGGAGCCGGTTCAGGACCTCACCGAGTGCCGCGAGATCGTTGTGAAAACCGTCGGGCAACATGACCGCGCGTCGCCGCATGTAGAAAGGCAACTCCGGGTTCCAGCCCTTGTTCACGAGCAACACGAAGCCGTTCTCCGGCACCACCGCGCGGATCGCCGCCGCCAGCGCCGGCGGAGCCGGTGGCGTGTGGGAGAAATAGTAGCCGAGGCCGCGAAAAAATCCGTGCGCCTGCAAACCGCCCACCACCAGCGTCACCGTGAGCGCCGCCCAACGCGGCACGCGCGGATTCTCCCACAACCCGCCCAGCGCGAGACCGAGCGCGGCGGCGAGAAAGACGGCGTTGGCGCAAAAATAGTAGTCGTGGACGAGGTAGAGATTGAAGAAGCAGAGCGGCCCCACGAGGAACGCCGCAGCAGCCGTCGCCGCCGCCCAGCGGTGCCGCCTCGGTGCGAAAACGAGCGCCGCGAGCGCCAGCAATCCCGGCAGCAATCGGCACGTCGTGTAACCGGTCTGCACCGCCAAAGTCCGCCAGGCCGCAGGGTCGAGCCGCTGGGCGAGCGTGCCGAAATTCCAGGCATTGAGGTGGGCCGATTGCAGCCGCACCGCGAGCGGGTTGGCCGCCTTCACCGTATCCGCGTACTCCACCCACCAGGTGCCCACGGCGAAGGCGACGAGCGCCGGCAGAACCGCTGCGACGAACAGCGGCGGCAGCGCCGTGCGGCGGCCCGCCGAATCGCGCCAGGCGTGCCACACCGCCGCCCCGGCGGGAACCGCGGCGATCAGCAGCGCCGGCGCAAACGTCGTGATCTTCACCAGCGCCGCGAGCGCTCCGAACACCATCGCCGCACCCACCCACCACCAGCGTCGCGGCGTGGGCTCGAGCCCGCGGACGAACGCATGCAGAAACCACAACGCGAAACAGAGCGCCGTCGTCTCGATCAACACCGTGCGCGCGTAGAACAGGTAAACCGGTGTCAGCAACATACTCCCGAGCGCGAACCAACGGGTGCGCGCCGTGAATCCCGCCGATGCCAACAGCCCCGCCAAAGCCGGCAACGCCGCGAAGAACGCCACGATCGCCACCGCCCGGCCCGCGCTCTCAATGCCGCAGCCGGCGAGTTTCGACACGCCGGCGACCATCGCCTGATAGAGCGGAAACTCCATGGGCGCAGACCACGGCGGGCCGAAAACCGGCAGCGGATAAGCGAGGCTCCAGCCTTCCTCGCGCAGCCAGTGCGCCGTGAGCGCAGTCTGTGTCTGGCGAAACTCGTGCCGGTCGAGAATCGGCGCGCTCCACTGGCGGAGCAAGTTCGCCAACGCCAGCCCCGCGAGCACGAGAAACCAGAGCGGCGGCCGGACCGCGGCGAGACGTTGCGAAAGGCGGATCATAAACGAGTGGTCGGCACGTGCCGGTGGGCCATCGCGCCCGAGGCGCGGGGTGGTAGCAACATCCCTTTTCCGCCGACAGCGGGAGCCGCGCATCCGCTGCTTGAAATGCGCCACCGCCGCCCGCATACCTTTCCGCCTCATGGCGAAACGTCTCCTCGTCACCGGCTCCTCCGGCCTCATCGGGTCGGAGGTCTGCGTCTATTTCGCGAAGCAGGGCTACACGATCCACGGCGTGGACAACAACCAGCGCGCCGTCTTCTTCGGCCCGCAGGGCGACACGCGTTGGAACCAGCAGCGCCTCCTGCGCGACCTGCCGGGTTTCGTGCACCATGAGCTGGATATCCGCGACCGCGCCGGCGTGCTCGCGCTGGTCAAAGAGGTGAAGCCCGACGTGATCGTCCACACCGCCGCGCAGCCCTCGCACGACCGCGCCGCCGCGATTCCCTTCGACGATTTCGACACCAACGCCGTCGGCACGCTCAACCTCCTCGAGGCCAACCGCCAGGTGAACCCCGAGGTGCCGTTCGTGCACATGTCGACCAACAAAGTCTACGGCGACGCCCCGAACCGCATCGCGCTCCGGGAACTCGATACCCGCTGGGACTACGCCGACTCCGCCTACGAGCACGGCATCGCCGAGACGTTCACCATCGACCAGTCGAAGCACTCGCTCTTCGGCGCCTCCAAGGTCGCCGCCGACGTGATGGTCCAGGAGTACGGCCGCTATTTCAACATGCCGACCTGCTGCCTGCGCGGCGGCTGCCTCACCGGCCCGAACCACACCGGTGTCGAGCTCCACGGCTTCCTCTCCTACCTCGTGAAGTGCAACCTCGAGGGCCGCGAGTACCGCGTCTTCGGGTACAAGGCCAAGCAGGTGCGCGACAACATCCACTCGCTCGATGTCGCGCGCTTCATGCACGCCTTCGTCTCCGCCCCGCGCGTGGGCGAGGTCTACAACCTCGGCGGCGGCAAGGCCAACAGCTGCTCGATCCTCGAGGCGTTCGCGATCGCGGAGAAGTTCTCCGGCAGGAAACAGGTCTACACGTACGTCGACCAGAACCGCATCGGCGACCACATCTGCTATTACTCGGATCTCCGGAAGATGCGCGCCCACTACCCGAGCTGGGACATCTCCGTGAGCCTCGAGGAAACCATCCGCCAGATCGTCGAAGCCTGGCAGAAGCGGCCCAAGGCCTGACAGCCGTCGAGCGACGAGAGTCGAGTGACGAGCGCCGCTCCGCCCGTCTCCGCGTTCGGCCAATCGAAAATCTCGAAGATTCTCCCGAACGGGAGAAGGCAATCCAAAATCGAAAATCCGCCGCTCATGAAGCTCCTCATCACCGGCATCTGCGGCTTCGTCGGCAGCACGCTCGCCAACACGCTGCTCGACTCCGTCCCCGGCCTCCAGCTCGTCGGCTTGGACAATTTCATCCGCCCCGGCGCCGAGACCAACCGCGCAGCGCTGAAGGCGCGCGGCGTGAAGCTCTTCCACGGTGACATACGCTCTGCCAGCGACCTCGAGGCGCTGCCGGCCGTCGATTGGGTGATCGATGCCGCCGCCAACCCGAGCGTGCTCGCCGGCATCGACGGCAAGACCAGTTCCCGCCAGCTCGTGGAGCACAACCTCCTCGGCACGGTGAACATGCTCGAGTTCTGCAAGACCCACCGCGCCGGCTTCGTCCTGCTCAGCACCAGTCGCGTCTACTCGATCGCCCCGCTCGCCGGCCTGCCGGTCGTGCCGGACCGCGGTGCCTACCGCCCGGATACAGAGCAACCGCTCCCCGCCGGCGTGTCCGCAGCCGGTGTGCACGAGAGCTTCGCCACCGCCGCGCCGGTTTCGCTCTACGGCGCGACCAAGCTCACCAGCGAGGCGCTCGCGCTCGAGTACGGCGAGACGTTCCACTTCCCCGTCTGGATCAACCGTTGCGGCGTGCTCGCCGGCGCGGGCCAATTCGGCCGGCCCGACCAGGGCATCTTCGCCTACTGGATCAACTCCCACCTGCGCCGCCGCCCGCTCAAGTACATCGGCTTCGATGGCCTCGGCCACCAGGTCCGCGACTGCCTCCACCCGCGAGACATCGTCCCGCTGTTGTTGAAACAATTCGCCGCGACTTCCGCCCCGGCCGCCGCCGCGCCCGGACTCTCGCCGCGCCTGTGCAACGTCGCCGGCGGCGCCGCCGCGAGCATGTCGCTCCAGCAGCTCACCGCGTGGTGCGACGGGCGTTTCGGGCCACACACTGTCGCCTCCGACCCGCAACCGCGCCCCTTCGACATCCCGTGGATGGTGCTCGACGCCACCCATGCCTCCAAAGTCTGGGGCTGGCAGCCGCAGACTTCGCTGCCCGCGATCCTCGAGGAGATTGCCGTGCACGCCCAGAAACATCCCGATTGGCTCGATCTCTCCGCGCCGTTCTGAGCCACGTCCCCCTCTCGCCTCTCGCCTTTCGCCTCTCGCCACTCGCCTTTCGCCCGCTCATGTCCGCCGCCCCACTCAAGCTCTACTCCGTCGTCATCCCCGCGCGCGACGAGGAGGAATCGCTGCCGTCCACCGTCGCCGACATCCACGAGACCTTCGTCCGCGAAGGCATCCCGCACGAGATCGTCGTCGTCGACGACGGCTCGAAGGACGGCACGTGGCAGGTACTCCAGGAGCTGAAACAGAAGATCCCCACGCTCGCACCCACGCAGAATCCCGGCCCGCACGGCTTCGGCCGCGCGATCATCTGGGGCCTCAATCACATGACCGGCGATTCCGTGGTGATCATGATGGCCGACGCCTCCGACTCGCCCGCCGACGCCGTCGCCTACTGGAAGATTCTCGGCGAGGGCTACGACTGCGCGTTCGGCTCGCGTTTCGTGAAGGGCGGCAAGGTCGTCGACTACCCGCGCGTGAAGCTCCTCGTCAACCGGTTGGCGAACTTCCTCGTGCGCCTCGGCTTCCGGCACGGCCTCAACGATACGACCAACGCCTTCAAAGCCTACCGCCGCACCGTGATCGACGGCTGCCGCCCGCTCATCGCGCCGCATTTCAATCTCACCGTCGAGATCCCGCTCAAGGCGATCGTGCGCGGCTTCAGCTTCAAAGTCTGCCCCATTTCGTGGCAGAACCGCAAATACGGTGTGGCCAAGCTCAAGATCAAGGAGATGGGCTCCCGCTACTTTTTCATCTGCGCCTACGTCTGGCTGGAGAAATATTTCAGCCGCGGCGACTACCGGCGGAAATAGCAGCCGCCCGCCCGAGCGCCGCCCATGCCCCACCAGCCGCCTCTCGACGTCCGCCTCTTCGAGTGGGTCGATCACCATGGCTGGGCTTATTGGCTGATCGCGTGGAGCACATTCGCGTGGTTCGCCGCCGCCGCGCTTGCACCCCTCGTCACACAGCCGGCCGGAGGTGGTAACAACGCCTCGGCGTGCCCGCGTCGGCTCCGACTGCTCGCCTCGCCCGCGTTGTTCGTCGTCGCCGTCGTCGCCCTCCTCTGCGCGTTTCGCTGGCCGCTCTGGTTCGCGGGCCCGCTCGAAAATCCCGACGAGGCCGAATGGATCGCCGGC
This sequence comes from Opitutaceae bacterium, assembly GCA_035298965.1. Classification (GTDB taxonomy): domain Bacteria; phylum Verrucomicrobiota; class Verrucomicrobiia; order Opitutales; family Opitutaceae; genus CAJCBL01. The sequence continues at coordinate 20,636 of DATGXO010000203.1, read as the reverse complement.
GCCCTCACGCTGCGCCACGGCGGCCTGCCGTGGAAGAGCATCGACTGCCACACCTCCGGTCCGCTCAGCCCAGCCACGCTGCTTCTGACCATTCCCCTCGGCCTGCCGCTCAACTACGTCGGCGTCCGCATCTTCACTTCCCTGCTGCAGGCCGCGTGCATGCTCGCCCTCTGGCGCGCCGGCCGCCGGTTTGTGCCGGAATGGGTCGCGCGGCTCGCACTGCTGCCAGCGGCCAACTTCTGGGCGTGCCGTTGGTTCCACGACATCGGCCAGTACTCGAGCGAACTCACGTCGGTTCTCCTCCTCTCTGTCGCGGGCTGGTGCGGCGCGGTCGCTGTCACCACACAGCGGAGCCGGCTGAAACTCGTTTTGCTCGCGCTGGCCGGTGCGCTCGCGGCGACCGCGCCGCTGCTCGCCAAACCGCAGTCGGCCCCGCTCGCGCTGGCACTCGGAACGGTTCTGCTCGTCGCGCTTCTCCGCGCGCCGGAGCGCAACCCACAGCCCTCCGGCCCCCGCAGCGCGGCCACTCCCGGCGTCGCCGCGCTCGTGCTCGGGGCGGCCGCCCCGTTCCTGCTGCTCGGCGCTTATCTGGCGATTTACGGTCTCGGCGCGCAGTTCCGGGTCTTCTACTGGCAGAGCAACGTGCTCTACACCGCCGAGCACACCTACGGCTGGCCGGAGAGCGCCACGGCCTTCGCGGCGATTCTGGCGCCCGTGTCGGGCGCGACCGCCTGCGTGCTCGGCGCAGTCGGCTTCGCGGTGCTCGCGCTCGGCTCGGTGCCGCGCAGCGCCCGTTCGCACTGGAGCCGGCTTGCCGGAGCATGGTTGCTGCTGGCCGCGGCCATCATCGCGGTCGTCGCTCCGGGGCGGATCGAGCGGCAACATTACCTGCACCTCGTCGTGATCCCGCTCTCGTGGTTGTCCGCGGTCAGCCTCGCCGCCGTGCACGAGCGGCTGTCCCTCGCCGCGGTGAAGCGCGCCGGCGTGGTCGTGGCGGGAGCGTTCGTCCTTGTCACGAGCACCGGCCCGGTCTGGCGGACGTCGCTGCAGACTCCGCCGATGAACGGCCAGCTCTACTTCTGGCGGGAGCGGCAAACAACACTGGTCGGCGAATACGTCCGCGCGCTGGCCGAGCCGGGCGACGAACTCGTCGTGTGGGGGTGGTCCCCCGGCTACCATGTCGAGACCGGTCTGCCGCAGGGTTCGCGTGAGGCCCATTGCGGTCTGATCATCAACCCCGGCCCGCTGCAGTCGCACTACCGCGACCGCCTGCTCTTCGACCTGCGGCGCCATCGCCCGCGCTGGTTCATCGACGCCGTCGCGCCCGGGCATTTCGGCTACCGGGATCGCGCGTCTTTCGGCCACGAAACCGTGCCCGACCTGCGCATGTTCATCGCCGCACACTACGAACTCGTCGACGATTTCGACGGCGTGCGCGTCTACCGGCGTCGCGACTCCGATTTTCACTGACCGATGCTCGATTCGCTCCTCTCCTGGATCGCCGCCCACGTATGGGCCTATTGGCTGTGCGCACTCGCAGCGTTGTTCGCGTTGTTGGCGACGACCGCCGCGGCCCTCGTTCCGAGCGCGTACAACACCCCGCTGCGGCGCGCGCTTTCCAGCCGCGCAGCGTTCACGCTGGCGGTCATCGCCGCGTTTCTCGCATTCCGCTGGCCGGTCTTCTTCGCCGGGCCGTTGCACAATCCCGATGAAGCCCAATGGATCGCCGGCGCGCTCACCCTGCGTGACGGTGGCCTGCCGTGGAAGAACCTCGACAGCCACACTTCCGGCCCGCTCACGCCGTACGCGCTCCTGCTCACGATTCCGCTCGGCCTGCCGCTCAACCACATCGGCGCCCGTGTTCTGGCGACGCTCTTCCAGATCGCGGCCGTGCTCGCGCTCCACGCGACCGCGCGCCGCTTCACGCGCGAGTGGGCCGCCCGCGCCGCCGTGCTCGCGGCGTTCCCCTTCTGGGCGCTGAGCACGTTCCACGACCTCAATCTGTACTCGAGTGAAACCACCCCGCTACTGCTGCTCGCCCTCGGCGCTTGGGTCGCCACCGGCGCGCTCGGTTCGGCGGGCCGCAGCGCGCTGGCCCGGCTCTTCGGCGGCGGGGTGCTGATCGGCGCGGCCTGCTTCGCCAAACCGCAGGCACTTCCGTTCCAAGCCGCGCTCGGCGCGATGCTGCTTGCAGCGCTGTGGAGAAACCCGCGCCCAGCGGGGGCGACCCGCGTTCGTCCGCTCGCGGCCTCGGCCGCGCTGGGCGCGGGCGCGCTGGCACCGCTGGCCGTGTTTGTTGGTTACGCTTCCCTCTTCGGCCTCTGGGGTCAGATCCTTCAGTTCTTCTGGGAAACGAATCGTTTCTATGCCGGCCAACGCGACTATCCGTGGTGGTCCTCGCTCGAACACGTGCTCAGCCTCGCCGCCCCCGCGCTCGCGGCGGTCACGGGACTCCTCGGCGTCACCGGCTTCTGTCTGGCGAGCAGCGCCACGGCGTGGAGAAATGCCCCGGAAGCGCGCGCGCGTCTCGTCGGGAGTTGGTTCCTGCTCGTCGTCGCCTTCGTCGCGGTGGCCACACCGGGGCGGATGTTCACCCACTACGTGCATCTGTTCGTGCTGCCGCTGTGTTGGTGCGCAGCAGTCCATCTCGACGGCCTCTTCCAGGGCGAGCCGACGGCGGACGGCCGCTTGGCCCGTGCGCAACGTTGGCTCGCGCTCGCCTTTGCCGCCGCCGTGTTGGCGTGGCCGCTCTGGGAACGCCTCTCCGTGCCGGCGGTCCGCTTCGAGCTCGCCCGTTGGCGCGAGCTCCAGATCTCGGCCATCGGCGCGCGCATCCGCACCGATATGCGACCCGGCGACCGCCTCGTCGTCTGGGGGTGGACGCCCGAATACCATGCCGAGACCGGCCTGCCGCAGGGTGCGCGCGAGGCGCACGGAGCGTTCATCATCGGCGAGTCCGCGCTGCAGGAGCGGTACCGTTGGCGTTTCCTTTTCGATCTGCGCCGCAACCGCCCGCGCTGGTTCGTCGACTCCGTCGCACCGCACGCCTTCGCGTTTTCCGATCACGACCGCTACGGCCACCAAACGTGGCCGGAGCTCCGCGATCTGATCGCCCGCGACTACGAGCTGCTCGCCTGCCTCGACGGCGTCTGGATCTACCGGCGCAAAGACTGACGCGCCCGTCGCAGCCCAGAGGCGTCCGAGAAACAACTTGGCCCGCCCGCCGCGCGCCGCCTAGCCTCGCCGTTCCATGATTCTGCTTCTCGGTGGCTCCGGATATGTGGGACAGGCCTATCAACGCCTGCTCGCGCGCAAAGGCATCCCGTTCCGCAATCTCACGCGGCGCGACCTCGACTACACGCGCCCGGAGGTACTCACGGCGTTTCTCCGCGAGACGAAGCCGGAGTTCCTGATCAACGCCGCCGGCTACACCGGCAAGCCCAACGTCGACGCGTGCGAGCTCCACAAAGCCGACTGCCTCGACGGCAACGCCGTCCTCCCCGGCCGCGTCGCGCAGGCATGCTCCGCCGCTGGCGTGCCGTGGGGCCACGTCTCCTCCGGCTGCATCTACACCGGCGCGCGCGCCGACAGCACCGGCTTCCGCGAGGACGACGCGCCGAACTTCAGTTTCCGCACGAACAACTGCTCGTTCTACAGCGGCACCAAGGCCCTCGGCGAAGAGGTCCTCGCCGGCACGCCGAGCGTGTACATCTGGCGCCTGCGCATCCCGTTCAACGAGGTCGACAACCCGCGCAACTACCTCACGAAGCTGATGCGCTACGACACGCTCCTCGAGGCGGCCAATTCCATCTCGCAGCTCGACGAGTTCGTCGCCGGCACGTTCGCCTGCTGGGAGAAACACGTTCCGTTCGGCACGTACAACGTGACCAATCCCGGCCACGTGACCACGCGCGAAGTCGTCGAGATGATCAAGAAGAGCGGCGTCTGCACGAAGGACTTCAAGTTCTTCGCCAACGAGGACGACTTCATGCACAAGGCCGCCAAGACTCCGCGCTCCAACTGCGTGATGAACGCCGCCAAGCTCGCCTCCGTCGGCATCCAGCTCACCGAAGTCCACGAAGCCGTCACCCGCGCCCTGCGCGAATGGAAGAAAGCATAAAGAGCGGGTGATGGGTTATGGGTCATCGGTGATGGGCTGACATAGATCCCCACGCTTCCGACCTCCGTCCCCCATCACCCTTTCCGTCCACTCGCCTCTAGCCTCTCCCCTCTCGCCTCCCCTCCCATGAACCTCCTCGTCACCGGCGGCTGCGGCTTCATCGGCAGCAACTTCATCCGCCAGCGCCTCACCGAGACCCTCTCGCCTCTCGCCTCCGGCCCCTCGCCCCTCACGAAGCTCGTCAACCTCGACAAGCTCACCTACGCGGGCAACCCGGCCAACCTCGCCGACCTCGCGAACGATCCGCGCTACATCTTCGCCCAAGTCGACATCGGCGACGAAGCGCTCATCCACCACCTCCTCGCCGCGTACCAGATCGACGCGATCGTGAACTTCGCCGCCGAGTCGCACGTCGACCGCTCGATCGATTCCCCCGAGCCGTTCGTGCAGACCAACGTCGTCGGCACCCTCCGCCTCCTCAACGCCGCGCGTCGCTACTGGTCGAAGCTCCCCGAGCCGAAAAAGGCCGCGTTCCGTTTCCTCCACGTCTCCACCGACGAAGTCTACGGCACGCTCTCCGCGGAGGATCCCGCCTTCACCGAAGAAACGCCCTTCGCGCCCAACTCGCCCTACGCCGCCTCGAAGGCCGCCAGCGACCACCTCGTCCGCTCGTTCCAGCACACCTACGGTTTCCCGACGCTCACCACGAACTGTTCGAACAACTACGGGCCGTTCCACTTTCCGGAGAAGCTCATCCCGCTCATCATCCTCAACGCCCTCGACGGCAAACCGCTGCCCGTCTACGGCGACGGCCAGCAGATCCGCGACTGGCTCTACGTCGAGGACCACGCCGCCGCCATCTGGACCGTGCTCCAACGCGGCCGCACCGGCGAGACCTACAACATCGGCGGCCTCAACGAGCGTCCGAACCTCGAAGTCGTCCGCACCATCTGCGCGCTCCTCGACCAGAAGTCCCCCCGCGCCGACGGCCAGAGCTACGCGAAACAGATCTCCTTCGTCGCCGACCGTCCCGGACACGACCGCCGCTACGCGATCGACTGCACAAAGCTCCAGAACGAACTCGGCTGGTCCCCCCGCGAATCCTTCGAGACCGGCCTCGCCAAGACCGTCGACTGGTACCTCACGAACCGCAGCTGGTGCGACGACATCACGACCAAGAAATACGCGCGGGAGCGCCTCGGGGCTAAAGGGTAATGGGCCATAGGTGATGGGTTATGGGAACAGAGGGCTTTCGTGAACTCAGAGTCTGGCAGGCTGCCAAGGAACTGGCGGTCGAGATCTACCGGCTGTCGGCCAGCGGACCGCTCGCGAAGGACTTCGGGCTGCGCGACCAAATCCGCCGCGCGGCCGTCAGCATTCCCTCCAACATCGCCGAAGGCGATGAACGCGACACCAACCGCGACTCCGTGCGATTCCTCTATATCGCGAAAGGGTCTTTGGCCGAGCTGCGCACGCAGCTCGAAATTGCTCGTGAGGTCAGCCTTCTGCCACCAGAAGCACAATGCAGGTTGGAACAGAATTGTGCCGAAATCGGCCGGATGCTGGGCGCTTTGATCAAGGCTCGCACCGATCACCCATAACCCATCACCCATGACCCATCACCCCTCTGCGTTCCCCCGTCGCGGGATTGTCTTGGCCGGCGGGTCCGGCACCCGCCTCTTCCCCCTGACCATCGCCGTGAGCAAGCAGCTCATGCCCGTCTACGACAAGCCGATGGTCTACTACCCGCTCTCGGTGCTGATGCTCGCCGGTATCCGAGAAATCCTGCTCATCTCCACCCCGCAGGACCTCCCGCTCTTCCGCCGCCTCTTCGGCGACGGCTCGCAGTTCGGCCTCCGCCTCGAATACGCCGAGCAGCCCCGTCCCGAGGGTCTCGCCCAGGCGTTCCACATCGGCGCGAAGTTCATCGGCGACGCTCCCGCCGCCCTCGTCCTCGGCGACAACCTCTTCTACGGCCACGACCTCGCCGACTGCCTGCAGTCCGCCAACACCCGCACCTCCGGCGCCACCATCTTCGGCTACCACGTCGCCGAGCCGCAGGCCTACGGCGTCGTCGAGTTCGACAAACAGGGCAACGCCATCTCGCTCGAGGAAAAGCCGAAGAAACCGAAGTCCAACTACGCCGTCCCCGGCCTCTATTTCTACGACAACAAAGTCGTCGCCCTCGCCCGCGACCTGAAGCCCTCCGCCCGCGGCGAACTCGAAATCACCGACCTCAACCGCCTCTACCTCGAAGCCGGCACGCTCCACGTCGAGATCCTCGGCCGCGGCACCGCCTGGCTCGACACCGGCACGCATGCCTCGCTGCTCGACGCCGGCGACTTCGTCCGCGTCATCGAAGATCGCCAAGGCCTGAAGATCGCCTGCCTTGAGGAGATCGCCTTCCGCCAAGGCTGGATCGACCGCGCCGGCCTCGAACGCCAGATCGCCGCCCTCGGCAAATCTTCCTACGGCGCCTACCTCAAGCGCCTGCTCGAGTCCGGCATCTGAGCATTTCGCCCTTCCGGTGGTGGGGCGGGCTTTACGCCCGCCATCTCAACGGGGGCCAAATTCGCGGGCGTAAAGCCCGCCCCACCATCGGCAACCCCGCTCGGCGAAACACGAAATTCGCCGTTTCCAGAAGCGACAACGGATCCGCGTCCGCCGCCGACCTCTCGCGCTCGCACCTCCGGGCTCGCCCTGCACGCGTCGGCCCCGTTTTCTCCTCCCCACTCCGTCTCCGCGTGAAGGTTTCGTTCATCATCCCGCTCTACAACCGACTCGATCTCACCCAGCCGTGCCTCGAATCGTTGCGGCAAACCATCCCGCGCGGTCTCGACCACGAGATCATCCTCGTCGACGACGGCAGCACCGACGGCACCCGCGAGTGGATCGCAACCCTCGGCGCACCCTTCCGCGTCATTCTCAACGAGCGCAACCGCGGCTACGCCGGCACCAACAACCGCGGCGCACTCGCCGCCACCGGCGACATCCTCGCGCTGCTCAACAGCGACCTCGTCCTCACCCGCGGCTGGCTCGAGCCGATGCTGCGCCTCGTCCGCCGCCCGCGCGTGGGCATCGTGGGAAACGTCCAGCGCCGCGTCGTCGATGGCGCGCTCGATCACGCCGGCATTCTCTTCACCGAGAAATGCAAACCCGCCCATGACGACCGGCGTTTCTGGCTGCTTGCGCCCTGGCCGCGCCGCCGCGTGCCCGCCGTGACCGCCGCCTGCCTCCTGATCCGCCGCGAGCTCTTCTTCCATCTCGGCGGTTTCGACGAGGCGTTCCGCAACGGCTGCGAGGACATCGACCTCTGCTTCCGCGCCCGCGCCCTCGGGTATTCCGTACGCGTCGCGCTCCGCAGCCGGATCGGCCACCACGTGAGCGCCTCGCGCGGCGAGAATCCCAAAAACGAGTACAACTCCCGCCGCCTCGCCCAACGCTGGCGCGACGAACTCATCCGCCTCGGCGCGCACCACGCCAGCCTGCAGTACCTGCTCGATTACCTGCCGACTCCCCGCGAGGCCGACCCCGACACCGTCTGGCGCTGCCTGCTGAATCTCTGCGGCCTGCGCGTCGCCTACGGCGCGCCGTACCGCCCCTGGGCCGAGGCGCCGATGCTCATCGAGGAGAAACGCTGGGGCGAACTCCTCGGCCCCGCCGGGCCCGATCGTTTCGTCTCCGCCCTCCTCGAGACGCCGCAAGAGCAGCTGCCCGCCGGTTGAAGCACAGCTCCGCCCGCGCCGGTTTTCTCTGGCCGCTCCCCCGGCCGCCGCTACGGTGCGCCGCATGAAGGTGATCGTCCTCTGCAGCGGCGGCATGGACTCCGTCGCCGCGCTCCACTGGGCCGCGCGCCACCACACCGTCGCCGCCGTGGTGAGCTTCGACTACGGCTCGAAGCACAACGCCCGCGAACTCCCCTTCGCCGCCGAGCACGCCCGCCTCCTCGGCGCGCCGCACACGATCATCCCGCTCGATTTCATCGCGAAGCACTTCACCTCCGATCTACTCAAGACCGGCGGCGCCGTCCCGGAAGGCCACTACGAGGACCAGACGATGCGCCAGACCGTCGTCCCCTTCCGCAACGGCATCATGCTCGCCGCCGCCGGCGGGCTCGCCGAGAGCGTCGGCGCCGAGGGGCTCGTCATCGCCGCGCACTCCGGCGACCACGCGATCTACCCCGACTGCCGCGAGGACTTCATGCGCGCGATGGGCGACGCGCTCCGCCTCGGCACGTACGCCGCGGTTCAGCTGCTCCGGCCGTTCATCGCGCTGACGAAGGGCCAGATCGTGCTCGAGGGCGCGAAACTCGGCGTCGACTTCGCGCGCACCTGGTCGTGCTACGTTGGCGGTGACATCCAATGCGGCAAATGCGGCACCTGCGTCGAACGCCGCGAAGCCTTCCTCGTCGCCGGCCTCCCCGACCCGACCCGCTACGCCGACACCGGCCCGCTCCCGCCGAAACCGAGCCAAGGCGGGAACCACTAATTCCCGCTAATGGACACTAATCCCGAAAACACCGCCGGGGTGAAGACCGTCTATTTGCTCTTCCACACGCATCAGTTGCCCGACGATGAAGAGGACTCGAAACTCATCGGCGTCTACGCGGCTCGCGCCGACGCAGAGTCAGCACAAGCCAGAGCCCGGACCAAACCTGGGTTCAAGGAACACGACGACGGCTTCATGATCGACGAGTACGAGGTGGGCAAAGACCACTGGGAGGAAGGTTTCCGAACCATCAGTGCCAATTAGTGTGCATTTCTGGTTCCACTCCGTTTCCACGCTCCCGCTCCCATGCTGATCTCCGAAATCTTCCATTCGCTGCAGGGCGAGGGCGAGCTGGCGGGCGTGCCATCGGTCTTCGTGCGCACCGCGGGCTGCAACCTCCGGTGCACCTGGTGCGACACGCCGTACGCTTCGTGGACGCCCGAAGGGAAACAGATGACCGTCGCGGAGGTCGTCGCCGAAGTTTCCCGTCACCCGGCGCGACACGTCGTGCTCACCGGCGGCGAGCCGCTGCTCGCGCCGGAGTTGCCCGCACTCGCCGCCGCGCTGCGAGCCGCCGGTAAACACCTCACCATCGAGACCGCCGCCACGATCCCGCCCGCCGGTATCGCCTGCGACCTTGCCTCGCTCAGCCCGAAACTGCGCAACTCCACGCCGCGGCCCGAGCAGTTCGGCGCCGGATGGAGCGAGCGCCACGAGGCGCTCCGCTGGCAGCCCGCGGTGGTCGCCTCATGGCTCGCCGCCTACGCCTTCCAGCTGAAGTTCGTCGTCGCGAGCGAGGCGGATGTCGCCGAGGTCGAGTCGTTGCTCGCGCAGCTCCCCGCGCCACCACCGCGGGATAAGGTCCTGCTCATGCCCGAGGGCGCCACACGCGAGACGCTCGCCGCCCGCACGGCGTGGCTCGTCGCGCTCTGCCGCGATCGCGGCTACCGTTTCGCGCCGCGGCTTCACATCGAGTGGTTCGGCAATAAGCGCGGCGTGTGAGCTGGCGCTCATAGCGGAATGCGTGAGCATTTCGTAGCGAGCGTGCTTCGCCGATTCCGCAGTGGTCGCCGCCAGCGCCTACAACGCTCGACCGCCCTGACCGAACTTCCCACAGTGCGCCCGGTCCAATCCCGCCGATGCCACCCGAGCAGCCATCCGCCGCCTCACCCGCAGCCAACGCCTCTCGCGGCGAACGCTGGCTCGCCGCCGGTCTGCTGGCCGCCACGGCGGCCGCGTTCTGGCCGGTGGCCACGTGGGTGACGGCGCGCACCTTCGCGCACGAACAGCTCAAGCAGTCGTTCTTCATCACGTTGCTGGCCGGAATCTGGATCGCGTGGGAACAACGCGGCGCGTTGCGCCTCCGCCTGCAACTCGAGCGCACCGGCCTGGTTTGCGTGCTCACGGCGTATGCGTGTGTCGCGGGCGCGTTGCTCCTCGACGCACCGCTGCTCGTGCTTGCCGGCCTCGTCGCCGCAGCCGCGGGCACGGTGCAGATCCTCTTCGGCGAACGCGCCCTGCGCCGGGCCGCGCCGTTGCTCGCCGCCTTCGGACTGCTGATCGTCTTCGTGCTGCTGTTCCCCGTGCTCGACTGGCCGTTACGCAAGATGGCCGGCATCGAGTCGGCGCGGCTGCTCCAGTCGTTCGGCCTCGCCTCGCAACTGCGCATCGTGCCCGGCCCCGAGGTGAAGCTGCTGCTCCTCAACCCGCACGGCTCGTTCGTCGTGGCGACCGAGTGCAACGGCTTCGGGCTCATCTCCTCCTCGCTACTGCTCGGCACCATCTTTCTGCTCTATCGTCGCGCGGCGTGGTGGAAGTTTCCCGGGCTGCTCGCGCTCTGCCTCGCCGTCGCGTTCACGATGAACCTGCTGCGGATCGCGGCCATCGTGAGCCTCGCGCCGAGTTTCCCCGGCCATTACCACGCGATGCACGAGACCGCCGGCATCCTCGCGCTCTATCTCGGGTTGGGCGTCGTCTGGCTGCTCACCGGCTGGCGACCGACACGGCGTCACTGATCGCGCTCGGCGCCGGAAAAGCAGAACGCCCGGGAGGCCCCCCACGGGCTCCCGGGCGTCGGCGCTGCATTTCGCAACGCCTCCTGTAGTTCGACAGGAATGGACCATCCGAAGTTCTCGCGCCGCGGCGGCGGCCGTCGTTGCTGCACTCAGTCGGGATTCATCAGAAGGAACCGCCAAGGGACGCCAATGAACGCGAATCCCGGAGGATGGATGGGGAGGAGCACGAGCGACGCGGGATCACCGCACGTTTTGCCATACTGGTCTGCCGTTTCACTCGCGTGGCTTCGCGTTCATTCGCGGCTCAGTTGCAGCGGCTTCGTTCAACTCCGACAGAAACTCGACCGCTCGCCACCGAACTGCGCCGCGGCCGGTCGCACCGGATGCTGCGCCAACAGCGACTTCACCGTCGCGACAAACGCCGCGAGATTGATCGGTTTCTCCAGCGCGCAGCCGGGTTGCACGACTGCGGCGAGATCGTCTTCCAGCGACGGCAGGTCGCCCGAAATCAGGATACACGGCAGGTCGACGCGCACCGCCCGCAGCCGCCGGAGCAGGTCGAGGCCGGTGAGCTTGGGCATCAGGTGATCAGTGATGACGAGGTCGTAGGTCTTCGCGCAAAGCGCGGCCCACGCCGCGTCGCCGTCCGTCGCCGTGTCCACCTCGTAGCTGAACATCTGCAGGCCCGCGCCGAACACGTTCAACACGCCGGGATCGTCGTCCACTAGGAGGATCCGCGCCGGAGTGCTTCCTCCGGAGACGTGGTTCCGGCCGGCGGCATCGGACGTGTTCGCGCCCGCGGGAAGCCCGCCAGTCCAGCGGTTCGTCTCGTCGTTCATTGGCGAGCGCAGCTCGGGCCGATGGCCGTTGCAGACGGGAAAATCGAAAGTGAGGCGCCGGGCATCCGGCGGAGCGAGGAAGGACGTTTGCATGGGGACGGCATCGGTTGGATGGGCGAGAGGACGGTACTCCCCTCAAAGCGAAATCCGGCGGCCCCAAACGATCATCGCGCGGAAAACTTCTTCCGGAGGCAGGGCGCGCAGCGAGACAGGCAGCTCGCGCCGGCCGGCTTGATTGCATCGCACCGCGCGATCTGAAGACCCACGCCACGAGCCGTCCCCCTGCGCCTTCCCGCACAAACAGTCCCGCGGCGCTTCTGTAGCGAAGGTCGCCAAGACCTTCGCCTCCGCCACAGCGACTCGAAAGCCTCGGCGGCTTTCGCTACGAGCCGCCGGTTCTTTCGGGAGTCTTTGTGCCTCTTTGTGGCCGTTCCGAAATTCCGGATCCATGCCCATCTGTGCGATCCGTTGTCCATCACCGCCCCGATCAGCGCCCACGCCGAATCCGAAGACCCTCCGCGCTCCGACCTTCCAGCTCCTAACTTCCAGCTTCTCCTCTCCTACCGCGTCCCGCCGCTCTGCCGCATCCGGGTGATCTCGGCGAACAGCCACGCGCGCGCATAGGTCCAGTCGCGGCGCGCCGTGGGCTCCGAGATCCCAAGCACGAGCGCGGCCTCTTTGAACGTGAGACCTACGAAATAGCACTGTTTCACCAACTCGGCCTTGCGCGCGTCATGCCGGGCGAGCGCATCGAGCGCCTCATGCACGTCGAGCAATTCGCCGTCATCGGCCCCTGCGGCGTTTGGCACCTGCTCGAGCGCGTCGGCATGGGTCCGCACGAGCTCGCCGCCATGCCGCACCGCCTGACGCTTCCGCGCGCGATCGATCAGGATACGGCGCATCGCCTCGGCCGCCGCGGCGAAAAAGTGCGCGCGATTCTGCCACTCGGGCTGCAGTTCCCCGCCGAGCCGCAACCACGCCTCGTGCACGAGTGCCGTGGCCTGGAGAGTCTGCCCCGGCGCCTCGCGCGCCATCTTGGCCGCCGCGAGCTTGCGCAACTCCTCGTACACGAGCGGCAGGAGTTCCTCGGCGGCCTGGGCCTCGCCCCGACCGACCTTTTCGAGGATGACGGTGATGTCGCGCACGCGATACGGAAAACCGCGCCCCGTGCGGGGACAACGCCGAATTCGGACCCGTCGGGTGGTGTCACTGTGGGCCACCGCGGTGAGGTGGCCCGTCGGGCGACCGGAAAGCCAGGTCGGCGACCTGGTCTACAGGGACGCGAGCGAATGCCCCGAGGGGGACGGCGTTGCCTTCACCGCCGTCAGGCGCGTGAGCCGAAGCGGAGAAACGTTCGTTGCAGCGCTCGCCCGAGAGCGTGTCGCCATCAGCCCCGATCCGCGTCCTCGACCCGATTGGGGGCAATCGGGTCCACCTCAAGCCGGCAGAACCGCGACGAGCGCGGCGAGAACGAGGAGGCTGAGGTGTTTCATTGGGATAGGCTGTTTGCACAAGGCCACGCCGGAAATGAAGGCACCATGCTCCCACTCCCGCCGCAGCAACGCCTCGAAAGTCAGGGCGTCGGCCAGGAAACTGCCCGGCCGACACCTTCAGCTGCAACCTGAAAACCGCGACAATACCTCTCAAGCGAATCTTCGTGTCAGTGTCCGAAGTCGTTCTCGATTCCTGGATCGATTATTCCGATCGCGCCGTCTGTTCCCCGCTGAAGTATCACCGAGAATTTGTACAAGACATTTTCCGTGCCCTTCTTGAAACGGTCCGTAAACGTCAGCGTCTGACCATCGATCACGATCTTGCGCTGGAGGAGATCCGGCCGGCCAAGGCGCAGTGCCTCGCTGAGCTTTTCGCTGTCTTCGCGCACGAAGGTGATGCCTGCGGGGTAGTACTTGGTCTTGTCCCCTGCTGCCGCTGCGATGGTGAGGCGGATGACCGCGCCAGGCGCTTTGACGACAAGAGTGTCGTCTTTGAGCGTCACGCGCGGGTGCGGGCGTTTCAGCTTCATCGTGTAGCCGGTGTCGCGCTCGCCACGAAGCTCCGGCGAAAGAACCGGGCGGAACTCGGTGACGGTGATCACGACTTCGGCAGGGCTGTTGGTACGGGATGTTGCTTTGGTGTTTTTCATGTGGGTTTAGAACAGAAATGAGTGCGGCAAAGCCGCCAATATCTAGGGCATCGATGTGGCCTCTTGCTTCCCAGGCGCGACCTCCGGAGGCCAAGGATCAAGCGGGACGTACCCGTATCGGCTGAGCTGCGCCACAATTGAGCGCGCCTCGTCAAGATGACCTAGCGCCGCTGCAGTTCGCGCGGCCGGATCAAGCAGCCGCCAATCACGGGAGTGCGACAGAAGCGGCTTCAGTATGTCCGTAGCTCGCTCGAACCGTTGGCGAGCAAGAGCCGGTTTCCCCATTCTGTCGGCAATTCCGCCAGCTAGAACACAGGCTTGTGCGCAATCCCCAATATCGGCGCGAGTAGGTCTGCTTACGCCCATCAACCGATCAATCGTTTCGATGGCCCTTTGGGCGGGTTCCGCGGCTGTAGGCAGATCGATGTCTGCATTCATCCCCGCCTCAAGTATCCATGCTTTAGCTTGCCATCGGACGTAACCCCATGCGGAAGGTTCTTCAGCGACTAACCTCTCTAGCCCGCGCCGAGTCTCTGTGACCAAGCGGCGGGCAGTCATGAATTCGTTTCGGTTTCGAGCCGACGCAGCCTTCTCCAACCATGCAAAGAATCGCGTTGCTGCCCATCGCCGATTGTTGGGATCGAGTGCAACCAGTTCGTCCATCAAGCTGCAGATTCTTTCCAGTGTCTGGTCTGCAGCCGCCAGCGCGCCTGTCCGCAGTGCCAGATCGGCCTGATACAGGCACGAGTTCGCCATCCTGAACTTCCACCGCGCCGTCTTGGGCTCGCGGCGGACGAGATCCTCCAGGATCGCGGCTTGTTTGGCGTAGCGGTCTTTCGCTTCGGCGAACTCGCCCAGTTGCTCGGCGACGCGGCCGAGCCAGGAATGCGCGTCGGATATCCGGAAACGCAGCTCGAGATCATCCGGGCGGGCGGCGCTCATCTGCTCCAGTGTCGCCAGCTCGGCGAGGAAGCCGGCGCGGGCGGTGTCGAGGTCACCGCGCTCCTCGGCGAGGGCGGCGAGGTTGTGGTCGCCGTAGGCCATCTCGCTCCGCCATTCGTGCCGCTCGGGATCGAGGCGCACGAGAGCGGCGGCGGTCGCGTGGTAACGATGCAGCCACTCGCCGGCGGGGCCGAACTCGCCGCGTTGCCAATGCACGAAGCCCACCCAGTATTCCGCCTGGCCGCGCTCGAAGAGCATGTCGCCGTTGTCCGGATGCCGCGTGGCGAGCGCGGCGGCGCGGTCGTACGCCTCGGTGAACGCCGCGAGCGCGTCGGCGTAGCGGGCCTGGTCCATCCGGATCTCGCCGATCTGGCTGAGCGCCTTCGCGTAGCGGGTGAGCGTGGCGTCGTCGAGGCCCTCGGCCTGGCGCGCGGAGAAATGTTTCATCGCGCGGTCGCCGACGGACTCCAGCACGTCGAGTCGGCCGACCTTCGAGAGCTGTTTGCGCAGGTCGCCGAGCATGAACCCGAGCAGGTCCTCGGCGTGGGCGCGCTCGGTCTGCGCGAGGCGTTCGGCGCGGCGGGCGCGCACGGCCTGCGCAACGCTCACGACCGTGCCCGCGATGAGCGCGACCGCGACCGCGGCGGCGGCGCCGAAGACGAGGCGGTTGCGCCGGATGAGTCGGCCGAGTCGATACGCCGCGGTGGGCGGGCGGGCGGTCACGGGCTCGTGTTGCAGGTGCCGCAGGATGTCGCGGGCGAACTCGCTGGCCGTGCCGTAACGGCGGCTGCGGTTCTTCGCGAGGGCCTTCATCACGATCCAGTCGAGATCGCCGCGCAGGAGCAGCGAGAGCTGCGCGGCGGCGAGCCCGCGTTGGCGCGCGGCGGTGTCGCGGTCGGAATCGGCGAGCGTGTTGAGCCGGGTGGACGGTTTCGGCGGCTCGACCTCCCGGATGATGCGGCGGATCTCGTCGAGCCCGGCCTGGAGGAGCGTCTTCGGGTCGAAGGGCGGGCGGCCGGTCAACAACTCGTAGAGCAACACGCCGAGCGAGTAGATGTCGCTGCGCGTGTCGATGTCGTCGGCGGTGAGCTCGGCCTGCTCGGGGCTCATGTAGGCGGGCGTGCCGATGAACTGCTCAAACGCCGTGAAAAGCGTGCGATCGGTGAGGCGCCCGGCCGTGGCCTTTGCGATGCCGAAATCGATGACCTTCGGGACCGGCTCCCCGTCGTGCTGTGTGACGAGCACGTTGGACGGCTTCAGGTCGCGGTGGATGACGCCCTTCTGGTGCGCGTGTTCGACAGCCTGACACACCTGCGCGAAAAGCCGGAGGCGCGCGACGGTCGGGAGATTGTGCTGGTCGCAGTAGCGCGTGATCGGCACGCCGGGCACGAGCTCCATCACGAAGAACGGCCGGCCCGTGGCGGTCGCGCCGGCATCGAACACGCGCGCGATGCTCGGGTGGTCCATCAGCGCGAGCGCCTGCCGCTCGGCCTCAAAACGCGCCACCACCGCCGCGGTGTCCATGCCGAGCTTGATGACCTTCAGCGCCACGCGGCGGCGCACCGGCTCCTCCTGCTCGGCCATCCACACCACGCCGCAGCCACCCTCGCCAATCTGCTGGAGCAGCTTGTAGCGACCGATCCGATCCCCGGGACGATCCGTCGGCAACGCGGCCTCCGGCTCGCGCGGTGCCGCCATGAAGCCACCCGCGGCCGCGTGCGCGGCGAGCAGTTTTTCGATCCGCGCGCGCAACGCCGCATCGCCCGCACAGGCGCGTTCGAGGTATCCCGCGCGCTCCTCCGGCGGCAACGCCGCGGCCTCGGCGAAAATCAGGGCTTCCTGTTCGGCGGGATCGTGCATGCGGGCGCAGGGTGGTTACGTGGCCGGGCGGGCCGGGCCCGTGGGGACCGGAGGCAGCGTGAGTCGTGCGGTCATGAGCACAATGGAAGAATTGTTGCGGGTCCGAACACGGTCCCGTTCGCCCCCAATGCGAGAAACGCGTCGCGAAACGATCATGCGGGCGGAGAAATGATCTCACGGCCCACAGCGGGATGATCGCGGAAGGAAAGGAAGGTTCTCCGGTCCGGGCCATGCGTGCGCCCGCGGAGTCGGCGGGCCCAGCGGTCCCGCCCGACCGCCGGACAGCGGTGCAACGTCGGTTCGCGGATCCGCCCGAAACCGCTCAGCGCCGCCTATACCCGCAGCATCACCCGGAACCCGCGGCCGCTGTAGTAGGACTGCGCGCCGTTGTGGTACACGAAGACGCGCCCGAAACGCCGGTCGCAAAACAACGCACCGCCGAGCTGCCGCACCTCATCCGGTGTCTTCACCCAGCTCGACGATTTCGTGTCGAACTCCTCCAGCTGCTGGAGCTCGCGGTACTGCTCCTCCGTGAGGAGCTCCGCGCCCATCACCGCGGCCGCGTCGACCACGTTTCCCTTCGGCTTGTGCTCCTTGCGCGTGTCGAGCGCCTCGCGGTCGTAGCAGAGGCTCGCGCGCTCTTCGGGACTCTGCGGCGCGCAGTCCACGAAGAGGAATTCGTCGGCACCCTTGTCGTAGCCCACGACATCCGGTTCGCCGCCGGTCTGCTCCATTTCGTTGAGCGTCCAAAGCTTCCCGGCGGCGGCCTCGAGCTTGGCCTGCACGCGCGCCCACTCGAGCCCCTTGTGGCGGTGGCGGTTCTTCTCGAAACGTGCGCGAAGCCGCTTGAGCAGTTCGGCGCGTTGCGCGGGCGCGAGGTCTCGCTTGGTGGTGGTCGTGGTTTTCATCGGGGATGGACTCCCGGCGAACCTACCAGATCCGGCGCGTCGCAACATCCGGGCACCGCCGCCGAGCGCCATGGGCGAAAGCACTACCGCGCAATGCGCCCCACCCTCGCGCAGCCCCACCTGCGCCGGAGCACCGCCCCGACGGGAGGTTTGACTCGCCGCCGGAGTGTGTTTCTTCCCAGCGAAACCCCAACTCCGATACAATGGCGCGGCGTGCCCACTCACCGCCCGCTTCCCCAACCCGATGCCAACCGCCGCCACGAAGCCCCGCCCCGCCCAACCCCACGACGCTCCCGCCTCCCCTGCCGCCACACCGGCAAAGGTCGGCCCGCCGCCACGCCCGCGCAGTCGCTCCCTGTTGGGCGATCTCGCCGGCCGCACCAAAGCGTTCGTGACGGCGAGACCACGCCTGCGCGCCCAGCTCGAGGTGATGCGCACGGCTCTCCGCGAGTGGCGACGGCCCACGCACGAGGGGCGGGCGCAAGCCGCGTATCTGAACCGTTACTTCAAACGCGAGCACCTCGGGCCGGTGGCGCGCTGGCGCTGCCGCGTCGACCTCCAGCGTTGCCAGAACCTCTTCGGCGCGGACGCCTTCGATTACGTGCTCTACGGCTTTCGCGCTCTGCCCGACGAGGAGAAAGCCGGCTTCGTCACCAACTGGCGGCGCGTCGCCTACTACCGGCGCCTGAACCGCGCCGAGAACAAGCACCTGTTCAAGAACAAGGACGAGACCCACCGGTGCTTCGGCCCGTTTTTCCAACGCGATTTCCTCCTGCTGCAAAACGCGGACGACCTGCCGCGCTTCGAGGCCTTCTGCGCGAAGCACGACGAGTTCATCTGCAAACCGCGCAACGCGGCCTGCGGCAAAGGCGTCCGCCGCAGCCAAGCCGCCCTGGCCACGGAGCGCGCGGCGCAGCTCCGCGACCTCCTGCGCGAATACGGCGGCGAACTCGTCGTCGAAGAGCGGATCCGGCAGGCGCCGGAGCTGGCGGTGTTTCACCCCTCGTCGGTGAACACCGTGCGGATCACCACGCTGCTGCTCGGCGACGCTCCCGTGCTCTATCACCCGTTCCTGCGCACCGGCGTGGGCGGAGCGGTCGTCGACAACGGCGGCGCCGGCGGCATCCTCGCCGCGATCGACCCCGCGACCGGCGTCCTCTTCACCGACGGTCGCGATGAGGACGGCGTGTACTACCCGCGCCATCCCGACACCGGCATCGTATACCGCGGTTTTCAGATACCGCGCTGGGCGGAGGTGGCGGAACTCGCCGGCCGCCTCTGCCGGATCGTGCCGGGCGAACGCTACACCGGCTGGGACTTCGCACTCACTCCGCGCGGCTGGGTGCTCGTCGAGGCGAACCACCGCGGGCAGTTCGTCGGTTTCCAGATGCTCACCCGCCAAGGTTGCCGCCACGAATTCGAGTCGCTGCTCGCCGCACACGGCGTGTAACAACGCGATAACTCCACCGGTTTGACCCGCGCGAACAGCGCATTCCTTTCAAGGCACCTCCTCAACTCCGACACACGCACCGCCGTCCCTTTCCCGACGCCGACCGCGCCCGCCCCGATGCCGCCAGCAGCCTCCCAGCTCCACTCCGAATCGTCCCAAGCGGGCCCGCACGCCACCGCCCACACGCCAGCCCTCGCGCCAGCGTCGGCGAGCGCCGAGGCCGCGCCGCCGCCCCGCCCCTCCGACTCGCTCGCCGCCCGCGCGAAGGTGTTTCTCAAAGCGCGGCCGCGTCTGCACGCCCAGCTCACGCTGCTCCGAGCCAGTTGCCGCGGACTGCTCCGCCCCACGTCCGAGGGCCGCGCCCAGGCGGCCTACTTCCGCCGGTATTTTGTACGCGAACACCTCGGCCCTTTCGCACGCTGGCGCTGCCTCGCGGATTTTCATCGCTGCCACGCGCTGTTCGGCGCCGACAAGTTCGACTACGTGCTCTTCCGCTTCCGCCATCGCTCCGATGCCGAGAAAGCCGGCTTCATCACCGACCACCTGCGGCACGATTACTACCGCCGCCTGAACCGCCTCGAGAACAAGCCCATCTTCAAGAACAAGGACGAGACGTACCGGCACTTCGGCGCGTTCTTCCGCCGCGAGGTGCTGTTCATCCGCGATGCCGCCGACTGGTTGCAGCTCCGCGCGTTCGCCGCGCGGCATCCGCAGTTCATCTGCAAGCCACGCGATGCCGCCTGCGGCCAGGGCATCCGGCTCGCGCAAGCAGCGGAGGTCGACACCGCGGCGAAGTTCGAAGCCCTCCTCGCCCGGTACGCGGGCGGGATGGTCGTCGAGGAGCTCATCCGCCAGGCGCCGGAGATGGCGGCGTTCCACCCATCCTCGGTGAACACCATCCGGATCATCACGCTCAACCTCGGCGCGAATCCCGTACTCTATAATCCGATGCTGCGCACCGGCAGCGGTGGCGCGATCGTGGACAACGGCGGCGCCGGCGGCATCCTCGCCGCCATCGATGTCGCCACCGGCGAGATCGTGACGCACGGGCAGAACCGCGAAGGCATCGTCTTCACGCACCACCCCGACACCGGAGTCGCCTACCGCGGCCGACGCATCCCGCGCTGGAGCGAGTTGCTCGCGCTCGCGCAGTCCCTCTGCCAGATCGTGCCCACCAACCGCTACACCGGCTGGGACTTCGCCCTGGCGGAGCACGGCTGGGTGCTCGTCGAGGCCAACGACCGCGCGCAGTTCCTCGGCCACCAGACCGTCACCGGGCGCGGCTGTCGCCACGAATTCGAGGCGATCCTCGCCGCGCACGGCGTGTGACGCCGCACCCGTTCGCGTTTCCCTGGAGCCGAAGCCGCCGCCCCCGGTCCGAGCGCCGGTCTCAACGATCCCGGCCTCAGACCTCCGGCGCGAAACGCGGACGCGTCACTTCGCCGACGAGCTCTTGCTCTTCGGCGCCGCGGCGCTCTTGCCCTTGCCGAGCAGGAGGAAGCCGAAGAGGAACAAGAGGGCCGGCCCATACAGCGTCGCGATCCAGAGCCCGGGCACCGACATGCCGAGTTCGACCACCAGCGACGGACCACCGAAATGCGTGATCAACGCCGAAGCGGCCAACACCGCCCCGATGCCGAAGCCGCAGGCGAGCAGCAGAAACCCGAAGCTCCGTTGCTGGAGGTACGCGCGGCACGCGAGAATGAAGACGATGATCGACGCGACGTGCGGCAGCGCGCCGTGAAGGAGAGCGGAAGTGTTCATGGATGTTGTCGGGTTTGCGGGCGCCGGAGTGTTCGGCGCCGCGCCGCGATGTCCATGCTCCACCACCGCCCTCGCCCACGTTCACACTTTCGTTGCGAGGCGAGAGA
>DATGXO010000202.1:0-2344 GCA_035298965.1 Opitutaceae bacterium | reverse complement strand
GCCGCGATGGCGTACATCCTCGCCGTCAACCCCGCGATCCTCGCGCAGGCCGGCATGGATCGCGCCGCGCTCGTCACGATCACGGCGCTCAGCGCGGCGACGGCGACGACCCTCATGGCGCTCTTGACGAACTACCCGATCGCGCTCGCGCCAGGCATGGGCATCAACGCCTTCTTCACCTTCTCGATCTGCCTCGGCGCCGGCGTGCCGTGGGCGCAGGCGCTCGGCATGGTGTTCGTGAACGGCTGCATCTTCCTCCTGCTCTCCGTGACCGGCGTGCGCGAGAAGATCGTCGATTCGATCCCGTACCCGCTGAAAATCGCGATCACCTGCGGCATCGGGATTTTCATTGCGTTCATCGGCCTGAAAAACGGCGGCGTGGTGGTCGCCAGCGCGGCGACGTTTGTCGCACACGGCGATTTCGCGAGCGGGCCGGTGGCGCTCTGCCTCGCCGGCATCCTGCTCACCGCGGTGCTCGTCGCCCGCCGCGTGCCGGGCGCGATCGTGCTCGGCGTGGCCGCGATCACGGTGGCCGGGCTGTTCGTGCCGGACGGGAAGGGCGGCACCGTCACGCAGCTGCCCGCGTCGTGGTTTTCGCTCCCGGCCTCACCGGCGCCGCATCTGCTCAAGCTCGACTTGAGCTTCCTCGCCGAGCCCGCGGTGTTTTTGAAAACGTTGCCGCTCATCCTCACGCTGCTGCTCGTCGACATGTTCGACAACATCGGGACGCTCATCGGCGTGACGAAACGCGCGGGCTTCCTCGGGCCCGACGGGCGGTTGCCGAAAGTCGGCCGCGCGCTCGTGGCCGACTCGCTCGCGGCGATCCTCAGCTCGCTCTTCGGCACGTCGACCGTGGTGAGCTATATCGAATCGGCGTCGGGGGTGGAGGCCGGCGGACGCACCGGGCTGACGACGCTCACGACCGCCGCGCTCATGCTCGCGGCGCTGTTTCTCACACCGCTGATCCTCGCCGTGCCGGCGGTGGCGACCGCGCCGGCGCTGGTGATCGTCGGCATCTTCATGCTGCAATCGGCGGTGGAGATCCGCATGGACGACTTCACGATCGCGGCGCCCTCGGTGCTGACGATCATCGCGATCCCGCTCACGTTCAGCATCGCGCAAGGCATCGGTCTCGGCCTGATCGCCGCCGCGGTCTTGGCCGTCGCGACCGGCAAACCGCGCGGCTTCACGGCCGTCGGCTACGTGATCGCCGCCGTGTTCTTCCTCGAGTTCTTCCGGATCTTCCCGTTCGGCGGGTGAGGGGACGGCGTTCCTAATGGCGGTTCACCCTCCACCCCAAGCGTGTCAACAAGCTCGACATAGGGTCGTTGGCCCGTGTGATGATCCGCGATCGAGATACAAAACCGGGCGCGCGCGGCCGGCACGGTGTTCGGAAAGAGGTTCGTCCCGGAAATTCTCAACCCTTCAAACGAAGCAACCCTCCGCCTCGAGATCGCGAAACGCGGTGCGGGTTAATGACACTGCTCGCCGAAAGAAGATGAAGATCTGCGCTCTTGCATTTGCGGTTGCCTTGGCTGGTGGAAGTCTTCTGGCGATGCCTGAGATCGCCCGAAAGCCGATCAAGTTTCTCGGCCGCGATTACGAGATCACTCGGCTGACGTCGGAAATCGATGGCCGTACCGAAGCACGGGCATATGTCGTCGCGCCCGACCCGTTGGTCAGCTCAGTGTGGTTTGATACCGAGGTCCGTCATCTGCTGAGGCCGGAAGCGCAAGCGCGTGAAGCGGGCTACGTGTGGCAGATTGAGGCTGCCAAGCAGCAGGTCGCGATTGGCGACGGTACACTACTCTTTATCGAGCGAGTCGGTGATCGCTGGTTGTTCTCAGTGTTCGCGGTGGGCGGTGGCGAGCTCCGCGATGAAGAGATCATAGCTGTCGTTGAGCGATATCGAGCGAAGATGTCTCATGCGGACAAGGAATGGGCGAACCAGCGGCCAAATGGAACGCCGGCAAAGTCCTCGCCCTCCAATCCGAGCCACGGAACCGCCTTCCCTCATCCGTAAACGGCAGGCAACAATGCAGATTCGCGAGATCACCCCGGACGACCGTGTCGGCATCGCTGGAGTATTCCAGCGCGCTTTTGCGGCGGCTCCCTGGAAAGAGGTCTGGAGCGACGACTCGGCTCTCGCACTCATTGACGAGTGGCTTCTGCTGCCCCGGTTCTTCGGATTGGTCGCCGTTTCGGAGGGAACGATTGTCGGTATGGTTTTCGGACGATTCGAGGCGTGGGATCGCAAGGGGCTCTTTTATATGAAGGAGCTTTGTGTCGCTCCGGAGTACCAACGTAGCGGTGTGGGCGCGCAGCTGAACCAGGCTCTCGAGCA
>DATGXO010000201.1:0-27091 GCA_035298965.1 Opitutaceae bacterium | reverse complement strand
CAGGGCGAAGAGGACGGTGAGCGCGACGGTCGCCAGCGCGATCAGCGCCACGTGGCTGCGGTGGTGGAGCGCGCCGCGGAGCGTGTGTGCGTAGAAGCCTTGCATCGCGACGAAGGTCCGCTCGCTCGCGGCGTAGATGCGGCCATGGCGGCGGTGCGCTTCGACCGCATGCGGTTGCAGGAAGCGGCTGCACAGCATCGGCGTGAGCGTGAGCGAGACGAGGCCGGAGACGAGAATCGCGGCGGTGATGGTGACGGCGAACTCGTTGAGCAACCGCCCGAGCAGCCCGCCCATGAAGAGGATCGGAATGAAGACGGCGACGAGCGACAGCGTCATCGAAAGAATCGTGAATCCGATCTCGCCCGAGCCCTTGAACGCCGCCTCGCGCACCGGCAGCCCGCGCTCGGTGTGGCGGACGATGTTTTCCAACATCACGATCGCGTCGTCGACGACGAAGCCCACGGAGAGCGTGAGCGCAAGCAGCGAGAGGTTGTCGAGGGTGAACCCGAAGAAGTGCATCGCCACGAACGTGCCGAGCAACGCCATCGGAATCGCGACGCTCGGGATCATGGTGGCGCGCAGCGTGCGCAGGAAGAGGAAGATCACCAGGACGACGAGCACGACCGAGAGCAGGAGCGTGAACTGCACGTCGTGGATCGATTCGCGGATCGGTTGCGAGCCGTCGCGCAGGATGTCGAGCGCGATGGATTCGGGCAGCTCCTTGCGGATGGTCGGGAGCAGGGCGCGGATGCGGCCGGCGACGGCGACGGTGTTGGTGCCGGGCTGTCGTTGGATGGCGAGCACGATGGCGCGCGTGCCGGCGCCGTCCTTGTAGTACCAGCTCGCGGTGCGGATGTCCTGCACGCTGTCGATCACCTCGGCGATCTCGCCGAGGCGGACGGGCGCGCCGTTGCGGTAGGCGACGGTGATCGCGCGGAACTGCTCGGCGGTGTCGAGCTGGCCGGTGGCGACGACGGTGAGCGCCTGGCGCGGGCCGTCGAGCAGGCCGGTGGGGAGGTTGACGTTGTGCTGCGCGAGCGCGCTGCGGATCTCGTCGAGTGTGATGCCGCGGTTGGCGAGTTCGCGCGGGTCGAGCCGGACGCGGAGCGCGTACTTCTGCGAGCCGTAGACCTGCACCTGCGCGACACCCTCGACGGTGGAGATGCGCTGCACGAGACGCGTCTGCGCGTATTCGTCGACTGTCGACAACGGCAGGGTGGGCGAGCTGAGCGCGAGGTAGACGATGGGCGAGTCGGCGGGATTGTTTTTCCGCAACGACGGCGGCGCGGGCATGTCGTTGGGGAGGCGGCGTTGCACGGCGGCGATCGCGGCCTGCACGTCCTGCGCGGCGGCGTCGATGTTGCGCGAGAGCACGAACGTGATCGTGATCTGCGTGCTGCCGAGCGAGCTGTTCGAGACCATCGAGTCGATGCCGGCGATGGTGGAAAACTGCTGCTCGAGAGGCGTGGCGACGGCGCTGGCCATCGTCTCGGGCGTGGCGCCGGGCAGGCCGGCGTTGACGACGATCGTGGGGAAGTCGACGTTGGGCAGGTCGTTGACGGGAAGAAGGCGATACGCCATCGCGCCGAAGAGGCAGAGCGCCGCCGTGAGCAGCGTCGTCATCACCGGCCGGCGGATGCAGAGCGCGGGGAGGTTCATCGCGCGGGGGCCGGAGCGGCGGCGGTGGCCTTGGGCTCGACGCGGGCGCCGGGCACG
The DNA here is from genome assembly GCA_035298965.1 of Opitutaceae bacterium. Taxonomy (GTDB): domain Bacteria; phylum Verrucomicrobiota; class Verrucomicrobiia; order Opitutales; family Opitutaceae; genus CAJCBL01. The sequence continues at coordinate 25,375 of DATGXO010000201.1, read as the reverse complement.
AGGCGGAACTGGCCTTCGAGGACGACGGTTTCGCCGGGCTTCACGCCCTCACTGAGGAGTGCGAGCGAGCCAGTGGTGCGCGCGACGACGACGGGCCGCAGCGCGACGGTGCGATCGGGCTGGACGACGAAGACCTGCGGGCCGCGCTGGCCCTGCTGCACGGCGGCGGCGGGCACGACGAGGCCGGTGTCGCTGCCGAGCCCGAGGGCGACATCGACGAAACGGCCGGGCCAGAGCGCGCGGTCGGCGTTGGCCAGCTCGGCCTTGAGCAGGACGGTGCCGGTGGTGGGAGCGACGGTATTGTCGAGGAACGCGAGCCGGCCCTCGCGCGGCGCGGGATCGCCGCCGCGATTGCGTACCGAGACAGTGGCGACTCCCTGCGCGGTGGCGGCGCGGACGGCATCGAACGCGGACTCGGGCACTGCGAACGCGACGGAGATCGGGTCGAGCTGGTTGATCGTGACTAGGGTCGTGGCGGCGTCGTTGGCCTTCACGAGCGCGCCCTCGTGCAGGCGGAGCTCGCCGGTGCGTCCGCCGATCGGCGCGCGGATCTCGGTGTAGCCGAGCTCGAGCTCGGCGTTGGCGACGGCGGCCTCGCGGGCGAGCACCTGGCTGCGCGTGGTGGCGGCGCGGGTGGTGAGCTGCGAGAGTTGTTCCTTGGAGACCGCGGCCTGCTGGTCGAGGTTGGTGTAGCGGGCGGCATCGACGGCGGCGCGCTCGGCCTCGGCCTGGGCGTTAGCGAGATCGGCGCGGGCGATGCTGAGGGCGTTTTCGAAGGGGCGGCGGTCGAGCGAGACGAGCAGTTCGCCGGGCCGGACCTCGTCGCCCTCGCGGAAGTGGACGGCGGCGATCACGCCGTCGACCCGTGATTTCACGGCGACAGTGCGCAGCGGCTGGACGGTGCCGACGAGCTCGAGGACGCGCGGCAGCGTGCGGTTTTCAGCCACGGCGGTCTGGACCGGAAGAGGCGGCGGGGCGGAGCGGGCGGCCTCGTTGTTCGGGCAACCGGTCAGGAGGAGGCAGGCCGCGGCGAGCGTAGCCGGGAACGTGCGGTGGAGGCGGTGAAGAAGCATGGCGGTTGGACGGGGGAGCGAGGCTCGGTACCGGGCGACTGCGGCGGGCGGCGTACGTCGAACCATCTGTGAGATTCAGCATGACGCGCGACAACAATCCCGGTTGCAGCAATAACGTCACGAGAAGCACCGCGATGGCGCATGAGAGCAATGCGCCAGTGCGGCGGTGAAGATGGTCGGGGCGGAGAGATTCGAACTCTCGACCTCCTGGTCCCAAACCAGGCGCTCTACCAGGCTAAGCTACACCCCGAGTCATGTGTGCGGGCGAAGCCTCGGCTGTGGGCCCGCGGTGTCAATGCTTCCGTGCGCACAGCGGCGCGCGCAGATGCAGCGGGCGTAAGCCCCCTGCGGTTAACTGCTTGCTTTGCCCCTGCTGCCAGCTATGGGTCGAAGCCTACTTTTCATTCCATGGATACCATTTCTCGCGAGAGCAACCCGAGCGTTCTTCCGTTTGTCGGACTGGGTCTGGGCGCACTGGCGTGCGTGCTGGCAGTCGTCGCCATCGTGAAGGCCGGTCAGGTCAAAACCCTCAAGACGGAGGTCGATAGCCTGAACAATCAGGTGCAGAGCGTGGCTGGCGATGTGAGCGCGGCCAAGGACACGGCGAACCGCGCCAACAGCTTTGCCTCGAGCCTCGCGAAGCAGACGCAGGACGGTTTCAATCAGGTGAGCGGTGCGATGGAAACCATGCGCGCCGATATCAACAAGCTCGCCACGGCGCGCACCGCTCCGGCCCCGAAGGCCGGCAAGGAAGGCGCCGCCGCGGGTGCCGCCGGTGCCGAGAAGGCCGGCCCGGGAGGCGATTACACCGTGAAAGCCGGCGACACGCCCGCGAAGATCGCCCGTGCGCACGGCGTCTCGATCGACGCCATCATGGCTGCGAACCCCGGCCTCGAGCCGACGAAGCTGAAGGTCGGTCAGAAGATCAACCTGCCGAAATAACGTTCACGAAATCCTTTCGCCTCCCGCGGCTTCCGCCCGGGAGGCTTTTTTATGAGCGAAATCCGCAAAGCGACCGCCGGACGACCCAGCGTTTGGGAACGGTTGGCCGATGCCGCGGTGGACCACTTCCGCGTGTTTCGGGTGCGGCGCACGCGCTATCGCCATGCGCGTGATCGGCGCGAGAGCGAGTTCGTCGTCATCGAGTCGAACGACTGGGTGAACGTGCTCGCGCTCACCGACGACGGCCGGATGGTGCTGGTGCGGCAATTCCGGTTCGGCGTGCACGACTTCACGCTCGAGATCCCCGGCGGCGTGATCGAGACCGGCGAAGATCCGGTGGCCGCCGGCGTGCGAGAGCTGCGCGAGGAGACGGGGTTCGTCGGGCGCAACGCGCGGCTGCTGGCCCAGGTGCGGCCGAACCCGGCGATCCAGGCGAACCGCTGCCACTTCGTGCTCGTCGAGGGTTGTGTGCTCACAGCGCCGACACAGCTGGACCCATTCGAGGAGATCGAGGTGTCGCTTCTGCCGGTCGACGAAGTGATCGCGCGGGCGGAGCGCGGCGAGATCACGCACTCGTTGGTTGTCGATGCGCTATTCTTCCTGCGGGCCTGGCGGGAAGGCCGGCTGCGCTGAACGGCGCGCCGCGGCGCGTGGTTTGACAGCGCGGGGTCGGGCCCTTTGTTGGGCGCTGCTACCATGAATGCCGCCCATCAGCCGCGTTTCGCCAATCCGTCGCCGGTGCTCGGCGCCGCGGTGAACGGCTATGTCCCCGAGGCACTCGAGGGCGAGATCCGCGCGATCTACGATCGGAGCCCGCTCTACGCGAAACGGCACGCGCTCGAGGGCGGTCGGCTGCATTGGGCGGGGTACGAGAACATCCCGCTGCTGACCAAGCGCGACATCGTGGAGAACGGCCACTGCGCGTTCTTCGACGACTGCACCGAGGTCGACGCCCGGGTGCAGCGCAAAGAGTGGGAGTACGAGTCCACCTCCGGCACGACGCAGGGGCCGATGACGGTCATCATGGAGCGGCGTTGGTGGCCGGAACAGACGGCCCGCGCCTACGCCGCGCACCCGGTGCTCGCGCCGTACGCCTCGCTCGCGGCGCGGCGCGCGATCCTCGCGCCGGTGGGATGCTCGAGCAACCTCTGCCCGTACGAGGATTTCGAGTTTCCGCAGCGTTTCATCGACAACACGATCTACCTCAATCTCCACAGCGACCCGTTCGTGTTCCTCGAGAGCGAGTGGGACCGCATCGTGCTGGAGCTCCAGGCCACGCAGCCAGACGTGCTGGAAGGCGAGCCGGTCTACCTCTCCCTGCTCGCGCGCGCCGCGCAGAAACGCAAGGTGCGCGTCCCGAGCGTGAAGGCCGTGATCCTCACGTACGGCAAGGCCAGCCGCGAGCACGGCCGGCGCATCGCCGAGGTGTTCCCCGCGCCGCAGGTGGACCTCTACGGCTCCACCGAGGCCGGCTACATCTTCGTGGGCGACGCGTTCGCGGACAATTCGCGGCCGATCGACGCCAACGTGTTCATCGAGCTCGTGCCATTCCGCGCGTTGCCGGAGACGTTCCAGATCGTGGTGACGACGCGCGGCCGCGAGGCGATGCCGCTGCTGCGCTACCTCACGGGCGACATCGTGCAGCGTTTCCCGACCGGCTTCCGTCTCGCCGGGCGCGAGCGCGATCTGCATTTCCGGCGCGACGGCTCGCTCGTCTCGCCGGCCGACATCGACCGCGCGCTGCCGGAGAGTTTCGCCTGCTGGCATTATTGCCTCAGCCAGACGGGCGACACGGCCTGGAAACTCGACTACGTGGCCGAGCACAGCGCCGGCCCCGAGGTCGCGGAGGCGATCGCGGCCATGCTCGGCGACGGAGCACGGGTGACGATGGCCCGCAAACGCCTGATCGCGCCCGCCGCGAGCGGGAAGTTCGCGTTGCTCAAGCCGCTCGGCGTGGGCGCGAAGCTCTGAGCGCCGCGCTGATTCCGGCACGCCCGGCGTCGGATCGGGCGACGGAGTTGTCGTGATGAGAACGGCTCACGTGAGCGGCGCGCTTTAGCTCGGGCGCGGGCTGCGCGGCGCGGCGGCGATTTTCGCTAATAAGGAATTGCCCGACGAGGGGTCGGGCCTAGCGTCGGCACTTTCGTTTCCCGACCTCCGCTTTCCAACGCACCACCGCAATGAGCCTCGTTCGTAATATCTTCTGCTCCTCCCTGGGGAAGAAATACATCATGGCGCTGACCGGCCTGGCCTTGATCGGCTTCGCTGCCGGTCACCTCGTCGGCAACCTCCAGGTCTTCTCCCATCCGGACAAGATCAACGGCTATGCCCACTTCCTGCAGGGCCTCGGGCCCATGCTCTGGGTGGTGCGCCTGAGCCTGCTCACCATCGCCGTGCTCCACATCTGGGCCGCGATCCAGCTCACGCTCGAAAACGCCAAGGCTCGCCCCGGCGACTACGGCTACAAGCACACGATCCAGGCGACGCTCGCTTCGCGCACGATGCGGCTCACCGGCTTTGTCGTCGCAGCGTTCATCGTCTACCACATCCTCCACTTCACGGTGGGCGTGGTGGGCAGCGACACGTTCAAGACCAACCCCGCCATCGGCGAGTACACGATGACGCACGACTTCCATCTCTTCGGCCTGACAATCGTCGGCGCAGGCGCGCACGTTCACGATGTGCACACGATGATGGTCCTCGGCTTCCAGAACCTCTGGGTTTCGCTCTTCTACATCGTCGCCGTCTCGCTCCTGAGCTTCCACCTCTGGCACGGCTTCGAGAGCGCGTTCCAGTCGCTCGGCCTGCGCACCAGCCGCTGGGGCTGCTTCCTCAAGGGCGTCACCCGCGTGTTCGTCGTATTCTATCTGCTGGGAAGCATCGCCATTCCCGGCTCGGTCCTCGCCGGTGTGGTGAAAGCCCACGGCGCCAACGCGCCCGTCGCCTCGACCTCCGCCCACTAACCCTTTCGTCGCCCGCCCAATGAAACTCGACGCCAAGATCCCCGCCGGTCCGCTCGCGCAGAAGTGGGAACGCCACATCGCCGAGGGCAAGCTCGTCGCCCCCAACAATCGCCGCCGCTACACCGTCATCGTCGTCGGTGCCGGTCTCGCCGGTTCCTCCGCCGCGGCCTCGCTCGCCGAGCTCGGCTACAACGTGCAGTGCTTCGTTTACCACGACAGCCCGCGCCGCGCCCACTCGATCGCCGCCCAAGGCGGTGTCAACGCCGCCAAGAACTACCAGAACGACGGCGACAGCGTCTACCGCCTGTTCATGGACACCCTCAAGGGCGGCGACTTCCGCGCCCGCGAGGCCAACGTCTACCGTCTCGCGCAGGTCAGCGCCAACATCATCGACCAATGCGTCGCGCAGGGCGTGCCCTTCGCTCGCGAATACGGCGGTCTCCTCGCCAACCGTTCCTTCGGCGGCGCGCAGGTTTCCCGCACGTTCTACGCCCGCGGCCAGACCGGCCAGCAGCTCCTGCTCGGTGCCTATTCGGCGCTCACCAAGGAGATCGCTCGCGGCGCCGTGGAGATGTTCACCCACTCCGAGATGCTCGATCTGGTCGTCGTCGACGGCCATGCCAAGGGCATCATCGTCCGCAATCTCCAGAACGGTCAGATCACCCGCTACGCGGCCGACGCCGTCGTGCTCGCCACCGGCGGTTACGGCAACGTCTTCAATCTCTCCACCTACGCGCGGCAGTCCAACGGTTCCGCCGCCTGGCGCGCGTACAAGCGCGGTGCCGGTTTCGCGAACCCCTGCTACACCCAGATCCACCCGACCTGCATCCCGGTCAGCGGCGACTACCAGTCGAAGCTCACCCTGATGTCCGAGTCGCTCCGCAACGACGGCCGCATCTGGGTCCCGAAGAAGAAGGAGGACTGCCGTAAGGATCCGAACCTCATCCCGGAGGAGGACCGCGATTATTATCTCGAGCGCAAGTATCCGAGCTACGGCAATCTCGCCCCGCGCGACATCTCCTCCCGCGCCGCCAAACAGGTGTGCGACGAGGGCCGCGGCGTCGGTGAGACAGGGCTGGGCGTCTATCTCGACTTCGCCGCCGCCATCGAGCGCTACGGCAAGCAGACTGCCAAGGTTCAGGGCATCGCCAACGCCTCCGCGGAGAAGATCCGCGAACTCGGCGAGGCCGCCATCGCGGAACGTTACGGCAATCTCTTCGACATCTATCACGAGATCACCGACGAGAACGCCTACAAGGTGCCGATGCGCATCTATCCGGCGGTTCACTACACGATGGGCGGTCTCTGGGTCGACTACGACCTGATGTCGAACCTCCCCGGCCTGTTCGTGCTGGGCGAAGCCAACTTCTCCGACCACGGCGCCAACCGCCTCGGCGCTTCCGCCCTCATGCAGGGCTTGGCCGACGGCTACTTCGTCCTCCCGAACACGATCAACCACTACCTCGCCACCGTGAAGCCGGGTTCCTGCCCGAAGCCGGATCGCGAGGAGTTCGCCGCCGCCGAGAAGAACGTGCGCGACATCAACAACCGCCTCCTCTCGATCAAGGGCAAGCGCACCGTGCAGAGCTTCCACAAGGAACTCGGCAAGATCATGTGGGACAACTGCGGCATGGGTCGCACGAAGGAATCCCTCGAGCGCGCGCTCAAACTCATCCCCGCGCTCCGCGCCGAATTCTGGAAAGACGTCAACGTCCCCGGCTCCGGCGACGATCTCAATCAGTCGCTCGAACGCGCCAACCGCGTGGCCGACTTCCTCGAACTCGGTGAGCTCCTCTGCCGCGACGCCCTCACGCGCGCCGAATCCTGCGGCGGCCATTTCCGCGAGGAGAGCCAGTATCCGGACGGCGAGGCCATGCGCGACGACGTGAACTTCGCGTTCGTCTCCGTCTGGGAGTACAAGGGCGAGAATCAACCGCCCGAACTGAACAAGGAGCCCCTCGTGTACGAGGAGGTCAAGATGGTCACCCGCTCCTACAAGTGAGCCGCGCCACCCACCACAACACTTAACGCTTCCAACGTTTTCCGCCCATGAAAGTTAAGCTCAAGGTCTGGCGCCAGAAGAACGCCTCCACGCCCGGCGAGTTCAAGAGCTACGACACCCCAGATCTCAATCCGAACATGTCGTTTCTCGAGATGCTCGACGTCGTCAACGAGGACCTGACGAACGCCGGCGAGGAGCCGATCGCCTTCGACCACGACTGTCGCGAAGGCATCTGCGGCACCTGCTCGGCCGTCATCAACGGCAAGCCCCACGGCCCGCACAAGGGCGTGGCCACCTGCCAGACGTACATGCGATCGTTCCAGAACGGCGACGAGATCACCGTCGAGCCGTGGCGCGCCGCTCCGTTCCCGATCCTGAAGGATCTCATCGTCGACCGTAAGGCCTTCGACAAGATCATGCAGGCCGGCGGCTTCGTCAGCATCCGCACCGGCGCCCCTCAGGACGCCAACGCGCTGCCGATCGCCAAGGAAGTCGCCGATCTCGCGATGGACGCCGCGTCCTGCATCGGCTGCGGCGCCTGCGTCGCGGCCTGCAAGAACGCCTCGGCCATGCTCTTCACCGCGGCCAAGGCCTCCCAGCTCAACCTGCTCCCGCAGGGCCAGCCGGAAAAGGACCGCCGCGTACTCGGCATGGTCGCCGCGATGGACGAAGCCGGCTTCGGCAATTGCACCAACCAGTACGAGTGCTCGGCCGTCTGCCCGAAGCAGATCAGCCACGACTTCATCTCCAAGTTCAACCGCGACTACTGGAAGGCCACCTTCCGCTCGACGTTCCAGCAGGCCCCGGCCGTCACGACCGGCGGCGGCGCCTGAGCGATCCCGCAGGTTTCCCTTCTTCCCGAGGCGCCAGCAGCAGTGCTGGCGCCTTTTCGTCTTCTCCCGCGCGCGACGGGGCGATGAACGGTGGCGTGCACCTGGAGGCACGCACCAAGGCCCCATCCGTGGATTTGTGGCGCTGTTCGCTGAACGGCGGTGGCCGCGGGGGGCACCGCCGATGTGGCGGATAGCTGCTCTGGCGAGCAGCTCGACGCTGAAGTGCGCTCTTGCCGCGGAAACAAATGTCGGGGCAACCGCCGTCTGCCGCGAAGGTTTTGGCGGGGCCGGCTACTTCCCCGGCGAGAGAAGCTTGGCGAGCTGCTGCAGGCTGTGCTGCAACTCGTCGAGGTCCTCGACGAGCGCGCGCTGGTCGTTGCCGAGCGAGTTGGCGAGCGCGCTGATTTCCACCGCGAGCTGGTGCTCGGGGCGGCCGTCGGCGAGTTGGCCGGCGAGACGGCTGGCGAGATGCCCGAGCGCGTCGGGCGAGGTGCGCTGGCTGCGGCGGCGGATGCGCTCGCCGCGTACCCGCGCGTTCTCGACATGGCGCAGCGTCTCGGCGAGCGAATCCATCAGGAAGCTCGGGCCGGGCACGGTGCGGGCGGCATCGTGCAACTCGCGCTGGGCTGTCTTGAGCCGCTGCTCGGTGGCGACGCGCGCGGTGATGTCGCGGGAGATGCCGAAGGTGCCCACGACGCGGCCGCTGGCATCGCGTAACGGGAGTTTGGTGCTGGAGGCCCAGGTGACGCGGCCGTCGGGCCAAGTCTCCTTCTCGACGGCGTCGATCACCGGCTCGCCGGTGTCCATGATCTTGCGCTCGTCGGTGCGGGCCTGGTCGGCGTGTTCGGCGGAGAAGAAGTCGTGGTCGCTCTTGCCGTAGGCTTCCTGCGGGTCGGCGAGACCGAGCAGACGCGCCTGGCTGCGGCTGATCATGAGAAAGCGGCTTTCCCGGTCCTTGAAATAGATCCCGTCCGGCGTGCTCTCGAGCAGAGCGCGCAGCAGATCGATTGAGCTGGGGGCTTGGCCGGCGGCGGAGGCCGGATGGGGCGGCGGAACAATCGGCTCGGATGGCATCGGTGGCGGCGTTGGCGAGGGGCGGTTCTCCATATTTCGGCTGCAATGCCCGCTACTTGAGCAGGGCGGCTGCAGGCCGAGTCCCGGCTGAACGTGTGTCCGGGAAGCGTGTTTTGTCAGCTGTGGCGGGCGGTTTCCATCGAGCCGTCGCCCGCCGTGGGGTCATTTCACCAGCAGTTCGTAGGCGACTCCGTTGGCGAGTAGCGCGTAGCTGCCTGGCGGAAGAGCAGTGTTGGCGACGAACAGCGTGATTCCGTCGGCTGGTTCCGAAAGAGTCGCGGCGACGCGCGAAATTTGGAATCCGGCGATCTCCGGCGTGACGCGGAAGAGATCGGCGGAGCGTTTGCCGCCGATGAGCGCCTTGCGCGTGGGGGCGAGCTCGACACCGGGATAGCCGGCGAGAGCATCGGGGTACTTCTCGACGAGCTCCGCTGCGGGCGGGGTGAGGGTGCCGACGAACACAACCGCGACCGGTGCGCCCGGCGGGAGCGCGGGCACGGGGTCCTTTCCGTCGAAGACGAGCTCCGCGACCTTGATCGGGCGGGTCGGGTCGGCCTTGCGCCCACTCGGCTTCGTGGAGCGGCCGTTGTTCGTCGGCAGCGCCTGCCACGCGTCGCCGATCAACACGTAGGCTCCGCCGGCTCGCGGCCACTCGGGCAGCTCGGAGGGAAGAGCGACGCTGCTGCCGGCGAAGCTGAACTCCAGCTTCCAGTCGGCATCGTGCTCGATGGTGCCATCGAGCGCCTTGTCGGTGAGCGCGAGGGCGAGCGAGTACTTGGCATTTTGCAGCAGGAACGGCACGCGGAGGTCCTTCTCCCCCTCGGGCCGGCCGCCCGTGGTGGAAAGGTGGAGCCGGCGCGTGGCGACATCCACCGTACCGGCGAAACGCGCGTTCACGCCGGCGCGGTCGCGCGACTCGATCACGGCTTCTACGGCGCCATCGTCGTCGGCGCGGGTGAGCCGCACCCGCAACGGTGTGGTGAAACCGTCGCGGTGCCGTGCGACACCGTCGTACGCCGCGCCGCGGCGGATGCTGGCTTGCACGTTCGCCTGGGCGGACTGGTGGGCGGCATCGATCTTGCCGACGGCCTCCGCGGTCGTGGTCGTGAACTTGTAGGTGAAGTGCTCGTCCTCGCCGGTGAGCGTGTCGCCCTTGATGGCGAACGCGGGCGCGAGGTCCATCGCGAGACCCACGACGGATGTCGCTTCGGCGCGGTTGTGACGGCGTTTTGCCTCGGAGAACAACCGCAGCGGCTGGCGCCCGGTGCGGTGCGGGTTGGCGGCGACGAAACCGCGGAACGTGCGACTGCGCCCCGGTTGCGCGAGCAGTGAGAGCTCGGCCTCCAGCTTCGCGCCGTCGCCATCCTGCCGGGTGAAACGCAGCAACGCCTCGGCGGGCTCGCCACCGGATTTCAATGTCACCGTGCCCTGGTAGGCGGTGCCGCTGCGCGTGGCCGCGAGCGCGGCGTCGTGCGCGGCGCTCAGCTCGGAGCGCGTGCGCTCGAGCTCGGCGGAGGGCACGCGTTTGAAGGTGTAGCGGTGCGTGGGCGAATCGCCGAGGAGCTTTCCCTCGGGATCGAGCGTGAGGTCGATCGTCCATGCCTCGCGCGCGGCGAGCAGCGGTCCGGCCTCGGCCACGGCGTGCGTGGTGCGGGTCGCGAGCGGGAGCTTGAGCGCGGTGAACTCGGCATCGGTTTCCCAGATGCCGGCGAACGCGCGCGTGTCAGTCCAGTCGCCCTCGTTGCGGAGGAGCGCGGTGAGCTGGCGCGCGGATGCTTTCACGGTGGCGATCTCAAGCACGAGTCCGGGGGCGGGCTCGGCGGCATCGGCGAGCGGCTCGGCGCGGCCGAGGAACAGCGCGCCGGGTTGCAGCGCGACGAGCAACGCGGTCTGGCGGGCGTCGCGTTCCTGTCGCAGTTGTTCGGCGACTTGCACGCGGGCGAGCGCCAGCTTTTCGGCGAACGCCACGCGCGCGGCGACGGCATCGGCGAGCGACTTGGCAAAGGTGGGCTCGGAGACGAGCAACGCCGTCTCGGGCAGGTTGGCGCGTGGTTTGCCGAGCGGGATCGTGGGCGCGAACTCGCCCGGCGTGGCCTCGATCTTCCAGCCGTCGGGGCCCCGGGTGGCGGCGAGCTGGCCGGCGGCGCTGATCGTCATGCCGGCGGAGGCGGTTTTCTGGAGCAGCACGAACTCCAGCGGATCGGCGGGCGGCGGACCGAGTTTGGCGAGTTCGACGAGTCGCGCGCCCTCGGGCGTGGCGAGCTCGGCGGTGAGCGCGTGCAGGCGGTCGATGGAGTCGGCGGCGCGTTCGCGGAGGAGGTCGGCGGTGTCCTGCCGCACGAAGAGATCGCCGGTGAGATTGCCCTCGGCGCGGAAGCGGAAGGTACGTTCCTGCGCGGTCGTGGCGACCGGCTCCAGCGCGACTTTGGCGAAGTGGAGTTTTTTCGCGCCGATCTGGCCGTCGAGCGCCTCGAGCACCTGCGATTCGCCGAGGTGGTTGCGGTAGAGTTGCCAGCCCCAGAAACCGGCGCCGAGCATGAGCACGAGGGCGATCGCGCCGGCGATGCCCAGTTTGGCACTACGGGAGAGCGGCGAGCGCGGTGGCTTGGGCGCAGCGGGCGGCTTCGGCGCGGGAACCGGCGGCGGTGGCGGCACCGGTTTTGCGCCGGCGGTCGGACCGGAGTTCGGCGGGAGCGGAAACGGCGGCAGCGCGGGCCGCGGCGGTGGCGGAGGGACGGTCGAGGCGGGTGCTGGCGGAGCGGGCGGCGGCGTGGGTGGAGCCTTGGCGGGTCCCGAAGGCGCCGGCGCGGGCGGAGGAGGCGGCGGTGGGGGCGGGACCGACGGCGGAGCGGACGCGGCGGGCTGGGGCGCGGGCGCGGAATTGCCCGGCGGTGGAGGCGGCGGTGGGGGAGGAGGAGGCAGCGGATTGCTCATACCGGCGGAGGGGATCCGAGGTTCGACAGGCGTAACAAACGTTCGCGCCCGATGGCCAAACAAATGCCCCGCGGCAATTCGCCGGCGGGGCATTCGCAGAGGTTTTTAGCGAGCGAGGCGGTCGAGTTTGCGCGGGATGCCTAGGATGGCGCGCAGCAGGTCGAGGTGCAGGTACAGCACGAGGAACCCGAGGTAGTAGAGCGCGGGCAAAAGGCACGCGATCACGAGCAGCGCCGCGCTGCCGGCGCCTGCGAGCGCTCCGGCCACCGGTACGCTGCGCAACGTGCCGGCGATCGCCTCGGCTGCGGAGGCGCTGAAGAACGACGCGCAGATCGCGAGCGTGCCGCCGAGCGCGAACAGCCCGAAGAGCACCGGCTGCACGACCAGCGAGGCCTTGCCGAAGAACGACGCGAGGCCGATCGCCTCCTCGCCGGCGCTCGCTTCCTGGATCTCGACGTTGCAGAGCTTCGGGTTGAGCGCGATGCCCGCGCCGAAGAGCAACACGGCGGCGGTGAGCAAGCCTGGGATCACGGGCACGACGCTCACGGCGGCGATGCTGCCGAACACGCCGCCGACCAGTGCCGCGAACGCGCCGACGAGCAGCACGAGCGCGAGGCAGTCGAGAAACGCGGCGGAGCCGACGCGGCTCGGGTTGTTCTTCACGAGCGACTCGTTGGCGGTGAAGAATCGGAACGCCACGTATTGCAGCACCGCGACCGCGCCCGCGACGACGATGCCGCTGCCGAGCGCCGTGACGAAGCCGGCGAACGAACCCGAGCGGATGCCGCCGACGAGCGCCTGGACAAGACCGAGCGCGGCACCGACGAGCACGAGGATGTAGCCGCCTTGGGCGAACACCTTGAGGATCGTCCGCAGCAGCCGCTCGGTGAGGATCGCGCGCATGCCTTGCAGGAGCACGTCGATGAGGCGGGCGAGCAACGTGCTCACCTGCTCGACGATGCCGACCTGCGGCCCGACGGGTTTCGCCGGCTCGGGCGCCGCGGCCGGCGCCGGCGTGGCGGCCGGCGTGGGAGCGCTCGACGGTGCGGGCGTGGCCGACGGTGTGCTCGGTTTCGGGGCTTCAGCGGATTTCGGGGCCTCGGCCGGTTTCGGCGTCTCCGCCGGTTTGAGCGCTTCAGCGGGTTTCGCCGGTTCGGGCGCTTTGGCGGCGGGTGCGGCAACCGCGGGCGCGGCGGCAACTGCGGAGGTGGGAGCCACGGCGGCGGGTTGCTGCGGCGCGGTTGCCGCGGCCGGAGCCGCGGATGTCGCGGAAGGGGACGGTTGCGCGGCGGATACAGGCGCGGCGGCCGGCGCGGGCTGGACAGTGGGTTCGGGCTTCGCGGGGGCCGGAGCCGCGGCGGCGACGGGCGTGGGTTGGACGGCCGGAGGGGCTTGTTGTGCCACCGACTGCGGGGCGGCCGCGGCCGGAGTCGCGGGAGTGGCGGCAGGGGAAGGTTGCGCGGCGGCCGGGATGGCGGGGGCGGGCTCGGCTGGTTTCGCCTGTGCGGCCGGAGTCGCGGCCGGCGCTGGAGTGGCGGCGGTTGCTGGCGCCGGAGCGGGCGCGGGCTGGGCGGCCGGCGGGAGGCTGGCGAGCAGGGCGGCGTAGCTCGTCCACTGCGTGGCGCCTTCGGGAATCACGTACGACTGCGGGGTGATCGTGCCTTGGGCGGCGAGTTGCTTGAGGTGATCGAGCTCGACCGGGCCGGCGGGTTTGTTCTGAGCGTCGGTATAATAGTATTTCATCGCGCGGGGAGTTGGGTTGCGGGCAATGGCGCGTCCGTTCCACCCGTGGGCCCGGCAGGCGGCGCGTCGCGCGTAGGTTGGCGGATTGCGCGGGAGTGTCCACCGCTTTGGCCGGCGCGGAGCCGTTGTGACGAAACCTTAACGTCGCCTCGACTTGGCGGCGGGCCGGGGCACCGTAACGGCATGGATTGGACTCCCCTCGAGTGGCTCGAAGCGCTGTCGTACATCGTGACGGTGGTGGGCCTGCCGTTTGCGCTCGCGGTGTTCCTCTACGAGCAGCGGCGGGAGCGGCAGAACGAGGAGGAGGAGATTTACCAGCGGCTCTCGGACGAGTACGCGGAGTTTCTCAAGATCGTGCTGCAGCACGCGGATCTCGGGTTGATGCGCGCGCAGTTCGACGAGACGGCGCTTTCGGCGGAGCAACGCGAGCGGCGCGGGGTGTTGTTCGAACTGCTGATCTCGATCTTCGAACGCGCGTACCTGCTGGTTTACGAGGAGCACATGAAGCGGCAGACGCAGCGCCTCTGGATGAGCTGGGAGGACTACATGCGCTACTGGTGTCGGCGGGAGGATTTCCGGCGCCAGTTGCCCGAACTGCTGGCGGGCGAGGATCGGGATTTCGCGGCGCACCTCACGCTGATCGCGCAGGAGGAAGCGACGCGGCTCTGAACGGAGTGACCCCGGCCCGGCGGGCTACCCCGCGGAGAGGACCGAGGCGAGGGTCGCGAGCAGCGTCTGGATGGGGAAGGGTTTCTGGAGGAAGGCGGCGACGCCGCGGCCTTGGAACCGCTGGATCGCCTCCTCCTCGCTGAAGCCGCTCATCAGGATCACCTGCGGCGAGGGATCGATGGCGTGCATGGCGTCGAAGGTCGCTGCGCCGTCGAAATGCGGCATGGAGAGGTCGAGCAGGATGGCATCGATCTCGGCATGGCGTTGGCGATAGATCTCCACGGCGGTGAGGCCGTCGCCGGCGGCGAGGACGGTGTAGCCGAGGCGTTGCACGAGCTCGCGCACGGTTTCGCGCAGGACATCCTCGTCGTCGACGACGAGGACAGTGCGGCCCTTGCCGGAATACGGTGCGAGCATCGGTTGCGGGCCGCCGGTGGTGACCGGGTCGGCGGACGCGGGCAGCAAGATGCGGAACGTGGAGCCGCGACCGGGCGTGCTCTCGAACTCGATCACGCCACGGTGGGCGCGCACGATGCCTTGGACGGCGGCGAGGCCGAGGCCGCGGCCGGTGAACTTGGTGGTGAAGAACGGATCGAAAATGCGGTTGTGGATCTCGGGCGAGATGCCGCAACCGTTGTCGGCGACCTCGAGCACGACGTAGTCGCCGCCGGGGAGATCGCCGGCGATCTGGGCGTGGGCGAGGCGGGCGGAGTCGACGTGTTCGACGCGGGTGGCGACGCGCACGACGCCGGTGCCGGGCTCGGTGGCTTCGATGGCATTGAGCAGGACGTTCATCGCCACCTGCTGGAGTTGGGTGGCGTCTGCGACGACGGCGGGCAGATCGCCGGCCAACTTCAGCTCGAGGGTGCGGCCGCGACCCGAGGAACTGCGAACGAGGGTGATCGTCTCGCGGATCACCGGATCAACCGCGATGGGGCGGACGACGTAGCGGCCTTTGCCGGAGTAGGCGAGCATCTGGCGGCAGAGGTCGGCGGCGCGCACGGCGGCGGACTCGATCAACCGCAGGTTCTGCTCGACGGCCTCGGGGCTGCGGGAATCGAGGCGCGCGAGCGAGGCGTTGCCGAGGATGACGGTGAGGAGGTTGTTGAAATCGTGGGCGACGCCGCCGGCGAGCACACCGAGGCTTTCCAGTTTCTGTTTCTCCCGCAGGCGCAGCTCGAGTTTCTCGCGCTCGGCGGCGGCATTCTTGCGCGCAGTGATGTCGCGCTGCACGCCGATCCAGTTGGCGAGTTCGCCGTGGGCGTTGCGGATCGGCATGATCCGCACTTCGACGTGCAGCGGCGTGCCGTCTTTGCGGTAGTTGATCAACTCGCCGGTGAAGAGCTCGCCGTTCATGAGGCAATCGCGGATGCGCGCGATCTCGGCGGGATCGCTCGCCGGGCCCTGCAGGATGGCGGGCGGCTGGCCGAAGGCCTCTTCCAGCGTGTAGCCGAAGAGCCGCGTGAAGGCGTGGTTGGCGAAGACGATCCGCGGGCGGAACGTGCCGGGCGCGCCGGCATCGGTGATGATGATCGAATCGTACGAGTTCACTACCGCGGATTCGAGCAGCCGGAGGCGTTCGGCGCCGGTGGGAACCACGGGCGCCGCGAGGGGCGAGGCACCCGCGAGCGGCAAATCGCCGGGAGCGGAGGCGTCGGTGCGCTGGTTGCTGGCGTGCACAGTGGGAGACGGTCGTCGCGTTAGCGGTGCCGGGTGATGTGGGCGGGGATCGCGGAACCGAGCAGGCTGGAGGGCCGGTGCCGGCGGGCAAGAAGTTAGCAGGAACGGCTGGAGCGCCAAATGGGATTGCGAAATTGCCCCGCGGAAGGAGGGGATCTGTTTTCTGTTTTGGAGATCATGAAAAACACCGATGCACGCATCATGCCGTTGCCCGACGACTATGTTCGCCGTTTCGGCGCCGTGGGCCGGCTGCTCGGGCGCGCGGCGCTCGAGCGGCTCGCGGCGGCGCACGTCTGCGTGATCGGGCTCGGCGGTGTGGGCTCGTGGGCGGTCGAGGCGCTGGCGCGCAGCGGCGTGGGCGCGCTCACGTTGGTCGACATGGACGAGGTCTGCGTGACGAACATCAACCGCCAGCTGCCCGCGCTCAGCGACACCATCGGCCGACCGAAGGCGGCGGTGCTCGGCGAGCGGGTGCTCGGCATCAACCCCGCGTGCCGGGTCGAAGTCGTCGTGGAATTTTTCACCAAGGAAAACTTCGTGCGCGTGCTCGCGCCGCGCTTCGACTTCGTCGTCGATGCGACGGACAGCCTGCAGCACAAGCTCCTTGCGCTCTGGCAATGTCGGGAGCGTGGTCTGCCGGCGCTCACGGTGGGCGCGAGTGCGGGCAAACGCGACGGCACGCGCGTGAAGGTGGCGGATCTCGCGGACGCGGAGAACGACGCGCTCCTGCGCTACGTGCGCAAACGCCTGCGCGAGCGCCACGGCTTCCCGCGCGGCGAGGGCGCGCAGTTCGGCGTGCGGTGCGTGTACTCGCCCGAGCGGCCGGTCTATCCGTGGGCCGATGGGCACGTTTGCGAGACGCAGGAACCGGGCGCGCCGACGGAGCTCAACTGCGACAACGGCCTGGGCAGCGCGACGTTCGTGACCGGGGCGTTCGGTTTCGCGGCGGCGGGCGAGGTGGTGCGGCTGCTGACGAGCGACGCTGGTTGACGGCGCCGGGCGCGGGCACGCTGGTCCGCCTCAGCCAAACAAGCGGGCGAAGTTCTCCGCGACCTGAGCCGCGAGCTCCGGCTCGGGCGTGCCACGGATCTGCGCGAGGCCTCGATAGGTGGCTGCGAGGTTGGCGGGATGGTTCACCGTTTTTCCGCCGGACTCGGGTGCGGGGGGCAACGGGTGCGTGAGCCACGGCGCGGGCGGCGGCAGCGCGGGCGCATCGGTCTCGACGAGTAGCCGGTCGGCGGGCACGGCGCGGAAGGCGGCGCGCTGGCGCGTCTTTTTCTCGGCGAGAAACGCGCCATTGAACGAAAAATACGCGCCGAGCTTCGCGAAGCCGGCGACCATCTCCGCCGGGCCGCCGTACGCGTGGAGCAGAAAACCCCGGCGCGGCAGCGGGCGTGAGCGTAGCAACTCGTCGAGCTGGCCCCACGCTTGCAGGCAGTGGATGGTGGCCGCGCGATCGAGTTCGACGGCGAGGGCGAGTTGCGGAAGGAAACACTCGATCTGCTCGGCGAGAGGCGCGGGCGGCGGGGTGCCGGCGGGGAAGTAGTCGGCGGGGGCGCTTTCGAGGATCCAACGGTCGATGCCGATCTCGCCGACGGCGGCCCGAGGCTCGGCCGCGAGACGGGTGCGCAGCGTTTCCAACCAGGCGGGCGAGCGGCCCGCGACATCCCACGGGTGCAGGCCGTAGCTCGGCCGGGCGAAGGGGAAACGTCGGGCGAGTGTGGCGACGCCGGGCCAGTCGGCCTCGCAGGTGCCGTTCACGACCATGGCGCCGATGCCGAGGCGGCCGGCTTCGGCGGCGATGGCATCGAGATGGGGCGCGAGCCAGGGATCCTGGAGATGGTTGTGCGCGTCGCAGAACATGGCGGCCGAGGTGAACCATGGGTGGAACGCCCCGCGGCCGCACCCGCAAAATTGGGGGAGCCGCGCAGTTGCTCCACGCGAAACGTTGTGATTGATACAGAGGCACACAGCCGGAGATCCGGCGACGGTCCTCATGAAGCTTCAGAGTCGTGCGCGGTTGGGTGTAGTCTTGGTGTTTGCCGGGTTGATCCTGCTCATCGCGGGCCTGACCGGACACGCTTTCATGCGCGGCCTCGCCGCGATGGAGCTGCGCGAGGCGCACGAGGCCGCTCGGAGCCTGCGGCGCATCGTCGAGGCCGAGCGCGAGACGCTCCGCCGCACGGCGCGCGACTACTCGGAATGGGACGACACCGCGGCCTACGCGACCGCTCCCACGCCAGCGTACGAGCTGGCGAACTGGACGGCGGAGTCGCTGCGCAACGTGCAGGTGGATGCGATGCTGGTGTACAGCCGGGCGGGCGATTTCGTGGGCGGGGCGTTGTTGCCCGCCGGGGCCGAGGAACTGGTGCGCCCGAGCGGCGATCAGATCGTGGGGATGGCGTCCGCGGCGAGACAGGTGGCGGGCGGGAGCGCGTCACGGCGCGAGCTGGACGGCATCTGCCGGTACGACGGGGCGCTGGCGTTCTTCGTGTGCTTGCCGGTGCTGCCGACCTCGGGCGAAGGGGTGCCGCAGGGCGCATTGGTCGCGGTGCGGCGGATCGACGAGCGCCTGATCGAGCGGCTGGAGCAGATCCTCGGTGTGTCGCCGGAGCTGTTCACCGCGGCCGAGTGGCGGGAGCCGGACACGGGGGCGGCGGCGATCCCGGATGTGCGGGTCGATCTGCTCTCGGGCGCGCGGATGTCGGTCGCGGTGTTGTTCCGCGATGTGGTGGGTGAAGCGCTGTTCGGCCTGCGGCTGGAGCTCGATAGGAGCGCGTACCAGGAAGGTGTGCGGGCGCGGCAGTTGATGTTTTGGCAGCTCGTGGGCGCGGCGGTGCTCGTGGCGTTGCTGACGAGTTGGGTGCTCCGACGCCAGGTGATCCGCCGGCTTGAGGTGCTCAGCGACGAGGTCGCCAAGGCCGGCGAGGTGGCCGGCGGGCGCGGCCGCGTGACGGCGGAGGGCGCCGACGAGATCGCCAGCGTCGCGCGCCGGATAAACGCCATGTTGGAGAACCTCGAGCGCGCCGACCACGAGAGGGAGTTGGCGCGTAGGGAGCGCGAGTTGCTTCAGGAGCAGTTGTTGCACGCGCAGCGCATGGAGGCGGTGGGCGAGTTCGCCGGCGGCGTGGCGCATGATTTCAACAACTGCCTCACCTCGGTCGTCTGCTGGCTGCAGCTGGCGAAACAGGATCTGCCGGCCGAGCATCCCGTGCAGGAGAACATCGACCTCACGCTCAATTCCGTGGCGCATGCCACCTCGGTCGTGCGGCAGTTGTTGGCCTACGGTCGCCACAGTCCGGAGCCGATCACCGAGATCCGCCTCGGCGAGTTGTTGAGCGAATCGCTCATGCTGCTGCGCTCCGGGCTCTCGCGCACGATCGAGCTGCAACTGCACGCGAGCGGGGTCGACGACCGCGTGATGGCGGACCGCACGCAATTGCTCCAGGTGGTGATGAACCTGCTGAACAACGCGCGCGACGCCATGGGGCAGAAGGGCACGCTCACGATCAGCCTGGCCGATGTGCGGCTGCCCTCGCCCGAGACACCGCGGGCGAATCATCTCCCCGCCGGCGACTACGTGCGCCTCTCGGTGCGCGATTCCGGCCCCGGCATCCCGGCGGACCACCTCGAGCGGATCTTCAAACCGTTCTTCACCACGAAGCCCGCCGGCAAAGGCACCGGTCTCGGCCTCGCCGTCGTGCAGAGCGTCGTCTCGCGGCACAACGGCACCGTGTGGGTCGAGAGCGAGCCGGGCCACGGGGCGACGTTCCACGTGCTGCTCCCCCACGTCCACAAATCGGCGACGCCGGCCGAGTGCGCGGTGCTGCGCGGCGTGCGCGTGCTCGTCGTCGAGGACGACGCGGCTGTCGTGTACGTGCTGAGCACTGCGCTCGAGCGGCGCGGTTGCGAGGTGGCGGTCGCGGCCGACGGCCTGGCGGCGTGGGAACTTTTCAGTCGCGCCGAGAAACCGTTCGCGCTCGTGCTGACGGATTACGCCATGCCGCGCCTCAACGGCCTGCAACTCGCCGAAAGAATCGCGGAATCGGAGCGACGCGTGCCGGTGCTGTTGATGACGGCCTACGGCGCGACGATCACTCCGGAGCAGCTCAAGCAGGCCGGACTCGCAGCGGTGCTGACGAAGCCTTTGTTCAACGAGCAGATCGTCGAAGCCCTCCTGCGCGCGCTCGACCCGCAGCGCGGCGCGGCGACGGATGCGAAGGCCGACGCGGGCGGCTGAACGTATCCGCTACGCCGCGGCGAAGGCGCGGATCGCGTCGCGCGCTTTCGCGAAGGCCTCACGGCGCGTGCCGGTGAGATGTTTCTCCAGATCGAGCGCGGCGAGAAACGTCGGCTCGTGCTCGGCGATCTCGGCGGCCGCGGCGTCGTCGTAGAGCGCGGCGAGCGTGCCGATGAACGCGCGCACCGCCGGCGCCTCGGCGTCGCTGCGGAACCGGCAGCGCCGCTCGGCGCCTTCCGCGGCGGCGGTCGGCACGAGCCACACCCGCGAGACGCAACCGGGCACGCGGTGGGCGTCGCTCCGCTCGGCGGGTGTGAGTCCGGGGCGGCGGCGGTCGCGACGGAGCAGTTCCTCGAGACGTTCCTGCCAACTCGGCAGGATTGAGAGATCGGCGATGAGGGCGGCTTCGCGTTCGGCGACGGTCATGAGGAAGAATCGCGACGTTGGCCCGCGCCGGAGAGCTTGGCGAGCGTCCGCGGGCGCGCATTGCCCTGGCGGCGTGGAGGGAGTTTTTCTCACGCGCGCAGCGCGCGCTTGGCAGCGCCGCCCGCTTGTGATTTAGCGCTCGTTCTTCGGCTCTTCCCCCGAACTTTTTCTCCCATGCAATTCGGTCACTTCGACGACAAGGCCAAGGAATACGTCATCACGCGTCCCGACACGCCCCGCCCGTGGAGCAACTACCTCGGGTCGCTGGACTACGGCGCCATCATCACCAACAACGCCGGCGGCTACTCCTTCTACAAGAGCGCGCTCGGCTCGCGTTTCCTGCGCCTGCGCTCGAACTCCGTGCCGCTCGACCAGCCGGGCCGCTATTTCTACCTGCGCGACCAGGAGAGCGGCGACTATTGGTCCTCGTCCTGGCAGCCCGTCGGCAAGCCGCTCGCGAAGTACAAGAGCACCTGCCGCCACGGCACCGCGTACACGACGATCACCTCCCGCTACTCGGCGATCGAGACCGAGAGCACGTACTTCGTGCCGCTGGGCCAGGCTTTTGAATACTGGCGCCTGAAGGTCACCAACAAGGGCAAGCAGCCGCGCAAGCTCTCCGTCTTCACCTACTGCGAGATGGCCAGTCCGTGGCACATGCCCAATGATCTCACGAATCTCCAGTACTCGCAGTTCATCACGAAGGCCACCGTCGAGCAGGACATGCTCGGCATGGCGGTGCACCCGTACCACAAGTTCGATCCGAGCAACCTCATGGGTTGCCACCGTCTCTGGATGGCCCTCGTGGGCGCGCCGCTCGCCGGCTACGAGACCGTGCGCGAGCGTTTCCTCGGCTCCGTCTACAACACCTATGCCAACCCGCAGGCTGTGATCGACGGCAAGTGTTCCAACTTCCTCGCCGAGGGCGAAAACGCCTGCGGCACCCTCCAGGTCGAGATCGAGCTTCAGCCCGGCGAGACGCGCGAACTCATCGCCATGCTCGGCCTCGGCACGCCCGAGTCGCACGGCTACGCCGCCCGCGCCGAGTTCGGCACGAGCGAACGCTGCGAAGCCGAACTCCAGAAACTGAAGTCGCACTGGCATGGCCTGCTCGGCGCCGCCGTCGTGAAGACGCCCGATGCCGAGTTCGACTCGATGGCCAACGTCTGGGGCGCCTACAATGCCCTCATCACCTACACCTGGTCGCGCCACGCCTCCCTCGTCTACAATGGCGAGCGCGACGGTCTCGGTTTCCGCGATACCGTGCAGGACTTCCTCGGCGCCATGCCGATGCTCAAGGACCAGATCCGCGAGCGCCTCGAGCTCATGCTCACCGGCCAGGTTTCCAATGGCGGCGCGATGCCCGTCGTCGCCCCGTTCAGCCACAAGCCCGGCGCGATGCCCGCGCCGAAGCGCGAGGATTACCGCTCCGACGACTGCCAGTGGTTCTTCAACGCCATCCCCGACTACGTAGCGGAAACCGGCGACCTCGACTTCTACAAAAAGGTTCTCCCGTACTCCGACCAGGGCGAAGCCACCGTGCTCGGCCACCTCCGCCGCGCCCTCGAATTCAACCTCGAACGCTCCGGCAAGAACGGTCTCCCGTGCGGCCTCCACGCCGACTGGAACGACTGCGTGAAAATGGGCTACAACGGCGAATCCGTCATGGTCGCCTTCCAGCTCCGATACGGACTCGTCACCTACGCGCAGATCGCCGACCGCCTTGGTTTGCCCGAGGAAGCCGCGTGGGCGCGCGCCGAACAGACGAAGCTTGAGGCCAATATCCAAGCCGCCGCGTGGGATGGCGAATGGTACCTCTGGGCTATCGGCGACGACGGCCATCGCTACGGCGCGAAGACCGAGGCCGAGGGCAAGATCTACATCAACACCCAGGTCTGGGCCGTCATGTCCGGCGCCGCGTCACCCGAGCAGGGTCGCAGCGCGATGGATGCGCTCCAGCGCGAGCTCGCCACGCCGTACGGCATCATGCTCAGCGCGCCGCCGTTCACGAACACGCCCCCGACCGTCATGGGCGGCGTGATCTACAACCACGGCATCAAGGAAAACGCCGGCATCTTCTGCCACACGCAGAGCTGGGCCGTGATCGCCGAAGCCCTGCTGGGCGACGGCGACCGCGCGTACGAGTACTACCGCGCGTTCATGCCCTCGGCCTACAACACCCGCGCCGAGCTGCGCGAGATCGAGCCGTACGTGCATTGCCAGACTACCTACGCCACCTGCAACCGCAACGCCGGTAAGTCCCGCGTCGCCTGGCTCTCCGGCACCGCGTCGTGGGCGCACCACTCCGCGCTCCAGTGGATCTGCGGCGTGCGTCCCGAGATCGACGGCCTGCGCCTCGATCCGTGCATCCCGAAGGCGTGGCCCGGCTTCAAGGTCGAGCGCGTGTTCCGCGGCAAGCGCGTGAAGATCGAGGTGAAGAACCCGAAAAACGTGAGCAAGGGCGTCACCTCGCTAGTGATCGACGGCAAGAAAGTCGACGGCAACCTCATCCCCCTCGACCGCATCCAGGACGGCACGAAAGTCGTCGCCACCCTCGGGTGAACGAGCAACTCCGCCTCTTCAAAGCCAAGGCCGCCTCACCCGAGGCGGCCTTGGTCGGTATTGGAGCAGGCAATTAAGGATGGAAATGTATTGCTAGAACACATGCATAGTGTGTCCTTCTAGGACCGCTTTCTGTTGCCAATCCCTGTTATGAAAATTCCGATTCGTCTCACATTTGTTCGGGCCGTGTTGGTCGGTGCCTTCCTCTGGGCCTTATCCTTCGATGTGCATGGTGAAACCGTCTTCTCTGAAGATTTCGAATCGGGAAGTCTCGGGGCTGTTTGGCAGGCGAGTGGCATGAGCGACGGGCGCGTTACAGTTTCCGGAGATTTTGCTCCAGCTTCAGGAACGCATCACCTGATGCTTGATGATAGTTCGAGCGATTCGAACTTCTCCGTGGCCGAGGCTACGTTGGTTCTTGATCTCTCCTTCAAGAAGGGCGCAGTTCTGACCTTTGACGCCAAGAGCATCGGCAACGAACCCCATCCCGCTCCGGTTGGCAATTTCTCCGCTGTTCGTGAGTACGATGGCGTTGCGATTAGCACAGACGGTGGCACGACATGGCGAACGGTCCAGTCGCTGGAAAACCTCGGCAGCAGCTGGCAGACGTTCTCGCTTCCGCTCGATGGCGCGGTGGCTGCCTTGGGCGGGTCTTTCGGGTCCGGGTTTCGGATCCGGTTTTCGGAGTACGACAATGCAGCTGTGCCCGTGGATGGGATCGCTATCGACAATATCAGGGTCGAGGCGGAGGTGGCTCGGCATGTCTTGGTCGATGTTCCTTCCCCCTTGGTCGAGGGCTCCGGTCCCCACACTGGGTATTTGCTGTTGGATGTTCCTTCGGAGACCCCGCTTACATTTGTGTTGGCAGCATCACCATCGGGGCAGGTTGCGATTCCCTCTTCGGTGATGGTTCCGAGCGGGCAAACCTATGCTCCATTTGCGATCAGTGTAGTCGATAATGATGTCGTTGATCTAGCGCGCAGCGTTTCGATCTCCGCCTCGGCAAGTGAATATGCAGGCACTGCTGCTAGCGTGACGGTCCTGGATGACGATACACCGACGCTCTCGCTGAATGTGCCGGCAAAGCTGGTTGAAGGTGAAACCCCGACTGGCAATTCGACGTTATCCGTTGATCGGGCGCCGGCGGTGGCACTGGTCTGCTCGCTCTCCGCCGATCCTATGTCCGAAGTCGTGCTGCCTGCTTCTGTGACGATTCCTGCCGGCAAGACCTCGGTAACCTTTAGCATCGGCGCCTACAACGATCTCAAGATCGACGGCGATATTCCTGTGACCGTGAACGCCTCCGTTTCTGGTGGCGTCTCGGCTACGGCTGACTCGCTGGCTGTTGACGACGAACGCCGCACGCTCGCGTTGCCGTTCAGTCTGACGCTGACCGAGGGCGGGTCCGGAGACCTTTCGGTTTCGATTCCGGGCATCCTGCAGCAGGATCTTCAGGTCGGCCTCGCTGCCTCCGACGCGGCGGTTGTCTCTGTTCCGACAACGGTTGTTATTCCGGCGGGTTCGACTTCCGCCTCAGTTGCCGTCACGGCGCTCGACAACACGCTGAAGGATGGAACACGGACACCCACAATTACTGCTACCGCTCCCTCCTTTGCCGCGGCAACCAGCGCAATCACGGTTCGCGACAACGAGGTCGCCGGCTACAAGTTTGGCAGCCTTGGCGTCCTCCTGACGATCAGTTCCCCGGTGAGCATCAGCATATCGGCTGTGGATGTTGAAGGCAACGTGATCAGCGGCGCGTCCGCGGCAGTGAGTCTCGGCGTCGTGCTGCCAGACAGCTCGGTGCAGCCCCTGACTCCTTCGCCCATCACACTTGCTGGTGCGCTCGGCTGGACCGGCGCCGTCAATCTACCGCCGATTCCGGATGCGCCGTTGCGGCTGCGTGCCTCCGATGCGGATGGAAATATCGGTTATAGCACAGTTTTCGACACTCTGCGTGTGCTGCCGCTCACCACCGCGGATCTCCTGTGGGATGCCGCACGTTCGCGCTTCTACGCCACGGTGCCGGCGTCTTCGACGAGTTCTTACGCCAACATGATGATCGCGATCGATCCGACCACCGGTCAGATCACTGGTAGCCTTGTTCTCAATCAAGATCCTGGCCAGATGGTGATGACGAGCGACGGTGGCACCGTGTATGTGGCGCATAATGCGAACGGCATGATTTCGCGGGTGCGTCTGGCGGATATGACGGTGGTGTCCACGTTTGCGGT